>CAZBXU010000173.1:0-7465 GCA_964495755.1 uncultured Spirochaetaceae bacterium | reverse complement strand
TTACCGAGCTGGCGAAGCGCCCGCGGGGATCACCCTTCTCGAAGAGAAGACACAGTTCATTCAGCTCCTCCGATTCCCGTACCTCGACTTTTCCGGCCAGGGTGCGGATGGTCTCGTCCTGTAAGCGCCGCTCCAGGGTCTGCTCGGGACCGATCTCCCCATCCACCAACATGGCCGCCACCGGCCAGGCCAGGTTGAACTGGGCTTCTTCGGTGGTTGTGGGAAGCCGGGTGCCGAGGGCTGCTGATTCGCGAAATGTCTCGACAACGACCCTGTCGATTTCCCGCGGATCGACGTTATGCTCATCCACCAGCTTTCTGCTTCCTTCGACCGCGGCGTGGGCCCAGCCGCAGCAGGCATAACCCTTGGCCTTCCAGGCCACCCCATCGACCATCAGATAGTTCTGGCCGATATCCGCGACCCACTCCCGATACTTTTTGAAGCTGAACAGCGTCGGGATTCCTGTAAATCCGAAAGACGCCAGCTCCGCCGCAGTGATGCCGGTCAGTGGCGCCCATCCGATGCCGTGCTTGACCATGGCCGGATGGGCGATGTCCCGCATCATGGGCAGGTTGGGGGCGTGATACTCGGCGATGCCGATGGCATTCCTGGCCTGATCGACGTCAAGCTTCATCAGATGCGCCGCCACAGCGGCACAGGCCACCGATCCCCAAGATCCGCAGGCCTGGTAGACTTCGTGATGATCGTGCCAACAACGTCCCATGCGGTGGGCCACCTCGTATCCTACGACCAGCCCGCATAGCAGATCAGCCCCGCTTAGGCCCCGGGCCTCCGCCACGGCCAGGGCTGTGGGAAAAACTTGAGCCCCCGCGTGCCCGTAGGCGTAACGGGCACTGTCGTCTGTATCCAGACCGTTGGCGGCACAGCCGTTTGCAAAGGCCGCTCCTGCGGTGGTTGTCTTCTTTCCATGCAGCACAATCGTCGCTTCCCGGCCGGGCATGCGGGTAGAGGCGAACTGCGCCGCGATCCGGCTGACCCCGGTGCGGGCGCCACTGATCGTCGCTCCCAGATTGTCCATCAGGCACATTCTGGCCTTTTTCTGTACCGCCGCGGGCAGATTATCCCAGGTGGTGTCTACAATGAAGCGGGCGGCCAGGCTGTCTCCATCCATTTTTTCACATCCTCCATTTCGAGATATTCAGTTAGTGGTTGAGCATCGGCAAAACGGTGAACCGAAGTGCCGCCGCAATCTATTGGCGATTCCATGCTTTATGCGTTGATCTAGCGGTAACGAATTCGCGGGTTAAGGATCGAATACAGGATATCGGCGATCAGGTTGGAAAGGCTGTACACCGTAACTACGATCATGCTGCAGGCTTGAATCAAAGTCACGTCGCGCCGCTGGATCCCGTAGACGAGCAGCCGGCCCAGGCCGGGATAGCCGTACACAGCCTCTGTGATGATCAGCCCGCCGATAAGATAACCGATACCCATGGCTACGACCGTGACCGTGGGTAGGAGGGAGTTGCGCAGAACGTGCCGGGTCAGCACCTGCACCCGGGGCAGACCCTTGAGATCGGCGGCCCGTACGTAGTCGGTGTTCAGAACATCGATGGTGCTGGCTCTGGTCATCCGAGTCACGTAGCCCAGGCTGGTCAGGCTGACAGTAACGGCTGGCAGAATCAGGGATGGAAAGGCCTCTCGGAAGGAGGTGTTCGGTGCGATGGACGAATTGGCCGGCAGCACGGCCAGGGCAAAGGCGAAGGCGCTGATCAACAACAACCCGGTCACAAACTCGGGCAAACCGACAAAGGCCATGGAGAATCCCGAGATAATCTGATCGAGAGGCTTCTCCCGGTTGAGGGCGGCTATAACCCCGAAGAGGATGCCGAAAGGAACGTAGAACAGCAGGGCCATCATCGCCAGCATGGCGGAGTTGCGGATTCGGGCTACAACCAGCGGTCGGACGGGCTGGCGGCTGACCATGGAGTTGCCCCAGTCTCCGGTGATGAATCGGCCCAACCAGTCGAAGTACTGCACGTAGGCCGGTCGGTTGAGCCCCAGCTCCTCCCGCAGATTGGCCACCGCTTCTTCGGTGGCGAACTGCCCCAGCATCACCTGAGCCACATCTCCGGGCAGCGCTTGAGTGGCGGCAAAGATGATGATCGAAGCCAGGAAGAGGGTCAGCAGGATAAAACCGATCCGACGCAGCAGGTAGATCGTCACAGGGTCCTCACCTCCCACCCACCTTCTGCTTCTCGATCAGCTCTTCAACAGGGATGTGACAGCAGATCCGGTGCCCGCGCCTGTGCTCCTGCCAGGGCGGCTCCTCTTTCTCGCAGATCTCTCCGATTTTCCGGGGACAGCGGGGATGAAAGCGGCAACCCGAGGGGATGTGTACCGCGCTTGGGACATTGCCGTGCAGGCGGATGCGGTTCTGCCTGGCATCAGGGTCCGGGATGGGGAGAGCCGAAAGAAGCGCTTCGGTATACGGATGCTGTGGCGGTGTGAACACATCCAGGGCGGAACCGATCTCCCACAGACGGCCGAGATAGATTACAGCGATCCAGTCGGAAAGATGGCGCACCGCGGCCAGGTCGTGGGAGATGAACAGGTAGGATGTGCCCTTGGTGTCCTGAAGCTCCGCCAGCAGGTTCATCAGAGAAGCCTGCACCGATACGTCCAGGGAGGAAATCGGTTCATCGCAGATCATCAGGGCCGGATCGGTGGCAAACGCCCGGGCGATGGCCACCCGCTGCTTTTCACCACCGCTCAGCTCGTGGGGCAGCCGGGCGATGTAATCCCTGGGAAGATTCACCGCCTGGAACAGCTCCTCAACCCGTTCCTGGATCTGCGCCTTCGATAAGTGTCGCAGCAGAGCCAGCGGACGGGCAACACTCGCCCCCACGGTGTGATGCGGGTTCAGTGAGGCATCGGGGTTTTGAAAAACCATCTGGATCTTCTTCAACAGATCCGCCGGCCTCTTAGCGATCGTGCTGGGCAGCTTTGTCTCCTCCAGCAGGATCTCCCCGGAGGTCGCCTTTTCAAGGCCGGCGATGCAGCGGGCCAGTGTGGTCTTGCCGCAGCCGCTCTCGCCGACGATACCCATCGTGAAGCTCTTCCGCACCCGCACCGAGATGTCATCCACCGCCCGTACAACTGGTCTTCGGCCCCGCAGCAGGTCCAACAATCCCACCCCGGACACGGGAAAGTACTTCTTGACTTTTACCGCCTCCAGCACGACATCGCCGGTGGTCGGTTCGACGAAATCCTTTTTCTGTTGGGTTGTGGTAAACTCCTCCGGCTCCCTGCGAAGTGCCTGCCAGCGCCGGCAGGCGGTCAGGTGGCCGGCTTCTCCATCGGCAGCCACCAGAGGGGGCCGGGCCGTTCTACAGGCCTCTTCGACTCCCCGGCAGCGCGGGGCGAAGATGCAGCCCACCGGAAGATTGTCCGGCTGAGGAATGTAGCCTGGGATCGTGTTGAGCACGATGTCCCGCTTGTCCACATCGACCCGGGGAACCGAACCCAACAGGCCGAGGGTGTAGGGATGGAGCATCTCCTTGAAGACCCCGCGAATCGGACCCTGTTCCATCATTTCACCGGCATAGATCACCCCGACCCGGTGGCACAACCTGGCCACGACACCCAGGTTATGGGTGATGTAGAGCACCGCGGTTTGATACTCCGAGAGCAAATCCCGGACCAGATCCAGAATCACAGCCTCGGTGGTAACATCCAGTGCGGTGGTCGGCTCATCCATGATCAGAAGCCGGGGATTGGTCGTCAGGGCGATGGCGATCAATACCCGCTGCAGCTGGCCGCCGCTGAGCTGGTGGGCGTAGCGCCGAGCCACCGTAGCGGGATCGGACATCCGTACCTTGGTCAGCATCTCGATGGCCTTGCGCCGAGCCTCAGGCTTAGGCAAACGCAAATGGACTCGAGCCATTTCTGCGATCTGCTCGCCCACCGGCATCGAGGGATTCACCGAGGTGTTGGGATCCTGGTGCACCATCGTAATGTCGGATCCCCAAACACGCCGCACCTCTGCCTTTGTCAACTCCAGAAGGTCGACCCCGTCCAACCTAACGGTCCCACCTTTTATGCGTCCGTTGCCGGGCAGGTAACGAACTACGGCTCGGGCCAGTGTGGTCTTGCCCGAACCCGACTCCCCCACCAGGCCGTAGATCTCCCCCGGGGCAATATCGAGGGATACGTTTCGAACTGTATCGAGGGGAGCCGCTTCGATTTCGTAGGTGACGGTGAGATCCCGTATCTCCAAGCCGGAGGCCTCTCCGGCGAAATGCCACTTCCGGCGCGAAGACTTACCCATGGCCCCCCGGACTCTCTCACTCATTGGCTGACCCCACCGGGAAGGAGCATACGGCGCAGGCCGTCGCTCATGAATCCGATCCCGACCACGAGAACAGCAATAGCCCCCGCCGGTCCCAGCAGCGCCCACTGAGCCTGGCTGAAATAGGTACGGGCTTCCCCAACCATCAGACCCCAATCCGGAGAGGGGGGTTGGACGCCCAGGCCCAGGAATCCCAAAGATGCCACCAGGAAGATGGCGTAGGAGAAACGCATCGACGCCTCGACAGTTAGAGGCGGCAGCACATTGGGAAAGATCTCCCGGAACATGATGTACAGACTGCTCTCCCCCCGCAGCTTGGCCGCCTCGACGAACTGTCGGGTCTTCAGATCCAGGACGACACTGCGTACCACCCTCGATACCATCGGGATGTAGAGGAACCCGACAACAAGAATTACGTTGATCCGCGAGGGACCCAGACTGAATAGGATGATCATAGCCAGAAGCAACGGTGGAATCGCGAGGAGTACATCGATAAAACGCATGAGGATCTCATCCACCAGGCCGCCGAAATACCCGGAGATCAGACCCAGGGTCAAGCCGAGCAAGACGGCGACCAGGGTTCCCGAGCCGGCAACAACGTAGACATCGCGGCTGCCGACCAGGATGCGGCTGAAGACATCCCGGCCGAACCTGTCCGTGCCGAGGAAGTGCTGTCCAGACGGTGGTTGGAATCGTTCCGAGAGTGCCTGATCGGAGTATCCGTAGGGAGCGACCAGGGGACCGATCAAGGCCATCATCAGGAAGAACCCTACGATGAAGAAACCGACGAGGGTGGCGGGGTAGCGCCTGAGCCGTCTCCATCCGGCGGTGAATCGGCTCACTTTTCTCGCAGCTTTGATCCGAGCATCTGCCACAGACTCAAGTAAAGCCCCTCCCGCCGACATGCAACGGGAGGGGATAGTTATAAACTTCGATCAGTTCTCGAAATAGACGACGGCCAGATCTACCGCAGTACCCAGGTAGCCGGTGGGTATGATGCCTTTGAGCTTCTTGCTTGCCCCCCAGAGGCTGTTGTTGAAGAACGGCACCAGAATGGGGCCGCTGTCGATCATGATCCGCTGGATCTCCTTGTAGATTTCGGCCCGCTTGGCTCGGTCCGCCTCGACCGCGGCCTGGGCGGCCAACTCATCGATCTCGGGATCGCACCAGTGGCTCTCGTTCCATTTGGCGTCGCAGGTGTAGGCCAGATCGAGGTAGTTCTGCGGTGCGGCCCGGGCACCCCAGTCGGTGATGGAGAAATCCGCCTCCAGCCACAGGTTGTCCGCGCCATAGTAGACGTCGGGAGGTACGAGCTGTATATCGACGGTGACACCCGCATCAGCCAGCTGTTCCTTCAGAATGGTGGCCATGGCCGGCACCGGAGAAGCCTGCTGCGCGGAAAGGGTGATGGTCAACCCGGACGCATAACCGGCTTCGGAAAGAAGCCTTTTTGATTTTGCCAGATCCCGGGGAAGCTCCGGTATATCCAGGTAAAAATCGGCGTAGGCGGGGCCAAAGGGGGTATCCCGGCCGGTAACTCCCAAGCCTTCAAAGGCTCCGTCGAGAATCTCCTTACGGTCAATGGCCGCCCGGAAGGCCTGGCGTACCCGTACATCGCTGAAGGGTTTGCGGTCGCTGCGCATATGAACCACATAGTGGGTGTTCGAGGGCTTCTGATACACGACGAGGTTGGGATCATCTTCGACGGTTTGCACATACTCCGCGGGGAGATAGATCAGATAATCCACCTGTCCGCCCCGGAGCGCTTCGACCTGGGCCGAAGGTTCGGCTAGAAACAGATACTCCATCCCGTCGACATAGGGCAGCTGGTTGCCCTCGGCATCCTTCCGCCAGTAGTTGGGATTGCGCTTGAAGGTCATCCTGTCCTCGGGCAGGTAGGCATCTACGATAAACGCGCCGGTACCGATCTGTTCTGCCTGGGGGTCTTTAGTCCCACTCCACAGGATGGGTGCATGATAGTCTCCAAGGTTGGTAAGCAGATCGGGATTCGGCTGTTTCAGCTTGAAAACCACCGTGTAGTTGTCCGGAGTCTCAATACTGTCAATACCGGCGTAGATAGCCACAGTCGCCGCACCCACTTCAGGATCCCGGAGACGGTCGAAGGTGAACTTCACATCCTTGGAGCTGAGCTCCTCACCGTTGTGAAACTTCACTCCCTTGCGAAGAGTGAAGGTCCAGGTCAGACCGTCGGCGCTGACCGCCCATTTTTCCGCCAGACTGCGGCCCTGATCGGGAATCAAGCCTTCGTCGACATAGACCAAAAAATCTGCCCAAAAGCGGGCGATCTCATCGTCGGTAATCGACGCGGTGAAGGCCGGATCGAGGCTGGTGGGGGCAAAGAAGGCCTTTCTCAGAATGCCCCCGTACTTACCCTCTTTGGCAGTCTCCGCTGCCGGCGCTTCCTTTCCAGCTCCGGCCCAGATCAGACCAACGGAGAGCAAAAGAACGATGATGAGTATTGTTACTGTTTTCCTTTTCACGTTTTACCTCCTCTGAAAATGCTGCAGACACCAGCCTTTTAGTTAACGGCCGGTGTTGCCGACCAGTATAATCGGGATAGTAGAATGTGTCAAATCGACTGGTTCCAAATAGCCTGAAGCGAGCACTCACATTTGCCGTTCTGCCTGCCTTCGCATATCGCAATCTTCGCTTCGCAACTGAAAGGAAGATTGTCGCGGTAGGGACACCCGTCACCGGGCGCCCCCCGCACAGATCCGGACGTGAGGTACTACGCTCATCCGGCTCCTACCTCGGGTCAATAACGCAGAGGCGTTGATCTGGGTATGGGTGGAGAACTCGGGGCTTGGGGAACCAGGTATCCAGAAGTCTCTGCATGCGTGCCCAGGTCAAGTTTCTGCCCTTTTGACTCCTTCGCCGCAGTGCCCCCAACCATGCGCGAGCAAGCAGCTTCCTGAAGCTATTCAGGGCCTGGCAATTCCCAGGTACTGCATGATAGTTGTAGTAGCCTCCAATGACACTCCTGAGCCACCTACCCTGCTCGGGTACCGGGCTATGTCGTTTCACTTTCAGCTCTTTACTCACTTCCTTGACCTTTTTCCGAAGCCGTTTAGCAGTGGTTTTCCTCCGCACTGTGAAACGTCCGTCCTTACGCTGACACGCGCAGATGTGGGT
>CAZBXU010000172.1:0-7585 GCA_964495755.1 uncultured Spirochaetaceae bacterium | reverse complement strand
CTGAGCGTCCCTTCCCCCGACCTGATCCGGGTTCCTTCCGAAGGTAGAGCTCTTCTGATTTCCCTATACGAATCGCACTCGTAGGCAAGGCAGCATAACAGTCGCCCGCAAGGACCGCTGATTTTCATTGAGTTCAGGGTCAGGTTTTGTTCCTTGGCCATTTTTATTGACACCGCCCGCAATTTATCCGTAACCCCGTGGCAGCAGAACGTACGACCGCAGACCCCCATACCTCCCAACACTCGGGCCTCATCCCGTACACCGATCTGGCGAAGTTCTATCCTGGTATTAAAAATACTGACCAGGTCCTTGACCAACTGTCTAAAATCCACCCTGTTCTCGGCGGTGAAGTAGAAAAGGATCTTCTTCTCGTCGATGGAGTAATGAGCACTGACCAGTTTCATGTCAAGCCCGTGCTCGTCGATTTTCTCTTTGCAGGTCTGAAATACACCTTCCTCTCTGCTCTTATAAAGTTCGTAGCGCTCCAGGTCTTCCCGTGTAGCCTTTCGCTGGATCTGCTGCTGATCTTTATTCTCCCCCCACCCGGCTCGAACAGGACCTTGAATCCGACCCAGTTCGAGGCCGTAGCGGGTGGGAACGACGACCGGGTCACCCGGCTGCAGACCCGGGCTTTCATCCCAGCCGTAGATATCGGTAGCGCTTGAATGAATTATTTTCACATGATAGAGGGGTGCCTGAGCTGTTCTTTTCTGTTCTTCCATGGTTCCTCTCTCGTGGATCAGGTAATCAAGTCAACCAGAAGTCCGCGGATCTCGTCGATCTTTTCCAAAAGATCGAGCTGTTTACCCTGGTTCTGCAGTACCTCTGCAACGAGGCGCTCCAACCTGCCGTCTATGATTTTCACCTGTGTGAAACGTTTACGGCGCAGGATGTTGCTTCCCGATGTCTGTTCCTCCACAGCGAGCATGTTGCTGACTACGTAATCCAGAAACGAGCGAACCGCCCGGCGGTATCTCTTGATAATTTCCAGACTTTGGTTTTCAACCAGGATTTCTCCGGTTTCATGCACTTCATCGAGCAGTTCCTCGAGATTTTCTCTATGCTCGCTGTTGTCATCGAGATCGAAGTACGGGGATTGATCCTGAGCCGACTCCTCAACCACCGAGTCGAAACTTTTAGCCTTTAGTTTTTTTGTAGATTTGCTTCTCTTACGTCGGGAACGCCCCGACAGATAAGAACCGTCAAGAGACTCGATTCTTTCCATCCCACCACCTCGCTGTAGTTATGCCCCCACAGGGACCTCACCCGCAACAACGGCCTTGCTGCTATCCGGTTCCACCGGAACCACCGGCTACACCAGTTGCGGAAACGGGCCTCTTGGCTTCCTCCTGATCATGGGAACTGTCACTTCCAGGCGGGGCGTAAGACTCCGGCTCGACCTGCTCGACAGACGGCTTGGCTGCGGCAGTTTTGCTGCCTTTGCCTTCCTGCACGATCTTTGCCGTGCCGTTGAAGATCACCCCTTCTTCAACGATAAAGCGCGGACTGTGTATATTGCCTAAAACGATCCCCGTAGAGAGGATCACCACTTTCTCGCTGGCGAAAATGTTCCCTCGGACAATACCGCCGATGACCACGGTGCCGGCATATACTGTGCATTCAGCCCGACCGTTCTTTCCAACCAGGACTTTGCCCTCGGTTCGGACAGTACCACAGAAATCTCCGTCGATACGCAGCAATCCATTTAGATCAAATTCCCCGTTGAAGCGGGTCCCTTCACCTATAATCGAATTAATGTAAGGTCCACCGGGTATTTGGACGTCACTCATGAAGGTTTCCTATCTACCAGAGGTGACAGATTTCTTTATCAGTGGACTGCGGATGCTCAAGAACTGTTCTGGATCGACAACCTGGGTACCAATCCAGACTTCGTAGTGCAGGTGCGGACCCGTGGAGAGCCCGGAACTGCCCATGTAGCCGATGATCTGTCCCCGTCGAACCTCTTGACCCTTCTGGACGATGATCCTGTCGAAATGGCCGTAACGGGTATGAAATCCGTAATTATGCCGCAACACGATGTACCAACCCAGGCCCATGGGATCGTTGTCGATTCTCTGTACCTTGCCGTTTGCCGTAGCTACGATAGGCACACCGTAACCCCAAGCGATATCGACTCCTTTGTGCAGGTACCAACCGCCGGTGAAGGGGTGTATTGCCGGCCCAAATCTGCCGGTCACGTTCCCGTGTACACCCTTGAGAGGCCAGAGGGTCGGTATATCCACGAGAAGCTCTCGTTGAGCTTCCAGGACCTGGTGAATTTCTCCGAGGGGTTCGACGGCGTTGTCCAGATAGGTGCGCAAGCTGATCAGATCGCTGAGATCCCGAAGGTTGCCGAACTCCACGTCCTCCAAGCTCACCAAGGAGGAGAGATCGCCGCCGACACCCTGTTCGAGGTAGTTCTTCGCTCCTTCGGTCCCGATTTCGGTCAGAACGCCTTCCATTCGGCCCTTGAAATCCTCCACTACCCTGCGCAGCTCAACGATCTCGTCCTTGAAACTCTCCAGAGAAGCTTCACTGGCGTTTAGATTGTTGGACATTTTGAGGAATTGGTCGTTGGTGGTCGTGAAATGGGTGGTCATGCCGATAAAGCTGATCAGCAGGACGGAAAGCAGAAAAACGATAAAAATCAAGGTAAAAACGGATATCTGGAAATTGAATATTCTCTTTTCCGAGTGAGGGATAAACATCACGGTAAAGCGTTGTTTTCCCCTTTGATGGACCTTCTTGAAGAAAGCTAAAAATCCCTGCCAGAAAACACGCAGTCTCTTACCCAGGCTGTCTACGATCTCATTCTCTAGTTTCTTATATTGATGTGCCGGTGACACCTAAATCTCCCCTCTCTATAATCGACCGGTTTTATCTGTTTTGTGAATGGACTTATACCATGATAAACAGGTACAATCGCTTAAACACTACCATGTGCCTTATTATTTGTCAAATCTATTTGTCGATTCATTATTGACTACCTGAAGCCGTGCATGGTATCCTCAGAGCCTGGATTAATCGCCGCACAATCCTGAATTTTTTTTTAAACAAAAGTGGAGAGATATGCGACTCTTCGATTCACACGCACATATTGGTCTAATTACTGAAGATGCGATCGAGCAGTTGATGATCGTACAGGAAGCGAAGCAGGAAGACGTTGCCGGCATTGTGAGTATCTGCAACAATCTTCGGGATTTCTACCAGATATACGAAAATCTTAAAACAGAAGATCACATCTATCACAGCATCGGCATCTCTCCTTCCGAGGTTTCACGACCTGGGGATGACTGGGAAGCTAAAATCACCGAGGGCAGCAAACGTGACCGTGTGGTGGCGGTTGGTGAGATTGGTTTGGACTACTACCACAAGTTTGGAGATCGAGATTCCCAGGTCGAGCTCTTTATACGCCAGCTGGACCTTGCTCAAAAACTAGACCTGCCCGTCATCATACATAACCGGGAAGCGGGAAGCGATGTCCTCGAAATCCTGAAAGAGCGGCTTCCCGATCGGGGCGGAGTGCTGCACTGCTATTCCGAGGATTTCGCCTACGCTGAACGGGCCCTCGAGCTCAATCTATATATCTCCTTTGCCGGCAATGTCACCTACAGGAATGCCCGGAACCTCCACGGGACGGCCAAGCAGATGCCCCTCGACAGGATGCTGATCGAAAGCGAATCGCCCTTCATGGTCCCTGCGGCCTACAGAGGCAAGAGGAACAAGCCCTCGTACCTGAGAGAAACAGCCGCGTTCATTGCCGAGATGAGGGAGATGCCGGTAGAGGAGCTCTCGGAGATCCTCTATCAGAACAGTGCTGCTGTCTTCAAGATCGAGGACTGACTGGCGAAGACAAGAGTGTTTAGGCAACTTGGAACTGTTTCTAAAAAGTTTGACTCTCCCCGGACTCACCATACCGGGGAACCTGCTGCTCGCTCCGTTGGCGGGGTACTCCGACACCGCTTTTCGGTCGATCTGTACCCAGTGGGGATCCAATCTCTGCTACACTGAGATGGTCTCGGCAGAGGGGATCATCAGGAACAATGCGAAAACCCTCGAGCTTCTTCGACGAGCCGACAATGAAACCCTGTTCGCGGTCCAGATCTTCGCTTCAGACCCACAATCCGCCGCAAACGCGGTCCGGATGCTGGGAGTCCACCGCCCCGATCTGTTCGATCTGAACTGCGGTTGCTCGGTACCGAAAGTACTGAAGAGCGGCTGCGGTGCGGCGCTCCTTCGGGAGCCCGAGAGGATCAGGACCATACTGCGGGCGATGGGTGGGGAGACGGATCGCCCGGTAACGGTAAAACTCCGCAGCGGCTGGGATCAGAACAGCATCAACTTTCTACAGGCATCAGAAGCGGCGCAGCGGGGAGGAGCGGCGATGCTATGCCTGCATCCCAGAACCCGTACTCAAGGTTTCTCCGAGCGGGCTCAAATGTCTCATCTCAAAACCCTCAAAGGTCACAGCAGTGTACCGGTTATCGGATCGGGGGACCTTCTAACTCCGGAAGATGCCCGGAGCATGTTCCGAGCTTCCGGTTGCGATGGGGTCATGTTTGCCAGGGGAGCACTGGGTAATCCTTTCATCTTCAGAGCCACGTGGGAACTGCTCAGCGGGAAGCGGGGCAGCCCGCCGCCGACAACCAAGGAGAGGTTGGAAACTGCGCTGCAGCAGCTCAAACTGACTGTCACCTTTAAGGGAGAGCAACGTGGCTGCAAAGAAATGAGAAAGCACTTTTGCTACTACAGCAAAGGCATACCCGGGGCAGCGGAACTTCGCGCTCGGGCGGTACGAGCCGAAAGTGTTGAAGATTATCAGAAGCTGGTAGAAAAATTCTTTAGTCCAAACGGTTTTATGTAACGGCTGTTTCAGGGTATAATAGTCTCAAAGCGTGGCCGGTTTCTTTGAGTATCTACAAGATATAATTATCGCACTTTTTATTCGCAACCCTCAGGAGTTGGAACGGCGGCGAGCCCTGCGCGCCCTCTACGACGAGGTCAGGAAGGTTCGCCCTCTCTACTACCGCCGATCGAACCGGCAGGTTCTCCCCAACTTCGGGAGTTCGGTTTTAAACCTGGCTCTGGTTCTACGCCCCCTGCGGGAAGTTTTCGAAAAGACCGTCAGCAACCCTGATCACAAGTTGGCTCAAAGATACAAAGACTATCTGGTCACCGCCAGACTTCCGGAGGCGCATCAGAACCTATACTCCTCCTTTTCCTACGCTTCTCTCAAGGAAAGGGTGCTGAAATCATCAGACCCGGAAAGTGAGCTTCTAAAAAGCAGCAACGAACTCGAGGAACTACTTCGAGGGCTTTCTACGAGCGAGTTCCATGGCTTTGACAATTCCTATGTAATTCTGGATAGGCTGATTAACCTCAGCCAGCACAACTTCTTGCCCTTGCTGCACCTCTTTGATCCTGCCTTGAAGTCTTTGGAGAGCGCCGATCCAGCGGCTTTCCAATCCGTATCCGAGGATGAAATCCTGCAAGAGCTGCTGGATTTCTACTTCGTCCTGGCAGGTTTTGATCTTTCTGAGGACGTGGAGATGAACCTCGGTCTCCTGTTGGAACGGCTGTCGCGGGATCGCTCTGAAGAGGCAAAGGCCGGGCTGAAGAAAATCCTGCTCCGGCTTCAGAAAATACTTATAGAGAGCCTGAGAACCGATACGGTTCTATCTCTCCTCCGCTTGTTTCAGGAGGATCCACACTTTGTTCCCGCTTCCATCCAGGAGGAGAGCTCCTTTTTGGAAGCCTTCAGAAACCGCCTTCAAATAAGCTACCAGCGTAGCAAGGAGAGAATACAGGGGCAACTGCGGGAACTCGCCGTGGTAGAAGATCTTAAACGTTTGTTTCCCAACGGCCAGCCTGAGGAAATCGAAGGGTATCAGGAGGACGTCGACCAGGCTCTTCAGGAACGGGATTTCGACAATTTCCTTCAGATCCGGCCTCTACGTATCCTGAAAAATTACATCCGCTCTCATTTTGATAAAGAGCTGAAAGAGGCGTTGAAACGTATCATCGTGGAAGGGAAATTCGAGAACAAGATTTTCCAGAACATGTTCACAAACACATACTTCCAGTGCGACGGTATGCTCGGCAAAATCATCCAATTCGAGGAGGAACTGCAGGGCTCCGGCACCCAGTCGACGAAGAAACTGCCCAAATATATCGAACTGTTGGACCAGGGCAAACCGGTGCACAACATGGTCACCACGGTACTGGAAGCGATCGAAAAGGACTCCAGAAAATTGGTCGACGATGGGGCCAACTGCTTCTACAATCTCTGTGTCATTCTGTTGGAGATCCTAAACGATGCAAAGCTGAAGACTCCGGTTCAAGTTGGCAATATCAAGTCCCTACCGGGGAGAAAATCTCAAGAATATCTTGCCCGTATTTCATACGGATACAACAACCTGTTCCTGGTCACAAAAATCATGAAAAACTTCACCACGATCAAACAACTGAACATGGCTACAGACATCGTAGGGGATTAGAAAAATCCCGGGAAACCCTGCTGCCGACGCACCTCGTAGAGGAGAATCCCCGCCGCCACGGAAACATTGAAGGAATCCACATGTCCCCCGGCGGGAATCCGAATATGGAAATCACAGCGTTCCCGTACAAGACGCCTTAATCCTCGGTGTTCTCCCCCCATCACCAGGGCGACCGGACCTTGAAAGTTCTGCTCAGCCAGGCTCACACCGCCCACATCCGCACCGTAAATCCAGTAGTCCCGGCTTTTGCACAGATCGATCGCCCGCACGAGATTGGGCACTGCGATGATCGGTACGTAGCGGCTCGCCCCTGATGAAGTTCTGATCACGGCGGGGGTTTCGGAAACGCTTCGGCGAACCGTAGTTACTATCAGATCTACTGCGAACTGATCCGCCGATCGCAGGATGGCTCCGAGATTGTGAGGGTCATTCAGCTCATCGAGCAACAGGATCAGCGGATTCGATCCGCTGATCGTCTTCAGAACCTCCCGAAGGTTCCGTTTATCCGGGGACCGGGAGGGTTCGGGCAGCAAGACCACTCCCTGGTGTCGGTCATGCCCACAGATCCGGTCGAGCTCTTTTGCGTTAACCTTTCTGATAGCAATCCGCTTCGCCTGAGCTAGAACTTGGAGTGATTCTACACGGGGATTGCTTCGGGAAATCAGCAGAGTACCCCGAGTCCCTGATCGCAGGCTTTCCTCTACGGCATGATATCCGCAGATGACCATGCTACTGCCCGTAGTCTTTGATCACGTCGATCATGCCGTCGAAGTCGCTGTCCATCTCGTACTTGTGAATATACAGCCCGTCTAGATATACCCACACGTCGATCATACCGTCGAAGTTCGAATCAATCTCCTGACGGATCAACTTCCCATCTTCAAAAAAGTAGAAATCGTCCATCTCTCCATCGTGGTTGAAGTCCAGTTCTTCGTAGATCTTGCGGTGTTGCAGATCGTACTCGACATTGAGGTCGATGAAGGAATCGAAATTCCGATCCATACTGACCTTTTCGATACGTCCCTCGATGATTTCAAACCATTGATCGGCCTGGCCGTCGCTGTTGGAATCCACTGCCTGTCCCGGCG
>CAZBXU010000171.1:0-7597 GCA_964495755.1 uncultured Spirochaetaceae bacterium | reverse complement strand
CAGAGGATCGGCCTCACGACGGCGCTGATGAACTTTGCGTTCATGCTTGGCCTGGATTCGAAAGATGAAATCGAACTTCAGGGTTCCATCGAAGCAGAGGCTCACAGCTTCGACGCGGGGCGGCTCATTCAACGCTACGTAAACAACAGACTCGATGTCCAGAGCCTGTTGAAGCAAATCGAAATACTGGAAAACACCAAGCGTCTCAGCAGGATTACCGGGTTTAGCCCTACTGTCTCCCTCTCCTACTCCTACGCACCGGGACTGAACGATCCATTCGGATCGGGTTGGAGCAATGATGATTCCTGGTCAGACAGCGGTCGTCTCGTACTGGCGGTGATGATGCCGCTACACGCCTTTATCCCCGGTTCACAGTTCCGTGAAGGACTGGCTGAACTTGATGACGGCATCGAGAAACTGCACCTGGCATTGGAGCAGGTTCGCGAAGCTGCAGCAATCGAGATCGAGTCTATCGTCCTGGAGCTGGAAAAATCCCAACGCAGCATGACGGCTTTTGATCTCAACGTAGAGCTTGCCCGGGAAGCGTACGATCTAACCGAAGAAGCCTACCGGGCAGGTACCGAGGAGCTGCTTGAAGTACAAAACGCCTCGGACGAGTTGAACAAAGCACAGCTCGCACTATTGAACGAAAAATATACCTATCTCAGTGGTCTGTTGGACCTGGAATATGCGCTCAACACCAAGTTGAGCGAGCTGGAGGAAAACAATGAATAATAGCAAAATAATGATCGGAATACCTGTTCTTTTCCTACTTCTGGTGGCCCTTATCGGCTGCGGCCCGGGCGGATTACTCCTAGGACGCGCCAGCAGCAACGACAACGCCGGGCAACCTTCCCAGCCCCAAGGTAGTGCCTCTCAAGGTTTTTCTCCTCCAGAAGGGCCCGTTCCCCCAGAGGGCTTCAAGCCACCCGAAGGGGCGAACCCCCCGGAAGGAACGGAATTTCCGATGATGGGTTTTGGTATGGGAGGCGATGCGGCCGTGGCCGTAACAACGATTCGTGCCTCTTCCGGATCAATCGCTCAAAGCCTGAAGCTTGGCGGGGAGGTGGTTACGCAGGACAGTGTCAACGCTTTCGCCGACATTGCCGGAAAAGTAAGTAGTATCCTGGTCGATGTCGCGGACACCGTGAGCAAGGGACAGGTAATCGCCAAAGTAGATCCTTCCAGACCGGGTCAGGAATACACGGAGAGCTCGGTGCAGGCTCCGATCGGTGGGACCGTTACCGCCGTTCCCATACGGGTAGGGGAAACGATCAGCAATGTTACACCGATAGCTACGATCGGACGTCTAGATGCCCTTGAGATTGAAACCCACATCCCTGAACGTTTCATCAGCCAAGTCCGGATCGGCACACCGGCGGTGATCTCCCTTGCCGCCTGGCCGGGAGAAACCTTTGAGGCCAGTGTCGTGGAGTTGAGTCCGGTGGTGAACCCAACATCGCGTACACTGGAGGCCACCCTTGTACTCAATCGCTACGACGGCCGCATAAAATCCGGCATGTATGCATCAGTGCAGCTGATTACTCAGGAAAAGCACGGAATCATTACGCTGCCTTCTGACTGCGTAGTCACCCGGGACGGGCACAATGTTGTGTACGTAGTGGCGGAGGATAAGGCGGTGGAGCGTCCGGTGCAGCTGGGGATTTCAGCTGAGGGCATGGCTGAGATCGTCAAGGGAATCGCGGTAGAGGAGGAGATCGTCTGCAGTGGGCAGAGCCTGCTGTCCGACGGCGCCCAGGTACAAGTCATCGACAGTGAAGGAACGGGAGGGGATGCATGAGTCTGGCCAAGCATGTTGTCGGCCGCCCCGTCACCTATCTGGTCGTCTTCGCCCTGGTCATCGGTCTGGGCGTATATATGCTCACACTGCTGCCTGTTGACCAGTTCCCGGAGATAGAGCCGCCGATAATCTTGATCACTACCACCTACGGTGAATCCGCTCCGGAAACCATGGAAGAAAACGTAACGCGTGTATTGGAAGGGGCTCTGGCCAATGTCAGCAAAGTGGAGGAAATCAGCTCCACCTCCTCAACAGGACTCAGCATGATCATGCTCTCCTTCGCCTGGGGGACCGACCTGGCCGCAGCCACCGATGATGTGCGGGACAGCCTCGAGCGGGTGAGAGACCGCCTCCCCGATGAAGCGAGCACTCCCACCCTTTTTAAATTCGATCCCTCCTCCATGCCGATCCTCCGCCTCGCCCTGCGGGGCGACCGGAGTGCCGATGATCTTTACATCCTGGCCATCGACACGGTCCAGGCCAAACTGGAACGCATCGAGGGAGTAGCCACCACCAGCGTGGAAGGGGGTCGGGAACAGGTCATCCGCATCGAGATACCCCAGGACCGTCTCGAGGCCTACGGCATCTCTCTGACTGAAGTGGCCGCCGCTTTGGCCAGACAGAACATCGAAGGCAGCGGTGGGGACATCATCGAAGGCAGCCGCAGCTATGTGGTGACAACCGCAGGCAGTTATCAGAGCCTCGAGGATATCGAGAACACGGTCGTTACCTATAGGGGTGATGCCGCTGTACTCACGCGGGATTTGTCCGACGTCAAGCTGGGCTATGAAGATTACAGCAGTCTTGTCTATATAAACGGAGAGCCGGGAGTCTATATCTCCGTCCAGAAGGAGAGCGGCAGCAATTCCATCGATGTGGCAGACAGGGTGATGGATCAGCTCGGGGTGATCAACAAGCAGCTCCCCCTGGGTGTTCAACTCGAGGTGATCATGGACACCACCTCGATGGTACGGGATTCGATGTCCCAGGTTGTAACCTCCGCCCTGTACGGAATCGGATTCGCCGTGCTGATCCTGCTTCTGTTCCTGCGCAGACTGCGAAGCACCCTGATCGTGGCAATCGCCATTCCCGTTGCCATCCTGGTAACGGTCATCGGTATGTATTTTCTCGATATTTCTTTCAACATGATCTCCCTGACGGGATTGATTCTAGCGCTTGGAATGGTTGTGGATGGTTCGATCGTGATCCTGGAAAACATTTATCACTACCGGGAGAAGGGCAGCAAGCTGACCACAGCGGCGATCCTGGGCAGCCAGGAAATGATGACCGCCATTACCGCCTCTACGCTGACCACGGTGTGCGTCTTTTTGCCTCTGGTTATCTTTCGCAACAGGCTCGATATGATCGGACAGCTGGTCAAGGATCTCTCCTTCACCGTGGTCATCGCCCTGCTGGCTGCCCTGACGGTAGCGGCAACTCTGGTTCCCGTACTGGCCAGCTATGCCCTGCCGGTTTATACCACCCGCCAGCGGCCGGTCCGGAGCCGGGCTTTGGCGGGAATCGATTGGCTTCTCGGTGGAGCGATCCGCGCCCTGCAGTCGGGCTACCGCAAAGCACTGCGATTGCTGCTGCGCATCCGCTGGATCGTCATCCTGGCCGTGCTGGCGTTGTTTGTGGGAGTGCTCACCCTGGTACCCAAAGTCGGTTTCCAATTCATGCCGACTTCACCGGATGATATCGTTCAAATCGATGTCGATCTGCCCGCGGGCACGACCCTGGAAAAGACAAGGGAGACGCTGTTCCGTTTGGAGACTCTGGCCAGAGAAGAAATCCTCGGGTATGACAATATGGTCCTTACGGTGGGCGAACGGGGTTTCTTCGGAGGCTCCGGAACGAATACGGGCAGCCTGCAGATAACCCTCAACGGCGAGGGGGACAGCTCGTTCGGCGCTCAAACCAAATTGAGAAATCACTACGGGGAGTTTCCCGATGCCAGCTTTTCGGCGGGCAGCTTCAGCATGATGGGAGGAGGTTCGGGAGTGGATGTCGCCGTGTTCAGCGATAATCTGGACAGAGCTCTCGCTTCGGCAGAGCAGATCCAGGATCTCATTGAAGGCAACCTTCCTGAGGTCCGGGAAGTGGACATCGACATCGACGCCGGTCTGCCCCATCTTGAGGTGGTGGTGGACCGTCAAAAAGCCTTTGACCTGGGTGTCTCCATGAGCTCGGTGAACTCGGAGATTCGCGCTGCCATGGCCGGTACAACCGCCACCGTCTACCACTCCGCCGGCGAGGAGTATGACGTGCTGGTGATCCTGGATGAAGCGGATCGTAATGATATACCGGCCCTGGAGCGTTTTTTCACGGTATCAGGAGCCGGTCAACGTGTTCCCGTGGCCAGCTTCGCCCATTTGGAGAAGACCACGGGCCCGGTGGACATAAACAGGGAAAATGAACAGCGGGTGGTCCATGTAGCGGGAAGCCTACTGCCCGACACAAAAGCCGATCAGGTCGAGTCTCAACTCCAGGCGCTGGTCAATGCCAACATCGTCCAGGACGATGAGCTCAGGATCGAATATGTCGGCTCCATGTCGGATCTCAGTAAAACGGGAATGGAACTGGCCATCATCGGCCTGATGGCGGTGATTCTGGTTTTCGGGGTGATGGCGGCTCAGTTCCAGTCGTTCAAGGACCCGCTGATTATCTTCTTCACCATTCCTCTTCTGTTTGTCGGCGTGATACTGATGTATCTGCTGACGGGAGAGCCCTTCAGCATCAGCAGCGCGATTGGTTTGGTCGTATTGGTGGGCCTCGTGGTCAACAACGGGATCGTGCTGGTGGATTATACCAACCTGCTCAGAGCACGGGGGGTCGAAGTACGGGAGGCCTGTATAGAGGCGGGAGGAAACCGGTTGCGGCCTATTCTCATGACATCTCTGACGACGATTCTGGCCATGGTGCCGATGGCCTTCTTTGGAGGAGCAGGCTCGGAGCAGGTGCGCCCCATCGGCGTTACCGTGATCGGCGGATTGACTTCCAGTACGCTGATCACCCTGTTCCTGGTGCCCGTTATTTACTCTCTGTTTAACGAGAAACGCAGGAAGCAGAAGAATAAAGCCGCCGGGAAACAAAAACAGCTGGCGCCTGCTTCGTGATGAAAAACCGAATCGAAGGAGTAGATCCATGCGACTGGAAATTATTGCCAATCATTCCGTAGAGGAGGATATCCTAGAAGCCCTGCGGCAACGTGGGGTTGGAAAATATTTCACAAAGATCCCTGCGGTGCAGGGCATTGGAAGCTCGGATCCTCGGCTCGGCGATCACATTTGGCCGGAGGAAAATTTCTTATTGATTCTCTACTGTGATGCAGAGCGAACCGATCGTGTCGTCGAAGCCGTGAAAGAGGTGAAGACACGATTCAAAGACGAGGGGATCAAGCTCTTTGCCGTACCCGAGTCAAAGGAGCTGGTTTGACATCGTCCGATCGCGGAGGTGAAGGGTTATCAAAGCAGGGATAACGAAAATATAATGATGGACAGGGAAAGAGAGGGTGCCATCCGTTGAAAATAGCAGTTATGAATTAAGGAGCAATCCCCTGAGAGCGAAAGTCCTCGTCGTAGAAGACGAACGGGAAATCGGAGAACTGATCGGCATGTATCTCCGCAAGGAGGGAGTTGAGACCCTGTTGGTAGAATCCGCCGAAGAAGCAATCGACCGCCTCCAGCACACGAACTTCGATCTGATCGTTCTCGATATCAATCTACCAAGAATGGATGGATTCGAGTTTCTCCAAGAGTTGCGCCATAAAAGTGACATTCCGGTTCTTATTGTCTCGGCTCGCAACGAGGATGAAGATCTGATCCTCGGTTTGGGGATCGGGGCGGACGAATTTGTCACCAAGCCCTTTTCTCCCAAAGTACTAGTGGCGCGAATACGTGCCCATCTGCGACGGACCCGAAAGGAACAAACGACTTCGCAGCAAGAGGATGTGGTGCGTTTTGGTCCATTCTCCCTGGATATCAGAGGCCACATTCTGGAAAAAGGACGGGAGCGCATACCCCTGCCACCGATGGAGTTCGAGCTTCTCAAATTTCTGGTCATTCATCCGGGGGACGCCATGACGCCGGATCAGATCTACGAGGCTGTCTGGGGTCAGAACTACGGAGATATCGCCACGGTATCCGTTCATATCCGCCGCCTGCGTAAAAGAATCGAGACCGATCCCACCCAACCGGTATATATAGAAACGATTCGTGGAGCCGGGTACCGTTTCAATCCCGATCGGTTAGGAGCCGAAGCATGAAATTTCGCCTCAAGCTGATGATCCTGGTGGCAGGTGTCACGGTGCTGCCCATGATGGTCATTGCACTTGTATTTTATCTGAACGGTGTGAATCTTCTTCGCGCCGGTCTCCCCTCTCCCGGGCGGTTTTTTGCTATGAAGAAATGGATCACAGAAGACCTGCCGAAAGCATGGAAAAACGGGGTGATCGGCAACTCCGTCGAATCCTTACCTCTTGATGAAGATGTGGTTGTAATTGACACCACGGGGCGAATCATGCTGAGCACGAATTCGGAGCTCAGAATCGGAGAGATCGTTCTGCTGACAAAGCTATACACCCTCCGTTCTGAGGAAGCCCGAATCCCTGGAGGACTGCATCATCCTGTGGTAGTAGACGGACAAGTAGTAGGGATAGTGTTCCAATTTCCAGCCATTCCACAGGATCTTGCCGCTAAACTCTCCGTCCGTTTGGAAGGATTTTTGGTCTACCTCAGCGTCACTCTAGTCGTTGCGATCGTCATCATAGTTTTGATCACCCGATCTCTGCGTCGAGAAATCGGTAGTCTACAGAGAGCGGCATCGCGGGTGGCCAGCGGTGATTTAGAGTTCCAGCTCACACCCCGGGGCAACGACGAGATCACCGCTCTTACTCGCTCCTTCGAGTCGATGCGACGCACCCTTAAGGAAGAGCAGGCCCGACGCTCACGCTTTCTCATGGCAGTATCACACGACCTTAAAACCCCACTCACAGCGATTAAAGGGTATATCGAAGCGATAACCGACGGTATGGCAACGGAACCGGAGGCACTGCAGAGTCATTTATCCATTATTACCGATAAATCCAAGCTGCTCGAGACACGAATCAACGAACTGATCGACCATGTAAGAATGTCGACCGGACAGTGGCAGATGAAGCAGCGTCCAATCAAGATCCAACAGTTCCTTACTGAAATGGGGAAGACTTTCCAGGCAGATGCCTCGATCTTTCAAAGAGAGTTTAGTTGTCAAATCGATTTACCGGAGGGGATAGAGTTACCGGGAGATCAGGATCTCCTGACCCGCGCTCTGGATAACCTCTTTCACAACGCTCTCAGGTACACCAAAGAGGGGGATTCGATTTGGCTCCTAGCCCGGATGGAAGGCAGCGAAGCGGTGATCACTTTCCAAGACAGCGGGCCGGGTGTTGTCGAGGAAGACCTCGAACTGATCTTCGAACCTCTCTACAGGGGAACGTCTTCACGGCGAGAAGCCGGCATGGGTCTTGGATTGTCCACGGTCCGGTCCATCATCGAAGCCCATAGCTGGACCATCGAGGCCTCCATGCCTCCCGGTAGGGGATTGACTTTCGTTATTCGGGCAGAAGCATAACCGCAGCTCAACGAATGAGGCTACATCGGCATGGTTGGTAGGGAGCGAAATTTATTGCCTCACCTCGCCCTTCCATACCATGCCCCTTCGTTCATATCTTATCGATGTGGCACTGGTGTTATTATTTATACTGCCGGCGGTCGGAGTCGAACCGACACGAGGGTCACCCCTCACCAGATTTTGAGT
>CAZBXU010000170.1:0-7621 GCA_964495755.1 uncultured Spirochaetaceae bacterium | reverse complement strand
ATCGAGCCGCGGGGCAACCTGCTTAGCATTCGCCCCATCTACGGCAAAATTCCCGGCTCGCCCTTCGGCTCTGTTTCCTTTGACCTGAAAATCCCCTCCTCCGTAGAAGAGATCCCGGCCAACAATATCTCTGGGAGAATCGAACTGGCCGATATCGGTTCCGGGGTGGATCAGGTTCTGGAAACCGTTTCGGGACGAATCGAAACCGAGCGGTCCGCCAGCCTGCGGGCGAAGTCTATCAGCGGATCGATAGAATTCGTCTCCGAAGGAGGAAGGAAGTTGGACATCAGTTCTACATCGGGAAGAGTGCAGGGGCAGATCCTCAGCCTGGATCCGAGCGGTTCAGTGGAAATCGGCACGATTCCCGGTGGGGTTGACCTGGAGGCTTTCTTCGAACTGGATGCTGCCTTGAAACTACAGTAGGTCAGCGGTTCGATCTCCTGTGATTTCCCCGTGCAGATCATGGAGCAGAAGAGGAACAAGTTGGAGGGGACAATCGGAAATGATTCTGTACCCTTCGAGGTGAGAACGGTGAGCGGAGCAATAACCTTGAGCCAATAGCGGCGATCAACAAGAAATCATGGTAACCGGCAGGAAAGAGTTTTCCTGCCGGTTTTTTTGCCGTGCCGAGCCGAAAATATCTGTAAAGCCCTATGACCAAGGAAGAACAGGCAATCGCCCTATCTACGAAAGGACCCGTCACCGTGCTATCCCTGATCCGGGACCTGCGCGCTCTTGGTGTTCGTCCGGGGATGGTCCTGATCCTCCACTGTTCTTTGAGCGCGATAGGCTGGGTCTGCGGTGGTCCCGTGGCGGTGATCCGAGCTGTGCAGACCGTGCTTCGCAGCTATGGTACGCTGGTCATGCCTACCCACTCGGGAGATCTATCGGATCCCTCGCTGTGGGAAAACCCGCCTGTTCCCAATACATGGTGGGAGAAGATTCGCCAAACCTTGCCGGCCTACGATCCGGAACTTACCCCGGTACGAGGCATGGGTACGGTGGCGGAATGCTTTCGTAAACAAAGCTCGGTGGTGCGCAGTGCCCATCCTCAAGTGTCATTTGCCGCCTGGGGAGAGAACTGCCTGAAGGTGGTTCAGGATCACAGTCTTGAGTTCAGTCTGAGTGAACACTCGCCCCTGGCCCGTATCTACGAGCTGGACGGTTGGGTTCTCCTGGTCGGGGTCGAACACGACTGCAACACATCGATGCATCTCGGTGAGAACAGAGCCCGTTATCACGGCAGACGAATCATAAACTCCGGAGCACCGGTGAGCATTGGGGGGCACCGCCGCTGGAAACGCTTCAAGGATATCAACTACCACAGCGACGATTTCGAACGCCTGGGCAAAGATTTCGAACGCGAGTGCAAGGACCAGATCCGAAAGGGGAGAATAGGCTATGCCAAGGCCCAACTGTTTCCGCAGCGTCTGTGCGTCGATTATGCCGAAAAGTGGTTAGAGCGTAACCGACGGTGAATAAATCCCAAGCCGACAGCAGCTGCGCCTAGTGATCGCAGGTGTTATCCCCCGTCTCCAGAGTCCCATTGAGATAACTCTTGACCACCTCGTCAGGCTCCTGACTGGAAGCTCCGCAGATCACTTCGATCCCCGCCTGCTCGAAAATCGCATGAGCCCGCTGACCCATACCGCCGGCGATTACGAGAGTCACACCCTTTTCTTTGAGCCAGCGCGGCAGCAGTCCCGGTTCGTGAAGCGGAGGCGTAAGATCCTCGCGGCTGCGAATCGATTGATCCTCTACATCGACCAGCGAAAATTGCTCGCTGTGTCCGAAGTGCTGCGTAAGCTTTCCGTCGCTAATGGGCATTGCAATTTTCATTCCTCTTTCCCTCCTTGAACCAATATGTCCAATATGCTTTTAAAATCTTCTTTTGCTTTTTCATCTCTGAGAATGTAGGGCTGTCCCTGATCTGTAGAGACAACGATCTCCGGACGAATCGGAATCTTGCCGAGAAAGGGAACTCCCATCTCCAACGCAGTTCGCTCACCCCCACCGGAGGAAAACAAATCGATCCTCTCGCCGCAGTGGGGACAGATCAGTCCACTCATGTTTTCCAGGATCCCGACAACCGGCATTTTTACCTGCCTGCAGAAGGTGACGGACTTTCGAATGTCCAGTAGAGAAATCTCCTGGGGTGTAGTGACGATAATTCCCCGTGCCTTGGGAACGACCTGAGCCACCGTAAGGGGCTCATCCCCGGTTCCGGGGGGGGAATCGATAAACAGATAATCCAGTTCCCCCCAGAGCACATCGGAGATGAATTGCTTGATCGCTCCGATCTTCAACGGTCCGCGCCAAATGACCGCCGTGTCCGGGTCTTCCAGCAGAGCAGCCATTGACACCACTTTGAGTTTCTCGCCGTAAGGGATCGGCATGAGGTGCTGTCCGGACGTCTCCACGGGCTCACCTTCCAATCCAAGCATCTTTATGGTGCTCGGCCCGTGCAGATCCACGTCCATCAATCCTACCGAATAGCCCCGATCGGCAAGGGCGACCGCCAAATTGACGGCAATGGTGCTCTTGCCCACTCCTCCCTTTCCGCTCATGACCAGAAATGTATGTTTGATTTGGGACAGCCGCTCGCCGATACGCTTGTCCTGCTCTTGCCGATCTTTCTCTTTGTTGCTGCTGTGAGTGTCTGCCATCTATATGCCTCTCTCGATCCTTTTGCTATAATATAACAAATCTCTTGACAAATGAGAATATGTTCATTATGCTTTTTAATGAGAATATTCTCAATAGAAGGATGGGTTCATGGCCAAACCCAAAAAAGACAGACGAGTTCAGTATCCGCCGTCCGTGGTCTACTTCAAGCCCCAGGGTATCCCAATGTTCCAACTTGAGCAAGAGATACTCACTGTGGATGAGTACGAGGCAATACGCCTCGTGGACAAGGATGGGCTGGATCAGGAGCAGGCGGCCAAGCGCATGGGAGTGTCCCGCGCGACCTGCGCCCGCATAATGGACAGCGCACACAAGAAGGTGGCGGAAGCTCTGACGGAGGGAAAGGCGATCCGAATCGAGGGCGGGAATTTTGTGTTGAAGTTGAACCGCTATCAATGCATGGAATGCGGCACCCTCTGGGAAGCAGAGGTCACTCCCAAGACCGAAGATGAGCCGCTAGCGTGTCCGAAGTGCCACAGCGATCGAATCCTTGACTTTGCCCGACAGGCAGGCTGGCGGCCGGGTGGACCATGGGTATCGGGCAGAGGAAGAGAACACTGGAACTCGTAAGACTTTAACATCGATCAGGAGGTATAAAATGCCACGAGGAAATGGAACAGGTCCCATGGGAATGGGTCCCAAGACGGGAAGAGCAGCAGGCTTTTCCGCCGGTTACTCGGTCCCCGGATATGCGAACCCGATGCCGGGGATAAGCGCATTTGGAGGCGGAGCGCGCGGGGCACGGGGCAGCGGAGGCGGCCGGGGTCACAGAAACTGGTACAACGCTACCGGGCTGACAGGCCGGCAGAGGAATGCTGCGGGTTGGTCACCAGCTGCGCCTCCGTACACGGCGCCGGTTGCACCACACCCAAATCCCTTTTCCAAGATACGCCCGGAGGAAGAAGCCAAAGAGGAGAAAAAATGAAAGTAGCAATTAGCTCCAGTGGAAACGATCAGAGTGCCCAGGTAGATCCGAGATTCGGCCGCTGTCGGTACTTCATAGTTATCGATACGGAGAGTGGAGAGACAAAACCTGTAGCCAACGCAGCGCAGTCCGCCGGGGGCGGAGCGGGAATCCAGGCCGCCCAAACCGTCGCGGATTACGAGGTTGAAACCGTACTGACGGGCAACGTGGGTCCGAACGCACACCGGGCCTTGCAGGCTGCGAATATCACGGTTGTGACGGGAGTCAGCGGCACCGTTTCCGAGGCACTAAAAGATTACCTCGACGGCAAGTACAAAGCCACGGAAGGCCCCACGGTGGAGCCCCACTTCGGCATGTCGTGAAGAGGCGAGGGTTAGTTCGTGCCTGATAGAGATGGGAAGGGACCCCGAACGGGAGCTCGACAGGGACCTGGCGGCGCCAGAGGTCCGGGACGCGGCCGAGGCGGGCTCCAGGGCGCCGGAGGCGAATGTCTCTGCCCTCAATGCGGGGCGTAGTGCGGCAACATCAAGAAACTGGCCGGATGTATAGGGAAAGTATTATATTGAGTGCCAGGAGGATTTATGAGCTCCCTATACATTATGAGATGCACAGCCTGCCTGGGTGGAGAACCGCCGCTGACCCGCGGAGAGATAGAGGAATACCTTCCTCAGGTTCCTGACTGGAATCTCGAGAAACATAACGGGACCTACCGAATAGAACGCAGCTTCCGTTTTCCCAATTTTGCTCAAGCCTTGGAATATATAAACAAAATCGGCGCCTTGGCCGAAAAGGAGGGGCATCATCCCTCCCTCTTGACGGAGTGGGGCCGGGTAACCGTAACCTGGTGGACCCACAAGATCAGAGGACTGCACAGAAACGATTTCATCATGGCGGCTAAAAGCGACAAGGTCTATCGGGAGCTGCAGCTGGTGGAGCAGAACTAATGGGAAGAGGAATTTCTGTCGGCCTGCTGTTGATCGCAACTGCCATCCCACTTTTCTCCGGTGGTGGTCAGAACGGGAACAATATGTCCTTCAACCCGGATTTGAACTTTGCTCAAGTCGAATACGTGAAGGCGACGGAGAGTTCGAACGGGTTGTGGCGATTCGATGTCACGGTCCGGCACAACGACGAGGGCTGGGACCACTACGCCGATGCCTGGCAGGTTGTCGATCCGCAAAGCGGGAAGATACTGACGGTTCGGGTGCTTGCCCACCCTCATGAAACAGAGCAGCCCTTTACCCGCAGTCAAAGCGGGGTAAAGGTGCCAGATGGTCTTACCCGTGTTCTAGTCCAGGCCAAGTGCAATGTCCATGGATTTGGGGGTAGCGTTATCCTGGTGGATCTGTCCCAATCAAAGGGAGACGGGTATCAGGTTCAGCGACATGGGAATTAAATGCCCATTGGATCAGGCTGCTACTACCTGGAAATCCTTGTTGATTATGAGGTGGGCCTTGGGCCGTTGAGCCGAAATGATCTCGTGCTCTATCACCAGTACTTTTTCCAGAAACTCATCCTGGGCTTCCCGCGCCCGTTCCAATCGAGACTGCAGGGTCTCCAGATAGGTTAGATCGATAAAAATCCGGGTATCCACATTCTCCAGAGCCGTTGTATAAGTCCCCTCGGCAACCACAACGTCAACACCTTCGAGGGAGAGGACTTCTTCGGTGATTCGGTCCTCTTCGTACATGACCAAGGGTTTGACGATTCGACTGGCTCCAGATCTGGCTTGTCCTAAGTGCTTGTCGAGCAGATCCAGGCGTACCTCCTGCATTCCCACCCAACCGATGTCCTTGCGACGGGTTCTGTCGTTAGTCTTCGGAGGATGAACAAAGTAATCATCCTGCTGCACCACCAAGGTCTTAAAGCCTCGTTCGTTCAAAGCATCCGCCACGGCCTGGCTGGTCTCCGACTTCCCGCTTCCAGACTCCCCGGCTACGCTGATGGTGTAGATCCTTGCAGCGGATCGGATCTGCGGCAGGGTTCTGTCTGCAACCTGGTTCGCAGCCCGGCGATGCTTCTCCTTTATGATGAGCTTGTCCCCGATCATTCCGATCTCCCCTTATCGTAGTACAGTTTTTTCAACCAGGACTCACCGGTATCTCCAGGAATCACAAACTCCCCGTTCCCCGAATCAGCACCTCCAAGGATCCTATGAAACTCCTCCAGGTATCCCTGAGCGGTGCGCCGCCAGGTGTAGCGGTCCAGCACGCGCTGCCGGCCACGCATCTGTATCTCCTGCCGGCGTAATTCATCCTGGACAAGCTCCAAAAGTCCCCGGGCGATGTCAGCAGGATCCTCCGGGTCGACGAGAACCCCGTACACTCCCCCTTCATCCTGAAGGATCTCCTTCGGACCGCCGTTTCTGGTAACCACTGCGGGCAGCCCGGCGGCCATCGCCTCCAAAGGGGCCAGGCCGAAGGGTTCGTAGATGGAGGACAGCGCGAAGATACCCCGCTTGTTCCTGCGCAGGTAGCGATAGCAGGCGGCCAATTCTTCCTGACTGTTCAGATCAAAAGCGCTCACACAGCCCTGCAGGCGATTGCCCTGAATCTGGCGGACAATATGCCCAAACACCAGGCGTTCCTCTCCCTGAAAGTCCTCCTCCCAGGTCTGCAGAGGATTGCTGACGCCCCGAGTAACGATCACAAGATTGGCCGTCCCTCGCAACTCTTCACTCACAACCCAGGCTCGGACTAATCCCAGATGGTTCTTCTTCCCGTCCAGCCGGCTCGAGCAAATCACCACGGCGAGCTCCCGCCGATTCTCAAGGATATCCCGTTTCAGCATTCGGGTGATCCGTTCGGCTATTCGTTCCTCGACCGGAGCCTTTCTGTCAGCGCCGAAAATATCCAGGTTTACTCCCGGTGGAATCACGGCGAACTTCCCCACGGAATCCGGGTTCACTGCACCTCGATAAAGCCGGTGGGCGTACTGTTCCTCCCGCTCTTGAACGGTGCTGGTTATAATTCGGGAAGCTCGGGCCATAGAGACCCGTTCGGCGGCGATACGGTGGTCAAAGCGGAAACGCTTTACGGCTCTGGCGAAGTCTTCCCTTCGATTTATCGTCTTATCCATCTTCTGGGCGCCCAGACTGTGCCCGGTAAAGGTAAAGGGAGTTCCCCGTCGATCCCGGATCAGCACGGCGGCCAGCCCGCCGTCTGCGTAGTGACCGGTGAACAGCTCCGGAAAGACGCTCTGCCCATCGTAGAAGGCGAGGATATTCCCGACCCATTCCTCGAGATATGGCCAGAGTTCCTCCTTGGGCAAGAACAGGGGGGGACCGCAGGGAAAACGCAAGATGCGGACATTCTCATTTCCGGGATAGCTATCTCGTGAACCCGCAAACGCAGGCCAGGCGGGATCCTCGATTCGGCGGGTTACGATATCAACCTGATGTCCCAACTTCCCGAGAGCAAGGGACAGCTCCTTGACGTAGACCAGCTGCCCCCCAAAATCGGGGTGCTGGGTCCATCCGTAGTCACCGGGATCGAAGTTACCCTGAGGATTCAAGAAAGCAACATGCATAGTAAAAGAAAAAATGCTGAAAAACCGTTGACAAGTCTATCCCAAAACGGCTAATGTGTAAAGAGGTTTCATGAAAGCACTTACTTATCCAACACAGGGTCTTTCATGAAAAGACGAGATCCTACGATATACCAGGTTGCGGAAGGCGCCGGTGTTAGCATCGCCACGGTTTCGCGCGTTCTGAATGCGCCTCACCGTGTAAATGAAGACACCAGGAAGAAGGTGCTCAAGGCGATCGATGAGCTTCATTTCGTGCCGAAGGCCGAAGCCAGTGCCAGGGCACGGAAGGACTTCAAGAGGATCGGGGTCCTCACCCCCTATTTCACCGAGCCCTCCTTTGTTCAAAGGATGCGAGGCATATCAAACGTAATGATGGGAAGCGAATACGAGCTGATCGTATACGCGGTTGAATCCCTGGCTCAGCTCCGGGGCTATCTGGATATGCTGCCGATCTCCCACCGCATCGACGGGCTGATCATCATG
>CAZBXU010000169.1:1171-7671 GCA_964495755.1 uncultured Spirochaetaceae bacterium | reverse complement strand
CGGAGTGAATCACCCCAGCCCACAGATCGGCCGCGGTGTTTTCAAGACCGTAGCCTCGTACGGGAGCGGCGGACTGATCGATCAGATACTCGTGGTTGGGATCGTTGAGATTCACTACGCCGAAACCGTTCCTGGATAGAGCACGGAACAGATTGGCCTTATCCGATCGGTACCGTTCGAAGCTTCCGTGGAACTCCAGATGTTCATGGCCTATATTTGTACACACGGCGGCGTCGAACTCTACTGAAGAAAGACGTCCCGTCCCGGCGGACAGGCCGTGGGAGGTCGCCTCGAGCACGGAGTAACCTTTTCCCGCGTCCACCATCTGGCGCAACAACCGCTGAATATCCGGGGCCTCCGGAGTCGACTGGCGAAGGGGATTCTTGGTAACACCGCCCTGAGTCTTAACTTGAACTGTAGAAATAAAGCCGCAGGGTTTTCCGAGCGCCTCGAGGAGCTGGTGGGTCAGCCACACGGTGGTGCTCTTGCCGTCGGTCCCGGTCACCCCGATTACGGACAGCTCGCGGGAGGGATATCCGTACAAAGCTGCAGCCAGCGCGGACATGCCGCCCCTGGAGTCGGATACCTGAACGTAGGTTACATCGTTTTGGTAGGAGCCGAGCTCTGCCTGGTGCAGGACGGCCACGGCGCCCCGCTCGATCGCCTGGTCGATGAAGCGGTGGCCGTCGGTGTGCAAACCCGTCAACGCCGTGAACAGATCCCCCGCCTCGACACGCCGGGAATCGTAGGCCAGTCCACGGACCTTGACGGTGGGATCGCCCCGAACGGTCGCGGCGCTTCCCAGCACAGAGACGAGCTCGGTGATCGTCTTGCCAGTCACCCTTGGTTTCCCTCCGATACTCCTGAATCGATGGTACCGTGCCCTCTGCAGCTTGATCAATAGCAGCTCACGGGACGGCTGTTATCCTGGAAGGCGACCGTGCTATAGTGAAATTTCAAGATAATGAGTACAGCCGTAGAGGGATTCATCCTTCACTCCTACGCCCGCACCAAGAAGGGCCGCACCGCTCTCTACCTTCTCGGCCGTCTCCAAGATGGCTCGACCTTCGCCATTATCGAAAATCGCTATCAGCCCAACTTCTATATCCGGGAGAGCGATTGCCCTGCTGTTGAGCAGACCGTAAACTCCCAGGCTGCGGCGGAGCTGCGGCCGAGCCAACTTCGCACCATGGATGGCGAAATCTGCCTGCAGGTGTGCGCTTCAACCCAGGAGGCAAAACGGCGGCTCAGAGATGCTCTGCAGCTGGCGGGTGTTCGCACCTACGAGGCGGATCTCAGGGTGGCCGATCAGTTCCGCTTGGAGCGTCAGGTTCACGGCCCCGTACGCATCCGGGGGCAAGCCAAAGCGGGCCGCTACGTGGGACGGGTGTTCGTGGATCCGGAGGTAGAGCCTGGGCAATGGCGGCCCCGGCTGTCCGTCCTCTCCATCGACATCGAGACCGACATTCGGACCCAGGCGGTGCGGGCCGTCGCCCTCAGCCCTCAGGATCCCTTCCAAGCATCCCCGGATTTGGGTGAGGTGGTGCTGTTTCTAGGTCCTGAACTGCACGAGCCGGGGGTGGAGTGCTTCAGCGATGAAAAGGCACTGCTTCTGGCCTTTCGGGACCGGGTTGTCAGCTTCGATCCTGATGTCCTGACCGGCTGGAACGTGATCGATTTCGACTTTCAGGTCCTCTCCGAGCGCTTCAGGCACTATGGAATTTCCTTCTCTCTCGGCCGATCCCGGGAAACGGCGGTGTATCTGCCCAAGAGCGAGGGCAGGGGGAGCCGTGTCATCGTTCCGGGAAGGCAGGTGTGGGATGGGGTGCGCGTCGTGAGAGCTTCCCCTGAAACCTTCGAAGATTACAGTTTGGAGACGGTCGCCGGCGCGATCCTGGGATATGGAAAACGCATCGAGTTGCAGGAGGGGGAGGATCGTATTCGGGCGATCGAGCGCCTGTATCGGGAAGAGCCCAAAGAGCTTTGCGCCTACTGCCTGCAGGATGCCCGGCTGGTGCACCGGATTTTCGCCAAGACCGGCTTGTTCGAGCTCACCCTGCGCCGTTGTGTCCTGATCGGGGTGGCACCGGAGCTGGCCTGGACCAGCATCGCCGCCTTCGAGCACCTCTACATCGAGGCACTGCACCAGCGGGGTAGGGTCGCCCCCACCTTCGGTGTCGATCCTCTGCCCATGGAAGGAGCTCCCGGAGGCATCATTCTGAGCCCCCGCCCCGGCGTGTTCGATGATGTGCTGGTCTTCGATTTCCAAAGCCTGTACCCGTCGATCATCCGCACTTTCAACATCGATCCGCTGAGTTATCTCCCGGACAGTCAACCCGGGACGGAGGAGGAACTGCGGGAGCAGAACGGAGCCGAGAAAGGTGCGGAAGGAGAGCCGCCGATCCGAGCCCCCAATGGCGCTCTGTTTCGCCGGCAGCCGGGCATCCTCCCTGAGCTGCTCAACCGTTTCTTCGAGCGCCGCAGTGAGGCACAGGAGAAGGGAGATGCGGTAGCTTCCTTCGTATACAAGATCATCATGAACTCCTTCTACGGTGTGCTCGGAGCTCGGGGCTGCCGTTTTGCCGGCTCCGACCTGGCCGGCGCCATTACCAGTTTCGGGCAGCGTATCCTCAGCTGGTGCAAGACCTTCCTCGAAGGCTTAGGCTACACCGTTCTGTACGGAGACACGGATTCCCTCTTCGTTACGATTCTGGAGCCCGGTGCACAGCCATCGGCGCAAACCGAGAACGACGTTCGGGAGATCCCGCCGGCGGCTTCCCTGGATGGGGAGGAGATTTGCCGCCTGGTGAATGAGGCTCTGGAAAAACATCTGATCGAGAGCTACGGAGTTGAACCACGGCTTACCTTAATCTTTGAAAAGAGGTACAGCCGCTTCTTCCTGCCTCCGCTGCGCGGTGGTGATGGGCGGACGAAAAAGGGCAGGGCCAAAGGGTACGCGGGAGCCGCAGGTTCCCGGGATGGTGGGGAAAACCGGATCGAGGTCAAGGGTATGGAGGCGGTGCGACGCGACTGGACCGACCTGGCTCATGAATTCCAGATCCGGCTGCTCGAGCTGTTGTTTTTGAAGCGCCCCCTTCAGGATATCCAACTCTACATCAAGGAACTGGTCGGAGCCCTGTACAGGGGAGATCTGGATAAGAAACTCGTGTACAGGAAGGCTCTGCGAAAATCCATCTCCAACTACACCCGCAGCACGCCGCCCCACGTCAAAGCAGCCGCCCTGCTGCCCCCTTCGGAGCAGCGGGGGCTGATCCGCTACCTGGTCACCCGCGAAGGACCGCAGCCCGAAGGCCGAGTCAGTGCTCCGATCGACTACGATCACTACCTGGAGCGGCAGCTCATGCCGATTGCCTCGGCCTTCACAGAGGTGTTGAAGACGGACCTGGACGCTCTTTTCGGTCAAGGCGGCCAGCTCTGGCTTTTTTAGCTTCCTCGTTTTTGACAATGCCTGCATTTCATGATTACAATGAATGCATGGAAAGACATCAAGTTACGATCCGCAGAGTGCCCGAGAGAGTAAAGCAACTCTTAAAGGAGCTGGCTAAGCGCGAAGAAAAGAGCCTCAACCAGATTATGCTTGAGGTTTTGGAGCGTGGACTGGGATTGGCCGGTGAGGAGATCGTTTACCACGATCTCGATGATCTGGCCGGTACCTGGGTGGAGGATCCGGAGTTCGACAAGGCGATCGAGGAACAGCACAGAATCGATCCGGAGCTTTAGAAATGAGGATCGTCATCGACACGAACAGATACCGCGACTTCTGTGATAACATCCCGGAAGCTCTGGGGATATTTCAGCGAGCGGAGCGGATAGGTGTACCTTTCGTAGTACTCGCCGAGCTCAGAGCTGGATTCATGGCCGGCAGTCGAAGCAGAGAAAACGAAAAAGTCCTTGGCAGTTTCCTGAACCGCCATCGAGTCTTCGTTCTCTTTGCCGATGAGCAGACAACATTTCACTATGCTCGTTTGTTCTTTCAACTGCGAAGCCAGGGAACCATGATCCCTGTACATGATATCTGGATTGCCGCATTGGCTATCCAGCATAACCTCCTCCTGTTTAGCCGGGACAGTCCTTTCGAGCACCTACCGCAAATCCCAATACTATGAACAATAAAGAGCTCGGTTCAGTCCTGAAAAAGATCGCCGTGTACCAGGAATTGGCCGGGGAGAATCCCTTCAAGTCCCGCGCCTTTGAGCGGGGGGGACGCATCGTGGAACAACATCCGGAGAGCTTCGCTACCCTGGTAGCAGAGGACCGGCTCTCCGGTATCCGGGGCATCGGCAAGGGAATCGGGGAGGTGCTCGGAGAGCTGGTCACCACCGGCAGGTCCACGCTTCTCGAGGAGCTGAAGTCGGGGTTTCCCGACGGATTGGAGGAACTGCTCACCCTCGGAGGACTGGGTCCCAAACGGGTTCGTCTGCTCTGGCAAAAGCTGGGGACCTCCAACCTAGGGGAGCTGGAGTACGCCTGTCTCGAGAACCGGCTGCTTGCCCTTGAAGGTTTCGGTGAGAAATCCCAGGAGAAGATTCTCAAGTCGATCGCTTTTAAGAAGCAGTTCCAGGAGATGCACCTCTACGCCGAGGCTGAAGGGATTGCTTCCGGGCTGGTACAGCAGCTGAGGCGAAGCGGTCTTTTCGCGAGCATCCATATCGCCGGCAGCCTGCGCCGGGGAAAGCGGATTTTAAAGGACGCGGATATCCTTCTCGTCCCTCAAGCAGATGCGGATCCGGCCAACCTTCGCTCTATCCTCACCGAACTGGCGGACACGGGTCCGGATGTTGAAGGGATATTGGGGGCGGGGGAAACCAAGGTGTCGATCCGCCGCAGGGGCTTGCAAGTGGATTTCCGCATGGTCGAGCCGGAGAGCGAGCCGTCGGCACTGCAGCACTTCACCGGATCGAAGGAGCACAACACTGCCTTGCGCGGCCGGGCCAAATCCATGGGTCTGAAGATGAATGAGTACGGGGTGTTTCGGGGGGAGGAAGCCCTGCCGGCAGCGGATGAAGAGTCCGTGTATGGCAGCCTAAGTCTACCCTGGATTCCTCCGGAGATCCGGGAGGGGGAGGAGGAAGTGGAGGCCGCGGAGTCGGGAGAGCTGCCCCGCCTGGTCGAGGCGAAGGAAATCAGGGGCATGATCCACGTGCATTCGAGCTACTCCGACGGTCTGGCCGGCATCGAAGAGATGGCTCGGAGCTGTCGGGAGCTGGGCTACGATTATCTTGCCTTAAGCGATCATTCCCGCAGCGCCGTCTATGCCGGAGGTCTGTCCGTGGAACGGCTGCGAGAGCAGATGGTGGAGGCAATCGAGGTGAACGAACGGCTGGCCCCTTTTCGTATCTTCTGCGGCATTGAATCGGATATCCTGGCCGACGGTGGTCTCGACTATCCTCAAGAGGTTCTGGCCGAGCTGGATTTCGTCATCGGCTCTGTGCATTCCAACCTCAACATGAGCCCCGAGGCTGCAACAACCCGGTTGGTAAATGCGGTGAGCAATCCCTACCTGACCATCCTGGGGCATCCCAGCGGGGCTCTCCTTCTTTCCAGGGCGGGGTACGAGTATGACGAGGAGAAACTCTTTACGGCCCTGAAACAGAACAATGTGGTCCTGGAGCACAACTGCAATCCCCACCGCCTCGATCCGGATTGGCCGGCTCTCAAACGAGCCGCCCGACAGGGAATCAGGATCGCCCTTTGTCCGGATGCTCATTCGCCGGAGGATCTGCGGTATATGCGCTACGGGGTGCTGATGGCTCGAAAGGCCTGGCTGGGACCGGAGCACATCTTGAACTGTATGAGCCTGGAGGAGATCGATGGATTTTTCAAAGCAAGGAAGAAGTGAGCGGGCAGCACTGATCTTTGAAATCCTCGCCCGGGAGTACCCGGAAGCCCGTCCTCATCTGGAGTACCGCAGCGCCTTCGAGCTGCTGGTCGCCACCGTCCTGGCGGCTCAGTGTACCGACGAAATGGTGAACAAGGTTACTCCCGAGCTTTTCCGTCGCTACCCCGATCCGGCCGGTCTGGCCGCTGCGGATCAGACAACCCTGGAGGGCATGATCAAGAGCACGGGCTTCTACAGGAACAAGACCGTGAGCCTGCTGAACATGGCCAAGGCGCTCCAGGATCGATTCGCCGGCCGGCTCCCCGAGACCGTGGAGGGGCTGGTACGGCTCCCGGGGGTGGGGAGGAAGACCGCCAATGTGGTGGCCGGCAACTGTTACGGTATTCCAGCGATCATCGTGGATACCCACTTCAAGCGGGTGATCGGACGTCTGGAGCTGAGCGACGAAACCAATCCGGACAAGATCGAGTTCAGCATGTGGGATCTGGTACCCGAAGCAAACCGAACCCGTTTCTCCCTGGTTATCAACGAGCACGGTCGCCGGGTATGCCCGGCCCGGAAACCCCTCTGCCCGGAGTGCTCCATAACTGATCTCTGTCCCTTTCCGGACAAAACGGCCTGAAGAGGTGCGGCCTTTGGT
>CAZBXU010000169.1:0-1161 GCA_964495755.1 uncultured Spirochaetaceae bacterium | reverse complement strand
TGCAATATCGAAAATTCTCGGGGCTTGTTGACAGGAGAAGCTATGATCCGCTAGAATTCCTCTATGTTTGATACGTCACTGGTAAAAGACCTCACCGAAATGTTGGGGAAGAGCCTCACCTTCAAAGATATCGAGGCGATCGGCGGCTATATTTTCAAGGATCACAGCTTCAGCACCCACACAATTGCCGGGGTGGGCAGGGGGGTGAGTATTTCCCCCCTGAATGCAGCCAAGACCCTCGTCCAGGAGTGCGAGAACAAGAAGAAAATCCCGGATCTGTTCACCTTCGCCTTCGAACTGGAGGGCGTGCCCCTGAATGGTCGGAACGTGAAACTGGAGGGGCTGGAGAATATTCTCTACAGGCTGTCCCGTACCGGGGTGTTCTACGATTATCAGAAGCGTAAGATCATCAATGTCAAAGAGGACAAGTCGAGCCTGCTCAACTGGGGGGCTCTGCGCAACGGAAAGGAATATCCCACAGTGATCGCTTCGGTGGATATCTGCCAAAACAGCGAGATGGTGCGCAAGCACAAACCCGGCATGATGGAGAAGGTCTACTACCGGTTGTGGGGTTTTTTGAAGAACAAGCTCGATCTGTACGAGGGACGGATGTGGAACTGGGCGGGGGACGGGGGCCTGTTCGCCTTCCGGGGAGAGAAGAGCATCCCCGATGCGGTTAGCTGTGCTTTAGAGATCCTCTACACTATGCCGGTGTTCAACGTCCAGCCCTACAAACCGATAAAGGACTCCATTTTCCTACGCATTGCCATGGATTTCGGTACGGTGAAGTTTCTAGAAGACACGGGCCGGATCGTCTCCGATGTGATCAACTACGCGGCTCACTTAGAGAAACAGGCCACGAAACCGGGCACTTTGAGCATTTCCAATGATATCTATTCCAAACTTCCCGCCTCGATGAAGAATATCTTCACGGAGAAGCAGGAGTTCGAGGGCAAGAGCGCCTACTCGACCACCTCAGGTGGATCCTGACGGCTTTTTCGGCAACCGGATCATCGTTCCTTTTCTCGTTTGTCTGATCGAGGATCTAAAAGAGAAAGCCGATTCATGTTGTATTTGCGATCGATGGAATAGACAAACAGGGGATAGAAGAATGACCTGTCCGATTTGTAAACATGACATGCCTGGAACGGGAGCTGCCCG
>CAZBXU010000168.1:0-7694 GCA_964495755.1 uncultured Spirochaetaceae bacterium | reverse complement strand
GTCGGAGGGATATTGAGTTGCGTAGGATACAATCCGGTCGTCCGAGGCTCTTTCAAACAACGGAAAGGAGTATTCGATGCAAAAGATACACAGAGTAGCTATCCTTGGCGGAGGGGCAATGGGTGCTTTTCTTGCCTCGAGATTTTTCGATGCAGGTAGTTTTTCGACGGAAATGATCGCAAGAGGTCGTTACAACGACAGATTGAGGAGCAGAGGTTTGGTCGTGAATGGGAAACAATACTCTATGCCTGTGGTTCATCCTGACGAAGCTACCGTGCCTGCGGATCTCATCGTTGTGGCACTCAAACATCATCATCTCAAGGATGCAGTCCATGATTTGAAAAAACTTGTTGGCAGCGCAACTATCATCATTTCAGTGATGAATGGACTCGATAGCGAAGACTATATCGGTTCGATCTATGGTATGGACAAAGTACTTTATACTATTTCTGTTGGCATTGACGCTGTACGCGAAGGGAATCAGATCACGTACACAAAGCCGGGAGTACTTTATTTCGGTGAACTCCGCAACACCAGACCGAGCCAACGGGTTCTCAGAGTGCAAGAAGCATTTGACAGAGCAGAAATTCCTTATGAAACCCCGGAGGATATGAACCGGATGCTGTGGTGGAAACTTATGGTCAATGCCGGAATAAACCAAGCTTCAGCTGTGATGGGGGCTCCATATGGGGTCTTTCAATCCTCGCAGGATGCTCAAGGTTTGATGGAAGCGTTGATGCGAGAGGTGATTGAATTAGCAAAGGTCGTCGGGGTACATCTGAAGGACCAGGATCTGGATCAATGGTATGGTTTCCTCAACAGTCTATCTCCGCAGGGCAAATCTTCGATGCTGCAAGATATCGAGACAGGCCGCAAAACCGAGGTAGAGATCTTCAGTGGCAAGATCGTAGAATTGAGCAGTGTTCACGGTGTTCCCACCCCGGTGAATCGTACCGTGATGCAGATCATCAAAGTATTGGAGCAGCATCCACATTCAAGCCACTAAAATTTAGAGCATCAAATGGTCTTGGAGGAATTGGTGCCCGATATCGAAGAGCAGGAAGTAACATTCCAGAGAAGGATATGTGTTGAATTAATATGGTACACACGGGAACGAGTACGTTTCGATTCTATCGGTAATAATTCTATGGCGGAGGTTCATACTGATGAAAGCGATGGTTATCTATGATTCTGTTTTTGGCAACACGGAGCAGGTAGCCCGGGAGATTGGCGATTCTCTTGATTCCCAGGAAGATGTGGAGATATTGCGGGTCAGCAGTGCGAAGCCGGACCAGCTGACAGGACTGGAGCTATTATTCGTCGGTTCCCCCACAAGGGGATTCCGACCAACAGAAGGAATAACGAATTTTCTAAAAAGAATTCCTGCTGATGGTCTCGAGGGGATCAAAGTGGCTGCATTTGACACCAGGATTTCAATCAATGATATAAAATCATCCATATTAAGGTTCTTGGTAAAGATGGGAGGCTATGCCGCGAAGCCCATCGCCGACAGGCTCCAGAAAAAGGGGGGTGACCTGATTGTGCCGCCCGAAGGATTCTTTGTAAACGGAACAAAGGGCCCGATGAAAGAAGGGGAACTCGAACGTGCCGCGGAATGGACAAAGCAGATCGATCAAGTGAAGATGCGGCACTAGCCGCCAATTTTATAGAGCAATCCAGTGTGAAAATCAGAAAGAAACTTCGGCTTGACAGGTGCGACGGCTGATATTGAGATTCAAGAACAGACGTGAGGGGGGGGGAATGAAACAATTAGAAGCGCATAAGAAGATCACTGCAGAGCATGGGAAGATCCCATTGACCCGGAACTTGCGGATCACGGCCATGATACTGGTAGCAGTGGCGCTGATCGGCTGTTCGGGATCACCCGACCAGGTACAACTTTCAATGCCCGAGCTATCGAAGATACCAGACGGGGTGTATCGCGGATCAGCGAAAGTACTCCCGGTGATCGCGAGGGTCGAGGTGACTGTCACCGGCGGCAGGATCACCGGCTTCAGGATACTGAGACACCTAACCGGGCAAGGACGGGCCGCCGAGGTGTTAGCCGAGCAAGTCGTTGAGAAGCAGACGATCGAGATAGATGCGGTTTCGGGCGCCACCTACTCCAGCAAGGTAATACTAAAGGCTGGAGAGAACGCCCTGCGCGCCGGCCTCGAACCCTGAAGATATCACCACAGAAGGAGGGAAGCTCGTGGCCAGAGTTAAATTCAGCGTACGAGGACGTGAAGTGTATAAAACCACAATTCGGGTAAGGGTGGATGATGTGAATTATGGGGGGCATCTGGGAAATGATTCCGTTCTGACCCTCTGCCATGAAGCCCGTATCCGCTTTTTAAATGAGATTGGTCACAGTGAAACGAATCTCTACGGAAAGGGTATCATAATGACCGATGCGATGGTGCTCTACAAGGCTGAGGGGAATCTGGGAGATAAACTCGAAATAGCACTTTATATCGACGATGTTGGTAGATATGGTTTCGACCTCTACTATGCTCTCTCAAGCCAAGGGAAAGAGATCGCCCGAGTGAAAACCGGTATCGCCTTTTTCGACTATCACCAACGAAAGATAACTGCTTGTCCTGAAGAGTTTTCCCACAAATACGGATAACTTTGTTCCTATATATGAAGGAGATTGGTTGACCTATACAAGATGTCGACGGTGATACCCCAATTCGATTGCCGAAAGTTTTCAGTATCAGCAAGAACGGGTTTGTATGACGAGGGAAAGGGGGAAAAACTGAGGAGTGGAAACCGGGCCTAGTGCTGGGCCTTGAAGGAGCCCTCTTCCCGGGATTTCTGGATTTTCTCCATTTTCTTGAAGTACTCGGCCTGTTTGTGTATCTCCTCGCTGTCAGAGGTGAAGATGTGGCGGTCTATTTCCTTGATCTTCTTGTTTTCGAACAGCTTCTGAAGAACACTCTTGCCCTCTGCCATGGACATCCCCACCATGTTGATCAGTTCTTTGGGGCCGAAGTCAAAGGTGTAGGGCTCTCCAGGAGCGGTGTGGACTCGATTTTTCTCCAGCTCAAGCCATAGCCGATCGAAGAGTCTGCCCAACGGGTTGGACATGATGGTATTGGCCAATTGACGGTAGACAACCCATATTCGCTCGGCCAACAACTGAGTCAGGCGGGTGATCAATTGGGGTTGGGTTTGAACCATTCGTTGAAAATTGGTACGGTTCACAACCATCACCGTAGTGTCATCGTAGGCGATTCCCGAGGCGGACCGGGGTTTGTTTTCCAGCAGTGCCATTTCTCCGAAGATATCCCCGGCTTTTAGCAGGGCCAGGAGTACCTCTTTGTCATCGACGATCTTGCTGACCTTGATCGATCCTTTTTGGATGATGTACAGCTCGTCTCCTGGTTCGGACTCGCTGCAGATCATGGTGGCCTTCGGATAGAAACGGGTGAACTCCCCCTCTTTCTTCTCCAAATAGACCGCCTTGGCATAGGGATGGATCTTGGACATCCGTTCCTTGGCCGTGGCCGTGTGCTCTCCATCGGGGCAGTACTGAAGATAGCGGAAGTAGGCGTAGTAGGCTTGATTGTATTGACTCTGGCGCGCGTAGTATTCTCCCACCTTGAACAGGTGGCTGGGATGTTCGGAACCGGCGCTCTTCAGAGTCAGCCGGGTTACCGCTTCATCCAGGTAGCGCATGCGGCGGGAAAATCCCTGAATGATTTTCATGGCGACCGGGGCATTCTTCTCGATCAGCATATCGTATTGATCGTGAAGCACGGAGATCAGAGATACATCCGTCAGGGCTTGTGCGGTCTCGATGTGGCTATGGGCGGACATCGTGGAGATAACGCCAAAAAAATCACCAGGACCCAGAACGTTTCCGCCCTCCTCTTCCACGATGGATACTTCTTTGCTCAGTCCTACTTTCCCGCCACGAATGATGTAGAAATTGGCGGCGTTGGGTTTCCCTTCAACGATGATGTACGAGCCTTTCTTGAAGTTCACCAGCGAAAGCTGTAAAGGATTGGCCATACCTTTTCCTAGGATAATGCTCCTCTTTGTTGCCGCGACAGTTACCCTCGCCCCTATGTGTAGGCGCTATTTGCCATCCGGTGTGCGAACAACTATTGCTAGTATATGGATCGGTATTCAAATTGTCAATGTTAAGCGAAGGAATCGAGTATCTTGAAACTCAATGATCTGCGCCGGTCAAGGTGACAGACTGACCCGGGGAAAACCCGTAGTGTTTCGCTGCGCTGCCCTCCCGCACGGCGATTTCCAGAAATCCGGAGCTGCCGACTAGGCAGAGAGCCGCCCCGACCTGCACGTCGGCATACGTGGTTCTCAAAGCTTCATCGTGAAACGTACCCGCTTGAACAACGATTCTTCTGTGATTTGCATCGAGCATCTCGATATCCCTTCTGTGCACTGAAGTGATGCAGTTGCCAAAGCGATCGATATGGAGGATCTGCCCATGTACAACGCCTGCTACATGCTCAGGAATGACTTCGGGCAGAACAACCGGTTGGATCCGCCGGCCTCGAAGCTGCTCCCCGTGACCCACGGCGCAGAGGGCTGCCGCCGGTGCGAACAGATCCCGTCCGTGAAAGGTGCTGCTGGGAAGCGGTCGGGTTGGAGGAGGTGCGATTGTCGAAGGTACAGCATCGGTCTCGGGTTCGCTAAGCCCTGCGATTCGCAATGAATGGGCCAGGCCATCCGGATACATCCGCAGGAGCAAGCTGATCAGCCCGTTATCCGGAGCAATCAGGTATCTGCCCTGGATTTCGGCCAGGAGAGTACCCCGCTCGCTTCCCACACCGGGATCAACCACGGCACAGAAAACACTTCCCGATGGAAAATAGTCCCAGGCAGTGTAGAGAAGGTAGGAAGCGGAGAGCAGATCCTGCGGTTCGATTTCGTGAGTCAGGTCTACGATCCGAATCGAAGGATCGCGGGATAGGATGATCGCTTTCATTACACCGACGTAGGCGTCTTTTCCGCCAAAATCCGTCAGCAGGGCTACGATTTTGCTGTTCATCGAACAATAAAACTCAATCTACGAGAATTCTATCACTGCAGCGCAGGAATTGAAAGGTCAGAGACTTTCGTGCTACGGTTAGGGGCTATCTATGAACAGCGGAGATGATCATCTACACTGGCGGGAGATCGTATCGCAGCTGGTGAAGCGCTGCGGTATATTTGATCTGTACGAGTCAAGGCGAAGAGCCCAGAACGGCAAGGAAGGAATCTTCCATCTCCTTAAAGCACCGGATTGGGTGAATGTAGTTCCTGTTCTCAACAACGATGAGGGTAGAATCTGCTTTCTCATGGTGAAACAATACCGGCAAGGAATAGCCGGTATCACCGTAGAGTTTCCCGCCGGCTTGATCGAAGCCGGAGAATCACCTGCGCGGGCCGCCGGGAGAGAGCTCTTCGAGGAGACAGGATATCGGGCGAAAACCCTGAAGCCGATCGGCACGATCTCTCCCAATCCGGCCTTTATGACCAACCGCTGCTACACGTTTTTTGCCGGCGATTTGCATCTGGACTCCGCCGCGGAGCCCAACAATCGCTTGGATGAACTGGAGCTGCTCGATGTTCTACTGGTACCGGTGGAGGATCTGGTTGACGGAATCGGGCAAGAGCCATACTGCAATTCCATGACCGTCCTGGCTCTGTACTGGTATCAGCGGATGAAAGGTGGAGAAAAAGGCGCCGACCGGATTCGAACCGGTGCATAAAGGTTTTGCAGACCTCTCCCTTACCTCGTGGGTACGGCGCCGAGAAAATCCGTGGCAAATGTACCAAAAATGGTGTCCTTTGTCCAGCGTGGCCGGCTGAGTCATAACAGGCTCAGCCGCCGGCCCCGGGCACTCCTGCTCTTTCCCCCAATCTACGATTTTGCCCTTTATGACCTGTTTCTCAAACCTTACGCCCTCTGCAAACTGGGCGCCTGGCTCGAAAGGGCTGGTTACCAGGTGCGGTTGATCAATGCTATGGATTATAGGGACCCCCGCAGCGCTGCGGTGCTGGGCAGCCCCCGCCGGGAAGCCCGGGGCACGGGGAAGTTCTTTCGTCAGGTCGTTCCCACGCCGCCCGCGGTGGCTGGGATGAAGCGCAGCTATGCCCGTTACGGCATTGTGGCAGAGAGCCTCGAAGCCCGAATATCCGCCGAGGAGCCCGATGTAGTTCTTGTTTCCGCAGGTATGACCTATTGGTACCCCGGGGTGGTCGAGGCGATCCGGATCGTGAAGAAAGCTTTCCCTAGGGTGGAGGTGATTCTCGGAGGCATCTACCCGACCCTCTGTCCGCAGCACGCCCGGACTGCAAGCGGAGCCGACGTTGTGGTATCCGGTCCCGCTTTCCCGCAGATCATAGATATTTTAAAGGATAGATCCCTGCCGACCACCGAGCCCCCCACGGCTGAGGAGCTGCTTCTCCTCCCCGAGGCAAACTGGGATGCCGGAGTCCTCCGTCTGAATCGGGGCTGCCCCTTAGCTTGTGCCTACTGCTCCTCCAACACAATCGAGCCTCGGTTCATCCCCGGGCGACCGGATCTGCTTGCTCAGACGGTTCGGGAGATGAATCGTTGCTTCGGTACCCGATCGTTCGCCTTCTATGACGATGCTCTGCTGGTGGGAAAGGAGGAGGGGCTGTTTCCCTTTCTTGAGCAGCTACGCCAATCCGAGCTGTCCTTGAAGTTCTATCTACCCAATGCTGTGCATCTTCGCTTTCTCGATCGCCGCTGTGCATCGATGATGAAGCGGGGGGGATTCCAGGAAGTGCGTATAGGCTTTGAAAGCGCCCAAACCGCTTTTCATGAAAGCCTCGACAACAAACTTGACATTCCAATGCTGGCCGAAGGGCTGGAACACCTGTTCCAGGCGGGATTTGCGAAAAAGAGCATCATCGTCTATGTTCTAGCGGGAATGCCCGGACAGGAAGCCGGGGAAGTGGAGGAATCGGTCCGTTACGCCGCTTCCTTCGGAATCCGGGTTCAGCTTGCCGAATACTCTCCCACACCCGGCAGTGCTCTTTGGGTCAAAGCGGTACGCTCCTCTTCTTTTGCGCTGGAAGAGGAACCCCTTACCCACAACAACAGCCTCCTTCCGTCGCGGTGGAAAGGATTCAGCCCGGACGATCTGAGTAGGTTGAAGGCGCTGACCCGGAGCCTTGGCGAGCCCTCGGTGGGGTTGGGTCTGTCGAATAGGAACAATCCGGTTCAGCCGTCCGCTTCGCCGTAGGCATCTCCTTTTTCAGGAACGAGGCAGAGAAAACGCATCTGCCCCTCGCCGGTATTAAAGAATCCGTGAGTAATTCCGCCTAGGGCATGGACGGCAGAGCCCTGGCGGATCGGATGTTCAGTGCCTTCGATTTTCACGAAACCGCTTCCCTCGAGGATATACACCACGTGGTACCAATCGTGCCGGTGGTACGGGCTGTTAGCTCCCGGTTGTAGGGTGAACTCCCGCAGGTAGCCTTGAAATCCGTCCTTCGGTCCTACGAGAATTTGCTTGTACACCCTTTGGTCCCCTTCGCCGTACACGGGGTAGGGTTTCTTTTCTGATTCGTGACGTACCATGGTCTCATTATATTCCATCGCTGCATTTTCTACCACCCCACGTACATTTTGGGCCGGTCCCTGTTTGAAATAAGAAGAGGTATAGATTAAACTTGAAATTGAAATTAGAATTGAAATAGCATTAGAA
>CAZBXU010000167.1:0-7708 GCA_964495755.1 uncultured Spirochaetaceae bacterium | reverse complement strand
AGGCCTCCCAGTCCAGCTCCTTGAGATCCATGTAGCCGTCGAACTGGGAGAGGATTCCCTCCTTGGAGATGACGACATTCATCTTGCTGACGATGTCATTCCAGCGTTCCATCTCCTCAGGCTTGAATCCCGTCTTTTCTACGAGGATCTTCATATCCTTCTTCGGGAGATATTCGAGGGTCTCGATGGTCTTGTGCATCAGCCAGCCGGCCAGGATGTTGGTGTAAGCGTTGTCGTTCAAACCTCCCTGGTCCACATCCGCCTCCGGATACTTCTCGTGGAACTCATCCGGTCCCATGACTCCCCGAATGTGGTAGCGTCGGTCTGCTTCGTCGTACTCGGCGATGCTGGCCCAGAAGCGGGTCGTCAAGACTAGGATTTCCGCACCGTATTCATTGATAAACTCTAAATCCCCCGTGCAGTAGAAGTACTCCCAGACGCTGTAGGCCACCGCGATGGAGACGTGCCGCTGGCGGCTGCTGAGGTCCGGATCCCACTTCCCGGAGACGGGATTGAAGTGAACAACTTGAGTTTCCTCGTGACCATTGTCCGCCGTTTGCCAGGGGTACATGGTGCCCCGGTAGCCGTGCTCGTGGGCGTACTCCCGGGCCCCTTCCAGCCGCCGGTAGCGGTACAGCAGCAGGGCACGGGAGATCGGGGGGAAGTGAAGATTGTAGAACGGATAGATGAACAACTCATCCCAGAAGATATGTCCTCGATATGCCTCGCCGTGCAGGCCCCGGGCGGGCATACCGGCATCGATGCGACGATTGTGGGGACCCGCCGTACAGAGGAGGTGATAGATGTGCAGCCTTAAAACTTGTTGGGCGAAACGGTCCCCTTCAACGCGGATATCCGCCCGATCCCAGAGGTCGCGCCAGGTTCGTTGGTGCGCATCCCGAAGTTGAGAGAAGGACGGCTTATCCCGCAGAGAAGCCCGGGAGGCCGCCTGGGGATCGGTGACGTCCCGGTCTTTCGAGGTGAAGAGGCTGACGATCTTCTCCAGTTTATAATTCTTGCCCTGGTCGACGGGAAAGGTGATCTTTTCGGAGATCAGACCGACATCGTGAACGACCTGCCGCTCCGCTTCTGTCGGTTTCCCGTCGGCAACAAAGGTGTGACGAGCCTGCATGTAGATTCTGACCTTCGAGGAGACGGTCTGGACTTCCAGAGAGATGCCTCCCCCTCCTTCCCCCACGGAAATGGGAGTCAGGTGCTTTGAGTTCAGTTCCCGGTAGCGGGGTACCCCGTAGTTGATCACCGTTCCGTCGAGGGAAGAGCGAAGCGTAATACTGCCCGACCAGTTCTCCGGGCGCACAGTGAAGCGGATCCCGCCGAGGTGCGGATTGGCCATGCTGGCCAGTCGCTCCGTCTCAATCGTGGTGATCCGGCCCTTCTTGTCTTTGAAGGTCAGATGGCGGCTCATCAGGGCGCTTCGAATATCCAGGGTATGGCGATAACCGATGAGCTCGAAATCCAGGGGAGAGCGGAACTTGCCTTTTTCAATTTGCAGCTCGATAAGCAGCCAGTTGGGACAGTTGACCAGGTCGTTGTTGGTGATTGTTTTTCGATACACGACACTGGGAAGGGCGTTGTAAACCCCGGCGATATAGGTTCCGGGGTAGTGGACAACATCATCGGCTCGATTCGCCTCGAAGCAGCCGCGGGTGCCAAAATACCCGTTGCCGACGGTGGTGAGGGATTCCCGCACCCGCTCCTGCTCCGGCTCGAAGCCGTGATACACGAGCATCCAGTTGTCCTGTTCCAGACCCCGCTCGAACCAGCGCTGGATGTCCTTCCAACTCAGTTCTTTCATGTCCCGGATCACGATATCCGAACCGAACGCTTTGAGACTCTGGACGCTATCGCCCCGGGCGATGCCGATCACCAGGGCGAAATTCCCCCTCCGACCCGCCTCGACGCCGGAGATCGCATCCTCGACCAGGATGCAGGAACCGGGATCTACCCCCAGATTGTCCGCCGCCACCAGAAAGATATCCGGCTCGGGCTTTCCCTTCAGACCGAGCTCCCGGGACACGGTGCCCCCCACAACGTCGTCGAACAGGCCGTCCAGGCCGGTTTTTTCCAGGATGAATTGGCAGTTCATGCTTGAGGAGGCCACGGCCACTTTGACCCCGCGCTGTTTCAAGTTCTTGATAAACCGAATCGTGGTCTGGTAGATCTCCACTCCTTCGGAAACGACCAGATCCCTGAACAACTGATTCTTTCTGTTGCCCAGGCCGCATACACTCGCCCGGTTGGCCGCATCTCCCGGCTTGCCAAAGGGGATTGTTATATCCCGGGATTCGAGGAAGGACTTCACCCCCTGGTAGCGGGGCTTGCCGTCCACGAAAGGGATATAGTCCTCCTCGTGGGTGAAAGGCCTTGTATGTTCCTCGGACAGCCCTTTTCGCTTTTTCAGAAATGTGTCGAAGGTCTGCTTCCAGGCTTTGAAATGCAACTTGGCGGTCTGGGTGATCACGCCGTCCAGATCGAAGATCGCTCCATCACAGCATTTGGTTTCCGTCATCTTCCCTGCTTTCCTTGTTGATTCAACAAACAGACCAGAACGTCCGGTTCGCTAACGAAATGAGCACGCCCGCAGACCTGGCGGACCGCCCCCTTCAGGGTCTCGTCCCGGCTGACAAAGATCGTCGAGGTTTCAGGGGATTTGATGAGCGCGGCCACGACCATGGGGATATCGGACGGGGTGTCACCGCAAACCAGATTTCCTCCCCGGCTCAACCCCAGATCGAGCTCCTCGTCCAGGAACAGGACCCCGTCTCCTTTGTCGAAGTCTTTGAGTTCCGACTCACCCTCGACGGTAAGGATGATCTCGATGTCTTTACCGGTGTCCTCCGTCCGAAAATACTCACCTTGCGGATCAATATCCCGGATCAGCTCTTCGATCATGTTCATAAACGCCTCAGACTCTGTGACCGGGATCGAGTCGTAGATATCCTGCCTGGCGACCGTGGTCTGGCCGAACTTGAACTGTAGGCCTGAACCAATCAGCTTGAACAGCTCGTACTGCGGAACCTGCATCAGTTGTACCAACCGTTGGTTCAGCTGATCCAATTTCTTCTGCTTCTCCCCCTCTATGAGAAGGCGCCCGTCTCTGCCTTTGCCGTCCAGGTACTCCCGGCCCTTGGACCCGGCCAGGATGAACAGCCCCGGAGGGGTAACGTCGATGTCTACAAGACCGCCTCCGGAGAGGGGCGCGGAGGTCAGAATCACGCTTCTCTTTGCCGCCGTTTGGGCAAAGCGGGACAGGAACACCGCGTTGTAGGCGGACTGGATAGAGGACAGGTAGCGTCCGCAGTAGTTGTTCACCGTTCCGTCCCGGTCGCTGATCAGGCAGTTGACGGGGAGGCTCAAGCTGCGGCAGAACGCAAAGGCCCGGTCCAGCTCTTCCTGAAAACCGGGATGGAGCTCGGCTAGATGGGAGAGCAAAGCTTCCTCTCCTTGTTCGAGGAAGATCAGGTCCTTTTCCAGCTCCGTGATTTCATAGTCCAGCTCTAGACGGAGGGGTTTTCCGGTTTGAGTCCGCCCGGCACCGCCGGTCAGTACGAAGCGGCCGTTCTGACGGGGAATACGCCTGAGAGCATTGAGGAATGACCTGAGCTGCTCCGAGCCTTGAGGATAGGGGCTTTCACCCTCCATGATCCGGGCGACCAGCTTCCGGCGCAGCTTTCCCGTTTCCTGCATGAGGGCGTAGAACTGCTGGATCGTCTCTATCGTCTCTATCCTTTGCGGCATTCGCGCGCACCCGGAGGCGGGCTTCTATTTACCCTATCGGAATCCTTGAGAAACAATCAACTACCTGGGCCGGTTTCGCTAAAAATCGACTGGATCCCTCGAACCGGAATAGCCAGCCACTCCGGCCTGGCCTTGAGCTCGTGGAGTATGCCGTGAATCCCTTTGTCCAGGAGGAAGGCCCGTAGAAGTATCCTCTGTTCGCCTTCTCTTTCCGGAAGGACGGTTGCCTCACCCATGGCCTTCCGATAGGACGAGAGGAACAGGCGGCTGATGTCTCGGTACCACAGGGAAGCGTATGGTTCGAGGGGAAGCAAATCCTCGGGGTGCACCGCGGTATGCTGATAGAGGGCGCCGTAGGCTGCATAGTGGAAAGAACGAATCATATCCGCCACGTCTCTCAGGGGAGAGTATTTGAGGCGGCGGGCGCTTGGAGCAAGTTCGGGTTCACCCTCGAAATCGATGATCAGAAAATCCCGACCGGTAAAAAGCACCTGGCAGAGGTTGTAGTCCCCGTGGACCCTGGTTTTTTTTCCAGAGATCTTGTTCGCGAGAAGGTCCTGCAGAGTCGCCAGGATGCGTTCCCTCTGCGAAAGCACCGCCTCAACCTCTTCTATTTCATTGGGCTCGAGTTCGGGCAGTGTTTTTTCCAATAGTCTCAAACCGCGTAGGATTCTGCTGCGTAAGGATTGATACAGGGATCGCTGGTAGAGTTTGGAAAACGGTTCCGGTGAAAACAGCGGGTCCGTCGTAATGGAGGCAAGAGCCCTGTGCATCTCCGCGGTCCGTCGGCCGAGAAGGTCTGTGAATTGGATGTAGATGCTGCCGATCAGCTCTTGGACCGCTGGATCGATCTGCCCGTTATCTGCGTCCAGAGGCGAGTCTGTTTCGAATGCCGTGCTCGGGACAATGAGATTGCCCATAAGAACCTGCTCGTAGTACAGACTAAGAGCACTCTGGAAGAGATTCCAGGCATCTCCCTGGTTGGGAACGTACTCCTGAAGCAGGGCGAGCACGAGGGTGTCGGAGTCCGGGCGGCGGTATTCGAGACTTGCCAAGTAGCTGGGAACGCCTGTGAAACGAGCCTGATCGCTCAGGAAACGTACTACCTCGGTGTCGGGATTGGAGCCGTCTTCGAATCTGCGATATAGCTTCAGATACAGACGATTGTCAATAACGATCGAAGTGTTGGATTGGCCACCTCCTTCGGACAGCTCGGCCGGCTCCCCGAGCACCCGGGAGGAAAGCTTGGCTTCTTCCCCACGCTTAGTGCCTCGTTTTTTCTTGGAAAGACGGGCGGTCAACTCACCCCTCTGTCCTCTAATCTTTTTCCGTCCTCGAAGCAAGCTGAGAAGAAGGTGATGAACCTCCTCGCTGTGTCCGCCGTCGTACAGCAGGCCCCAGGATCCGTCTACTGTCAGCCGGGCGATCACCTCGGGTTTGGAGCTCCCTATGATTTGCAGAGTCTGCTCCTGAGAGGAAAAAGCCAGGGGAAGCAGGTACAGCTCGACAGGGTCGTCGGTATACTCCGCCTCCAGGATAAGCAGTATCGGACCGTCGAGCTTCGTGCTTAGATGAAGCTCCTCGACGATCCGGACCCTTCGCAGGGATCTGTCCCTGTCGGCGTACCAGGGATGATCCTCGAGGAACTCCGGGAGTATCTCGGTTTCCAGTTTCATTCGAGCTTCGCCTTGGAGTACGCGGGTCCAGTTGCCCTGCAGGCTGAGCTCTGCGGCTTCTCCGGGTTTGCGAATCCTCACCGTTTCCCGTTCCTGGTTGAGTGTAAGCCAGAGAAAACCGTAGGGACCTAGGGTGAGACGGTAGGGATCTTCCCCGATATCCGGGAAGCGATTTTGGCTGAAGACTTCCCTCGGTGCGTAGGAAGAGTACTCCGAGAGATCGAGCTCCACCACCTGGTGGAAGCGGGACAGATTTGTCACCACCAAGAGGATCTGATCTTCGAAGGTCCGGGTGAAGGCCAACACGCGAGGGTTTTCGGGAAAGAGGAAACGGAGATCTCCTCTGCTCAGAGGCCGGTAGTGTTTGCGGATCGAGATCAAACGTTTCATCCACCACAACAGGCTGGAGGGATTTTTCGACTGGGTTTCTACGTTCAAAGCTTCGAAGTGGTATTCCGGATCGATGATCACCGGTAGATAGAGCTGATGCGGCAAGGATCGGGAGAAGCCGGCGTTCCGATCCGCGCTCCACTGCATCGGGGTTCGCACGCCGTCCCGGTCGCCGAGGTAGTAGTTGTCCCCCATCCCTATCTCATCCCCGTAGTACAGCACCGGTGTTCCGGGGAGAGAGAACAGCAGGGTGTTCATCAGTTCGATCTTCCTCCTATCGTTGCCGAGCAGAGGAGCCAAACGGCGGCGGATACCCAGGTTGAGCCGGGATCTCGGGTCCCGGGCGTACACCCGATACATATGATCCCTCTCCTCATCGGTAACCATCTCAAGGGTCAGCTCGTCGTGGTTGCGCAGAAAGAAGGCCCACTGGCAGTTGTCGGGGATTTTCGGGGTCTGATCCATGATTTCCACGAGGGGGAAGCGATCCTCCATCGTGAGAGCCATATAGAGTCGGGGCATCGCGGGAAAGTGATAGCAGAGGTGGCACTCATCACCCTCTCCGAAATAGGCCACCGCATCTTCAGGCCACTGGTTTGCTTCGGCCAGAAGCATCCGGCCGGGGAACTTTCGGTCCAAGTGGGCACGGAGGCTTTTGAGGAAGGCGTGGGTTTCCGGGAGATTCTCGCAATTCGTTCCCTCCCTCTCGTACAGGTAGGGAATGGCATCGAGCCGCATCCCATCCACGCCCATCTCGAACCAGTAATCGAGCATCCGGAAAATTTCTCTGCGCACACCGGGATTGTCGAAGTTCAGGTCGGGCTGATGCGAGTAGAAGCGGTGCCAGTAGTAGGCGCCGGCTACCGGATCCCAGCTCCAATTCGAGGTTTCGGTGTCTTTAAAGATAATTCGGGCTTCCGTGTAGCGGTCCCAAGTGTCGCTCCATACGTAATAATCCCGATACGTTGAGCCCGACGGAGCCCGACGGGAGCGCTGGAACCAGCCGTGCTGATCCGAGGTGTGGTTGATTACCAGTTCGGTGATGACCTTGATATCCAGCCTGTGGGCTGCTTTGAGAAAGCGGCGAAAGTCCTGCAGGGTCCCGTAGTTCGGATGAACCTGGTAGTAATCGGCGATATCGTAGCCGTCGTCTCGCAGGGGGGAGGGGTAGAAGGGCAGCAGCCAGACTGCGGTTATACCCAGATCGGATAGAAAATCGAGTTTCTCGGTCAGACCGGGAAAATCGCCGATGCCGTCATCATTGCTGTCGTAAAAACTCTTTACGGGAAGCTCGTAGATGATGGCGTCTTTATACCACATCGTCTTCTACGTCATTCGCCGCAGCGAGCAGCTTTTCGACCTGGTATTCGGAGCTTTCCTTCGCCCTGCGCATCTCTTCGAGGATCGCTTGCCGCGCACGGATCGTCCGAAGAACCCTTCCTGGATCTTCCGGTGCGCCGGCCAGGGCATCTACCACGGCTACGAGAAAAAGACCCGCCAGCAGCCGGTCCAGAGACTCAGGCTGGAACCAGAGTATGTCCCGGTGGCGGTTGATGCGCAGGTACTCCTGGACCTCGGTATCCCCTATCAGAGTCTTCAGCACCCGCATCGGCTCTGAGGACCCCCTGCGCTTCTGGACCGATTGCTTCCCTTCAGGCTCCTCTCCCTCCTGCGGATCGAACCAGGCCTGGTGGGAAGTGAGGATCTTTATCAGCGTCAGCGAATGCCGGCTTTCCTCGCCGCTCAATCCCAGTTCCTCCAGGACCGAGGTTAGCAATTTCCCCAGCAGCCATTCGTCGATCCAACTGCGGCTCTGCAGCGACCGCTGCCGCCGGCCCGAGATCCCGCCCAGGGGATGGACGAACAGCCATCCGAGCAGCGTA
>CAZBXU010000166.1:0-7712 GCA_964495755.1 uncultured Spirochaetaceae bacterium | reverse complement strand
CTCCCTCCAGCTGTTTTGGGATGCTCGCCATTTTGAATTATAGCACAATACGGGATGAATAATCCGAATGTTTTCTGGTCGAGTGCGATCTGAACTACGATCATCCTATCGGTTGCACCCTACGCGGCGTGATCGACCTTGGATTTTTTCAACAGGATTTCGATTCCTCTCGGTAAGTTGTTCAATCCCTGGTAGGCAGTCGAGCGGCCTCCTACAATCGTTCGGAAACGCTTGTTCATTTTGCAGAATCGAGAGGCGGGGGAACTTCACCACGCAGAGTATTATTGGGCGGTACCAGGCTCGAACTGATGACCTTCTGGGTCTAAAGGACAGTCTACCTGCACACAGGGGGTATTTCCTTGCCGCTCAGAGCACAGTTACGCACATAGCGCACCGAAACATACACGTCAACGTCCCCGATGGAATTACCCATAGACCGTCTGGTCTCAACCCAGAAGGTCTATACCTTCCGTGAATGTACGTTTCATGAGTGTATCTTTTCGGATACACCCTGAGAATAGCTGTCAGTTATCTGGAATCTCCCCAACCCGCACAGACTGCGCAGCTCCAGGTATCGGAAAGTAATGCGCCGCTCGAGCTCCTGCAAACCCAGCATGCAATCCACGGCGCCTCTCATACGCTCGGATGGATCAGTCACCAACCGCAGAGCCTCGATCTGCCGGTCGATCAACGCCAGGATCAGACGAATGACTGCCATCTGTGCGACTACTGTACCTGTTTTCCTCCCCTTTATCGATATGGAAAAGCCCCCAGGTTTCCCCAGGGGCTTCTCCATTGTGAGTGCTCGGCTTATGGAAATATAGAAGTAAAGTACAAGTTGTTTGCACCTACAGATAGAACACGATGCCAACTTGAGGCGGCATGAAATGAATGTAGTATCTATCGTCTTGCCCTCCACCGCTCAGCCCGTGACTGGCGTTCCCTCCACCAATTCCGAAATTGCCAAAGATTGCAAGGTTCTTGTTGAAATTGTACTGCATACCAAATTGAGCAGCTGCGATAATGTGGTAAAAGGTCGAAGGTTCCCCAAATGCACCGTAACCATTGGCAAGCACCTGAAGCCCGATATATTTGGATAGATTACCGGTCGAGGGCATCCAGTAGTACACGCCGCAGCCTAAGCCCAGTGTTATGTAGTTGTAGTCTGGATCGGTCTCATTTTCTTCGAAGAGATAACCACCACTGAGTATCATTTCCAACAGGAGTCGATCGAAGGCGTGGTACCGCAAACCTATCCCTGTGCCGGGATTCTTGAAAAGGTCCCATTCTTCTCCGGCCAGAAAATCGTTAAGTACGGCAATTCGCGCGCTAAGTCCGAAAGAACCGGCGGTAGGTGAGACGTTTTCTTCGGCGAATGCACCTACACAAACACACAACAGCACCAAGACGACAATTTTTTTCATCCCTCTCTCCTCCTATGTGTTTCTTTTTGCCTTTCCTGCTCGAACCGTTGCACAAGCCGATGTGTCGAAGACGGGGTTTCTCTCTGATGATGCGAGCAGATGCTATAACAACCGTATCACAAAAAAGTTCGACGAGCAAGAAAATTCTCGCTCAGTACATTTTCCAAATATTTCACTCACGAAGTGGTGTTAAATCGATTTTCTCATGTGGGGCGGTATCTGTAGTAATTTTTCTTGCATCCTTTTTCGATTTCACTTAAAATTAAATACTGTAACTGTATGGATTTATTGGGCGGTAGCGGGCTCGAACCACTGACCTTCTGGGTGTAAACCAGACGCTCTCCCAACTGAGCTAACCGCCCGAAGTAGGTCATTGGTACCACAGGGCTCAATTCGTTGTCAATACAAACGACACCTCTGCAAGGATTGGGGCAGAATCCAACTATTGCCCTGGATCAATTCCCTCTATCTTGTGCGGGCCGGGCTCGACCACTACGGGTGTAACCGTATTTTTTTCTTTCATATGCTCCAATCAGACTCTCAGACGCTAGCTTTTCGCCAAAGCCTGCTCGATGTCGGCGATAATATCGTCTATGTGCTCGAGCCCGATGGAAAGTCTGACCAGATCCGGACTAAGATCCGAGGCGAGCTGCTGCTCTTCGGAAAGTTGGGAATGGGAGGTACTGCCCGGGTGAAGGGCCAGACTCTTTGCGTCCCCCACATTCGCCAGGTGAGAAAAGAGCTGCAGGCTGTTGATAAACTTCTCTCCCGCATCTCTTCCACCCTTGATTCCGAACACGACCATTCCGCCAAAGCCTCGCTTAAGATATCTTTTGGCTGCCGAGTGACTCGGATCGTCCTCAAGGCCCGGGTAGCGCACCCAGGTGACCTTGTTGTGGCCTTTTAGGTATTCCGCCGCCTTTGCAGCGTTCTCGCAGTGACGTTCCATCCGTAACGGCAAGGTCTCGATCCCTTGGAGAAACAGCCAGGCATTGTCCGGCGAAATGCAGGCACCGAGGTTCCGCAGTGGCACGAGGCGCATGCGCAGAATGAAGGCAAGAGGGTTGAGCTCTCCCAAGTCATGGGCAAAACGGATCCCGTGATAGCCGTTGTCCGGCTCGTTATACAGCTTAAACTTCTGATCGGTCCAGTCGAACTTCCCGGAATCCACGACGATCCCTCCGATTCCTGCTCCGTGTCCACCGAGCCACTTGGTGAGGGAGTGACAAATGATTGTAGCACCATATTCCAGTGGTCTTAAAAGATAGGGAGTGGTAAAGGTGGAATCTACGATCAGAGGCAGGTGATGTTTGTCGGCAATCTTGGCAACTGCTTCGAGATCAACCACATCCAGCACCGGATTGCCTATGGTTTCTACGTAGATCGCCCGCGTCTTTTCGTTTACGGCGACTTCGAAGTTTTCCGGTTTTCTCGAGTCGACCAAGTTCACCTTGATTCCAAACTGGGGCAGGATAGCCTCGAACATCGTGTAGGTGCCGCCGTACAGGTTGCTGGCCGACACAATCTCCTCTCCCGCGGAGCAAATATTAATGATCGAGTAGTAGATCGCCGAAGTGCCCGAAGACAGGGCCAGGGCTGCCGCCCCACCCTCAATAGCGGCGATTCGCTTTTCCAGAACATCTTGTGTGGGATTCATAATGCGGGTGTAGATATTCCCCGGCTCCTTCAATGCAAACAGGTTCGCCGCATGGGCGGTATCACGAAACAGGTACGAGCTGGTCCTGTACACTGGGACACCTCGGGCCAGAGTGGTGGGGTCCGGCTCTTGTCCGGCGTGCAAAACCAACGTTTCAAAAGCATAATTCTGTTCTGCCATGGTAATCTCCTTCTTCTCCTTACTCTTCTAGATTTGATACATATAACCGGTATTTTGTTCTTTGAGCTCCTTTGTTCTTTGCATGATACCGGCGAAAGTAACCGAATCCACGATATTTGAGATAGCATCGGTTACTTCCAGCCAAATCTCCCTGAACGCACAGCACTGTTCTTCTCCACAGCTGGAGTCGTGTATTTTCTTACCGCAGATGATGGGTTCGACAGGACCTTCAATCAGGCGGACGATGTCGCCGATCGATATTTTCTCGGGCGGCTTCGTCAACGCGAATCCTCCGCCGATTCCACGCTTGCTGATCACATACCCCGCACTCTTGATGATCAGCATGATCTGTTCCAAATAATGCATGGGGATATCCTGCCGGCCGGCGATTTCTGAAAGGGGGACCACCCTTCCGGATTCGTAGTGCATCGCCAGGTCAAGAACCGCCTTCAGCGCGTAGTCGCCTTTGTAGGTAATCTTCACAAATCCTTCCAAGGGTTTACTATAATAATTCTGAGTATATTACTTATATTTAAATAGTTGTCAAGGGCTTTTGTTCGTTGTTTTATAAATCCCTTATTTCAGTCGCAGGGATAAATCTTGCAGAAGAGATGTAAAAGAGATCAGTTTGCTTTCTTGTTGTACCAGTTTTTAGCTTTTCTGCGCTTCAGCTCTTCTTCTCGGTTTTCCCAGTAGTGCTGTAAGGTCTTCTTGTTCTCACAGCTTCGGCAAATGGCTTTTCCTTCGCGGTACTGGTCTACAGGGCGCCATTTCCCGCAACCCTCGCACTTCCGTTCACCGGCGTGGGGATCCTTGGTATCGTGCAGATAGTAGTAGCTGGCCCGGACTTTCTTCAAATTCTTGTAGGATATACAGTCCGTTTTCATCCAGTAGTGTATGGTGGACTGGGTGGTCTGAAACATTCTAGAAAGATCCGCCTTGCTCATATCGTACTTATCAGCGATCCAGCGGATCATCGTGGAAACGGGTAGATCATCGGGCAGTTCCGTTTTGACGTTCATCAACAAGATTATCGGCTACGTAACGCTTTTTATAAAAAGGATTTTACCGCGATTGAAGTGCGCGGCGAGAGTACGGTTGACTACTCCCACTCGATCGTTGCGGGGGGCTTGCTGGACACATCGTACACAACCCGGCCGATCTCCTCTATCTCGTTGGTGATGCGGGAGGAAATTTCCAGCAGATCAAGGGTGGGAAAGGGATAAACGTCCGCAGTCATTCCGTCCCGCGACACGACGGCGCGCAGTGCCAGCACGTAGCCGTAGCGGCGAATATCTCCGGCTACACCCACGGAGCGAAGAGGCAGAAGTACCGAGAAGGCCTGCCAGATTTCGTCGTACAGCTCCCTATCTTTGAGTTCCTCGATGTAGATGAAATCCGCGTTCTGGAGAATCCTGATCTTCTCCCGATTCACCTCCCCCAGGATGCGTACCGCTAAACCCGGACCGGGAAAGGGATGGCGCCAGACGGTGTCGTGGGGAAGACCCAGCCTCTCGCCGAGCCGGCGTACCTCGTCCTTATACAGAGCCGCCAACGGTTCAAGAAGCAGTCCCTGTTCCCGCTTCGCTTCGACCAGGGGGGAGCGTACGTTGTGATGAGACTTGATCACATCCGCCTTCTTCCCCACTCCCTTGCCGGATTCAATCATATCCGTATACAACGTCCCCTGGGCCAAAAAGGAGTTCGCCACGCCCAGACGGTCGACCTCCTGCTCCTGCACCCGGATGAACATGTCCCCGATACGCTTACGTTTCTCTTCAGGATCGGAAATACCGGCTAAGCTGTCGAGAAAGCGGTCCGAGGCGTCGATGATGTGCAGGTGCTTCGCCCCCAATCGGCCGAGAAGCTGCTCTACCTCCTCGGTTTCCTTTTTCCGCATCAACCCTGAATCGATGTACATGAGGTGCACCTGATCGGCGGACAAGCTGGCCAGAAGAAGGGCCGCAACCACTGTGGAATCCACCCCTCCGGAACTCAGGATCAGTACGCTCCCGTCCCCGGCCTTTTGCCTCAAGGTTTCGCTGATGCTTCGCAGGTAGGCTTCAACGTTCCACTGTTTTCTCGCCCCGCAGATGCGAACCGCAAAGTTTTCCAGCAACTGCCCCCCATGTTCGCTGTGGGTAACTTCGGGATGAAACTGCAAACCATAGATTGGCTTCTCTTCATGGACGATCACCGCCGGAAGATCGTTGGTTGTCCGTGCAGCGATTCGATAGCCTGGAGCGATCTTGCGAACCGTATCTCCGTGGCTCATCCAAGAGACAAAACCGTCGGGAATCCCTTCGAGCAGGGGCGAGGATTCCTGTATGCGCACCGAAGCCCGTCCGAACTCTCTTTTTGGCAGGGCCGCTACCTCTCCGCCTTGATCATGGATCAACCTCTGCACTCCGTAGCAGATCCCGAGAATGGGGATTCCTAGAGATAGGAGGCGAGGATCCGGCCGGGGAGAGTCTGGTTCGTATACCGAGCAGGGTGAGCCGGAAAGAATTAGACCGCGAACTTCTTCCCCGATCAGTCCATCCAGCTGTGTGTCCCCGGGAACGATCTCGCTGTACACACCAAGATCGCGGATACGTCGGCCGATAAGCTGCGTGGTCTGGCTGCCGAAATCCAGGATTAGGATTGTGTCCATGGGTTCATACGAACAATGGTCTCGCTTCGATTGTGACCCACGGAGACGATATCCACAGAAGTTTCTACATACTCCTCGATGAAGTGAATATAATCCTTGGCTTCTGGAGGAAGGTCATCAAAACTCCTGCAGGACTTCACCTCTCCCTTCCAGCCGCGAAAGCTATTTAGCACCGGTTGGGCTTTATTTAACTGCTCTATTGTCGCGGGAAAATCGACAACTTCATGACCATCGATACGGTAGGCGGTGCAGGCCTTGATTTCCTCCATCCCGTCATACACGTCGAGCTTGGTCAGGCACAGGCCGTCGATCGAGTTGCTGCGACAGGCGTAGTTCAAGGCTACCAGATCCAGGTACCCGCAGCGGCGGGGACGACCCGTCGTTACCCCGTATTCCTTGCCGATCTCCCGGATCGTGTCCCCCAGCTTTCCGTCACGCTGCTCCGTGAACTCAGAAGGAAAGGGTCCGTTCCCCACTCGAGTGGAATACGCCTTGAACACCCCGATGACCTTGTCGATACTGTGGGGTCCGATTCCGCCGCCGATGGCAGCCCCGGCAGCACAGGAAATACCTGATGAGACAAAGGGGTAGGTGCCAAGATCCAGATCGAGGAGAGTGCCCTGGGCGCCTTCGAAAAGGATATTCTTGTCACGGTGTTGGTGCACAAATCCGGAAACATCCACCACCATGTCCCGAATCTTCTCACGATAGGGCTCCAGGTAGCTCTTCTCCTCTTTCTTGAACGTCTGCCAGACCGCAGGGTCGAACAGATCCGCCACCCGGATTCCGTCGCGGTGCGCTTTGAGGGCATAGGTAATTCCGATACCGCGACCCGTTGTTCCGATGGGAATCCGGCGCTCCGCGTCTTTCTGACGATCCAACTCTTTGTACTGAGGGAGTACTACGTGGGCGCGATCGGAGAGAAAGACCCTACCCTTCCATGAGATGCCGCTGCCTTCCAGACCGTCGAGCTCCTCGAAAAGGCTCTCCAAATCGACGACCATCCCGATCCCAAGCACGGCTTTTTTATCCGGCGTGATCACGCCGGAGGGGATCAGGTGGAGTTTGAACGTTCGCTCTTGGATCACCACGGTATGACCGGCGTTTGCACCACCGGAGTACCGGAGAACAATATCGGCTCCATCCGCGAGAAAGTCGACAATCTTCCCCTTGCCCTCATCTCCCCATTGGGCTCCGATCACTACAAGTTTCATGGTTCTACTCACCTTTTGGTTAGTTTTCTGTGTGCGCATGGGAGCGAAAAGATCCTCCCCTGATGATCAGCGTGATGAGAGCGGTTTCGCCGTTCCACTGCTGATCAGAGGTATTTCCACAAGCTTTCCGTCCACCAGGGCTTTGAGCTTGCTTACCTCTTTTTTCAGCTCACCAATCACGTCCCGGACACGGTCTGCGGCTTTACTGTTGTCAAGTGTGACGTCATGGATCTTGTCCAACGAGTCGCTGACTGCTCTATTGGCCGCAAGCTGTTCTTGGACTTCCAAATTCAGACTGCGCACAAAATCTGAGTACTGGCTCAGATCTTTGTTGATTCGATCAAAAATCTCCCCCGCCTCGTTGGATGATTCCCCGCCGATGACAATCACCTTCTCCATCTGTTTGACCAGACGGCCGATCTCCCCGGAAGTCTCAGCGGATCGTTCAGCCAGGGTTCGGATTTCACCGGCTACAACGGAGAAGCCGGTTGATTCATCCCCAACCCGAGATGCCTCGATTGCTGCATTGAGGGCTAGCAGATTGGTCTGATCGGCGATTTCGTTGATCAGATCGAGGGAGGCAT
>CAZBXU010000165.1:0-7722 GCA_964495755.1 uncultured Spirochaetaceae bacterium | reverse complement strand
CCTGGGCGGGCTCGGAATACGGGGTGGCCTGGATGAACGGCCACAACAAACCTTGGGACATCTACTTCGCCCGGCTCGACTCGAACGGGGTGAAGCAGGGACTGGACGTGCAGATCACCGACGCTTCGGGGAGTGGTGCAAAGAATCCCTCTCTGATTTGGACCGCCACCGAGTACGGATTGGCCTGGTCCGAAGGCGGATATGAGCAACAGGAGATCTACTTCACTCGGATTAGCTCTTCCGGGGTAAAGCAGGGAAACAGCCTTCGCATCACAAATAACTCGTGGGATTCTCGGGATCCCTCTCTTGCTTGGACCGGCTCAGAGTACGGCGTGGCGTGGGAGGACGGCCGCTGGGTGTACAACTATCGTGACATCTTCTTCGCACGCCTGAGCTCTTCGGGGGTGAAACAGGGGGATAATGTACGCATCACCAGTCAGGAGCATTCTTGGGTTCCTTCCCTCACCTGGGCGGGAGCGGAGTATGGAGTGGTGTGGCGGGACACCCGGAAGGGTACGGAGATCTACTTCGCCCTGCTCGACAGCGATGGGATCAAGCAATAGTAACAGGGAGGACGGGAAAGAGGATTTTTTTGCAAAATATGCATATACCGTGTATAATTAGACCACACACATCTACAGTCAGTCCTGCTTATGTTGATCGCCTCCAACTAGGAGGACCGCCATGAACCGATTTCTTATCATAATCCTTACAATCCTACTTCTGGTGAGCTCTACTCCTCTATTCTCCGATGGAAACAGAGGAGTAAAGACCTACGTGGAAGGTTTGGATCCGAATCTAACGGTTGGGAAGCAGTATCTCGTGGTGATCGGAATCAACGAATACCAGCAGTGGATGCCCCTTCACAGTCCGGTAAAAGACGCCAAAGAGATCAAAGACATCATCTTATCCAGATACTACATCGATGTAGTTTATGAGCTCTACGATGGGGAGGCGACCAAAGCGAACATCATGAAGTTGTTCGTCAAGCTGCAGGAAGAAGTGGGGATCGATGACTCCCTGTTGATCTTGTACTCTGGTCACGGCCACCTGGACAAAAACTCTAATTCCGGATTCTGGATCCCCGTCAATGCCGGTACGGACGTATACGAACAGCACAACTGGCTGCCCCATACGCAGCTCAAGGGCCTGATCGCGAATATCGAGGCGAGCCATATCTTCGTCATTTCCGACTCCTGCTTCGCAGGCGATCTGATCTACACCACCCGATCGATCCCGCCGACCATAAACGAGGAATATTTTAAAAGGGCCTATTCACGGGTGTCCAGACAGGTGCTCACATCGGGGGCAACGGAGACTGTTCCGGATATTTCCGATTTCGCCTATCAGTTGAAGTCGATCTTGAAGCGAAATCAAAACCGATTCTTGGACACATTGATGTTGTACAACGAAGTACGCCTCGGCGTTGCATCCTCGATACCTCTGTTGGGGGCTCTGGCAGGAACCGGGCACCAGGAAGGCGCCAGCTTCCTGCTTTTCTTACGAGAAGATGTCCAAACCGATCCAGCACCGTTTGGTCCGATCCACCTGGATCCGGGACCTCCCGTGGCAACGGTTGGGGAAACGAGACCAGGTTACTTCACCGTCGGCATCGGAGTTGATCAATCATTCCCGGTTGGAACGGTTGCCACTGCAATGGATGGTGGCGTAAATCTACTCTCACAACTACATTACAACCGCAGTGTCGAACGGGGTGACCTGGGAATCGGCTTTTCAACAGGAATAATAGGGCTATCAACCAATTACCGGATGCAGGAGGGTGACTACAGCATACTATCGATTCCCATAGGCGTGAATATGAGGTATATGACCGTCTCCGAACATCGATTCTATTGGACTGCCGATCTGACTTTCGGTGCAATGATCAACAGGGTTCGCTTCAAAGACGAAGGCGAGGATAGCCTTACGACATCCAAACCTTTCTTCGCGCCAACACTGAGTATCGGGCGGCACTTCTTCGATCGATGGAGACTAGCGGCGTATGGAAGCTACCTTATGATCTTGTTCGACAACAACTTCTTCACGGGAATTTCTGCGGGACTGCGATTGGAATACTCGTTTTAGACGGAGAGAAAACAAGTGATGATGGATTTAAAACAAACACCCAAATTAAGGCATACTCGCAAAGGCGTATTACTCGTCGTCATCCTTCTCGTTTTGGCATACGCAGGAGGACAATCGGTGTTTGCCGATCAAGACTCTTCGATAATCTTCAGCTGGGCCTTTGTCTATCAGGACAAGGATGAGATTACCAAACCCATAGATTACAGTAGGAGCGTGGTTCGGTTGGAATCCGGCGACAGGCTCAAGATCTATCTGAAGCCCTTGAATGCCTGTCATTTCTATCTGTATCTCCACGATTCACAAAAAAATCTCTATCTGCTATTTCCTGAAGATTTCACCTTTTTTGACAAGAGTTTGCAGATCACCAGAAAATACGACCTTCCGGGAGGGAACAACTGGTTTTATCTCGACGACAACGGCGGCATCGAAGTGTTTTACCTGATCGTTTCGGATCAGCGTCTTCAGAGTCTTGAAGAGAGTACGAAGCGGTATTTGGAGGGAAGAGCAAAACAAAGGAACTTACAGAATATCACCTACAAGCATGGGGTGCTCGACGAAATCAAGCGGATCATCAAGGAGAGCAGTTATTTGTCAGGTACAGTCGAAAAACCAATCGCCGTGGCAGGCGATTTTCGCGGAATCAGAGAAGAAGATGAGCTGAATGGAGTAAGCATAGAAGCTACAGATATCTATGTTAAAACGATTCGTTTGGTACATTAAAAATCCTCGGGTCTCGACAACCGCCGCTATACTCATAGGTTCGTTTTTACTTGCATTCATACTCGCCCTACTCCTGCCAAACACCTTCGCCAGCTGGAACAACCAGGTCATCGATCGATTCATCAGACTTCGGTATCGCCTGATCGGAAAACAGGAAGTATCGCCGTACCTGATTCACATTGTGGTAAACGATACCAGTCATCAGGTATTGGAGCTTCCGAGTTGGGACAGAAATGTCTTCGGGCAGGTTATCGACATCCTGCAGGACACGAACGTCAAGTTGATCGCCTGCGATGTTTTTTTTAAGGATACGAGCTTTCCGGAGAACGATCGGCTCCTGTTGGCAGCCACAAAGAAATCGAGAAAGGTTATTTTTCCCATTCTGGTATATCCGGAAGGCTATTTCACCTTCCAAAACCTGGATGTGTCGGCGGTTGAGTACAAGGATCTGGTTGAGGCGCATATCCTGTACCCGAAAGTCGAACAAGGGGGCGAGCCGCCGGTGGGCAAATATGTAATCCCTCCGTTCAGGGAACTCAGCAGCCAGGTGATGGGGCTGGGGCACATCAACTACAGTCCGGACAGCGACGGCATGTGCCGCCGGATTCATCTTCTCTATCGCTACAAGAATGGATACATCCCGGCGTTCTCCCTGAAAATAGCTCTCGAGTACTTTGGAGTGCCCGAGGAGAACATCGAAGTTGATTTCGGAAAGCACATCATTCTGCGGGATGCCCGGATTCGCGAGGACTTTTTCAAGGATGTTGTCATCCCCATAGACGGGCAGGGAAGAATCATCGTCAATTTCGTCGCTCCCTGGGAGAACTCCTTTTTGAACTTTCCGGTGCACAACCTGCTCGCCGCAGAAAACGACGCTGATGCCCGTTCCCATCTCTTTGACCTGATGGACGAGGCGTTGGTTGTCATTTCCGATATATCGACAACGAACAGAGATTACGGGCCCGGTATATTTGAAAATGTTTATCCTTTGAGCGGGATTCACGTAAACATCGTAAACAGCATTCTCACCGAGAGCTTCTTGACGGCTCAGAGTCTTCCTCAATCGATTCTGATCTCCCTTTTCTTTGTTGCGCTGCTCTGGGTTATTGCAGTCAGGGTCAGAGGCGTCAGCTTCTCCCTGTTCTGTGTCTTGTTGTACGCCCTGTTTGCTGGATTCAACCTCTGGCTTTTCATCTATAAGCAAACAGTGCCTATGATCATTGACCCGTCTCTGGGATTTCTTTTCTCACTTGTTGCGATCAATGTGTATCGCATCTTCGTCGTGGAGCAGGAGAAATCTGTCTACAAAGTGAAGTCCGAAGCCAGCCGAAAGCTCGAAGCAGTGAACAGAGAGCTGGTCCAACAGAAACGGGACCTGGAGATCGCCAACCAGAAATTGGCGGAGATGGATCGATTCAAGACGAAATTTGTACAAAATATCGCCCACGAGTTTCGAACCCCAATTACCTTGATCATCGAACCGTTGGAATCTATCTGGAATCACGGAAATGAACGGTTATCAGACTTTGTCACAAAGAACCTCACCTTTGTCCGGAAAAACGCTCACAAGCTGCTTCATCTTGTGAATCAATTTCTCGAAATGTCCAAGTTTGAGGCAGGGAAAGTACAGCTGGAGGTGCGCAGGTCGGATATCATCGATTTCCTGCGTACGTTTCTGGTGAGATTCGAGCCAATCGCTGAAAGCAAACATGTCCAATTACGATTGTCCAGCACAGAGGATTCGATTTATTCGTATTTTGACCCGGACAAGATAGACAAGATATTTACGAATCTCCTGTCGAATTCCTTGAAGTCGACGGAAACAAACGGTCTGGTAGAGATTATCGTCGCACCCCCCACAAACGGTGAGAAACCGTTGAAGAAGGCAAAGCCCGGTGTAATACCCCTCGAGGAGATGATTGAAATCAAGGTACGGGATACGGGCAGCGGAATTCCGGAAAAAGACCTACCTTTCATATTTAAGCGGTTTCACCAGGTAGATCATCCGGCAACCAAAGCCGCCGGCGGAAGCGGGGTTGGCCTGTCTTTGGTGAAGGAATGTATCGACATCCACCATGGCCATATGACCGTAGAAAGCAAAATGGGCAAGGGCACCCAATTCACCCTGTATCTCCCCTGGGCCAGAGAGCATTTTCTACCGGAGGAAATCGCAGAAGGGCGGAGTCTCTCGGAGCGCCAATATCGAAACTCCGAGGATAGCAAAATGAATGCTCCCTCGTTTGAAGAGCTTGGGGACATAACTCCGACGGACAACCGGACAACCAAATCCCTGACCGGCAAAGGGGACGGCATGTCGAATCCGCCGTCAGCCGGAGTTTCCAAACAGTTCGAGGCAACGCGAAGAATCGAGGGGAAATATCCCGAAGATCCGATCCTGATCGTGGATGATGAGATCGATCTCCTGGAGAACTACAAGATTCAACTGACAGAAAACGGGATCGACAACCTCATCTTGTGCTCGGAGGGAACCGAAGTTCTGCCCACATTGCGAAACCAAGAGGTCTCAGCGGTACTGTTGGATCTCTCACTACCCGGAGTATCGGGCAGAAAAATACTTGCCCAGATCAAAGAAAATTACCCCAACATCCATGTCCTCGTGGTAACCGGGTTGCAGGACGTCGAGGCGGCCGTGGACTGCATCAAGCTCGGCGCATTTGACTATATGGTGAAACCGGTGGAGTTAAGCCGTCTCGTTTCCAATATCAATCACTGCATCGAGAAGAAGAACTTGGAGAAAGAGATCAATGTCCTGAGTCATAAGATTCAATCCATGGAACTGAAAAACCGGGAGGCTTTTTCTGAGATCGTCACCAACAATGAGTCGATGCTGTCGAAATTCAGATATGTCGAGGCGATCGCCGAAAGCAGCAACCCCGTTCTGATCACCGGCGAGAGCGGCGTGGGCAAAGAGCTTGTAGCCAACGTGATCCATCGGCTGAGCAATCGGCAAGGGAAGTTCGTATCCGAAAACATCGCCGGGCTCGATGACACGATGATCACAGACACGCTGTTCGGACACGCAAAAGGAGCCTTCACCGATGCCGAGGGTGTCAGAAAGGGATTGGTCGAGGAAGCGGCCGGGGGAACCCTCTTTCTGGATGAAATAGGGGATATGTCCATCAACTCTCAGGTGAAATTGCTGCGATTTATCGAGGAAAAGGAGTATCGCCCGCTCGGTTCGGATAAGGTGAAGGTATCCGATGCCAGAGTTATCATCGCCACAAACGCCAATTTGAAAGAGAAGCTGGAGGCGGGAACATTCCGTAAAGATCTATTCTACAGGCTGACCTATCAGATTCATATCCCTCCCCTGCGGGATCGCCTGGACGATCTGCCCTACCTTGTCGACCATTTCGTGGAGCAGACCGCAGAAGCCCTCGGCCGGAAGACGCCGCCCGTGCCGCAGGAATTGATCCTCCTGCTGCGAACCTACGATTTTCCGGGGAATATCCGAGAGCTGAAAAATATGATCGAAAACGCCCTAAGCGGGAGTCCATCCAAGAATCTGTCGCTATCCTATTTCAAAGAGTACCTGCAAAGCAGTTCCGATCAAAGCATTGACGGCGACGTGGAGATCGATTTGCTTAGAAACCACATCACCCTCCCCGGCAAGTTCCCCAAACTCAAAGAGATCGAGGATTATATCGTAACTGAAGCGCTGAAGAGAAGCAAAGGCAATCAGAATATCGCCGCCAGGCTGTTGGGCCTGTCACCGTCGGCCTTGAGCAGACGGATAAAAAAGAAGGGTGGAAAGCAGAGGTTGTAGAACAATGAACCGTCATCTAGGAATTCCGGCAAAGGTGGTTGCAGGTATCGCTCTGTGTATCGCGCTGTCGATTTCTACCTCCTGTGAATACTTCGATCCGCTCGATCCTTTCAATCGCGGTGTTACCGACACGGCGATCACCTGGGAGAAGGTCATGGGGGACAACGGTGAAGATAGAGGAATGTCCGTGGAGCAGACGGCCGACGGGGGTTACATCATCACCGGTTACACACAGAAGTTTCCTACTCCGGGCGATTTTGATGTCTGGCTGATCAAGACGGACTCCTCGGGAAACAAGGAGTGGGACAAGACTTTCGGCGGCAGTGGGGACGACCGTGGCTATTCCGGACAGCAGACAGCCGATGGGGGATATATACTTACCGGATATACCAATTCATACGGTGCCGGCGGCAGCGACGTTTGGCTGATCAAGATTAAGCCGGGCACCGAAGGAGAGATAGAGTGGGACCAGACCTACGGGGGTACGAAAGGAGAGAAGGGATCATTCGTACAGCAGACCAGCGACGGCGGATACATCATCACGGGAGCTACGGAATCCTTCGTCGCTCCAGGAGACACAACCTGTGACCTGTGGTTGATCAAAACGAACAGCCTTGGCAACGAGGAGTGGAGCAGTACCTTCGGAGATATTTATTCGGATTGGGGATATTGCGTGCGGCAGACAAGCGATGGGGGATACATCATCGGCGGGTTGACCCAGTCCTCTTCGACTGACGATAACGCCTATTTGGTCAAAACGGACAATCTTGGCAAAGAGGAGTGGAGCAAGAAGTTCGGTGAGAGCGACGAACGCGACAGCGGAACCTGTGTTCGCCAGACTACCGACGGCGGATACATGCTGGCCGGCTACACCCATTCTTACGGCGCCGGGGACTTTGACGTCTGGATGATCAAGATAGACGACACGGGCAGCAAGCTGTGGGACAAGACCTTCGGCGACCTCGCGTGGGATCAGGCTGACTGCGTACAGCAGACAGCGGATGGAGGCTACATAATCGCCGGCATGATCAGGTCAGGCTTCGGTGCGATCTGTGAAGATGTTTGGCTGATCAAGACAGACGCTTCCGGTGAAGAGCAGTGGACCAAGGCCTTTGGGGGCGACGCTATTG
>CAZBXU010000164.1:0-7811 GCA_964495755.1 uncultured Spirochaetaceae bacterium | reverse complement strand
CGTTGGGCAGGACAGAATAGAATGGGGTGGAATCATACTTGACATCGACGATACGGGATACTATAGTATCTCTATGGTAACGCAAATATCTAAAAGGAAACTATAGTTTATATGAGGCCTATCTCGGGACAACACAGCCCCGTGAGATATCCGTTGGACACAATCCTCGGGTCTGAAGCCAATGTGCGGCTTCTACGCGTATACACACATGAGGTCGACACCCCGCTGGGCGCCGCTGCTGCCTCGCGGCTGGCGGGACTCACGCCCGCCGGTGCACGTAAGGCCCTTCAGAGGCTCGTGGAGTCGGGGGTGATCGAAAGCGTTGGCAGTGGACGAACGCCACAATATGTATTGCGGGTCCGGGAGCCGATCGTACAAGCCCTTGGCTTGCTCTTTGCGCGTGAGCAAGAACGCTACGATTCGCTTGTCTCTTCTCTGCAAAGCTCGATAGCCGATCTGCCAGAGATCCGTACAGCGTGGCTTAGCGAATTGCCCATGGGTGCTGGAGAACCCATCGAAGTAAGTGTGGTAGCAGAGGCCCAGGCAATTGACTGGATCGGCGAGGAATTGCGTTCGCGCCTTGCCGGCTTGGAAAAGGAATCTGATCTCATAGTCGAGATCGCGCTCTTCACACGCGCAGACTCCGTCACCCCTGGCTCACACGCCGTCATTCTGCGATCCATGCAGGCCGATCAGAAGCCCCAAACCCGTCAGACCATCCGGTCGCACGCCCAGACAGAAGAGCGGGCGCTGCTCATGGCTCGAGAAATTGCAGACCTGACCCGATCCGATCCCTCACTGATCACTCGAGCCAAGCATCACCTGAACCGTCTGCTGCGTGACGATCAAGGGATGGCGACTGGTGATATTGCGGAGTGGCAAAGATTGCTGGAAACGCACTCTCCCAAGCAGCTTAGGCAGTTGCTCGTCTCACGTAGTTCACGGGCGGACAGACTGCGCCAGAGCTCCCCGTTCTTCGCCATACTCACATCGGAGGAACGCGACCGCCTCATGGCTTCGCTGGAGCATCGGCAGTGACCCGACATCAACTTGAACACGCGATCAGGGCTGCGTGTGACGTCGCTGGTGACACAGAAGTCATCGTATTTGGATCGCAGGCCATACTGGGAGAGTATCCTGATGCTCCTGCATCCCTTAGGACGTCAATCGAAGTGGATGTACAGCCGAAGAATCTCCCGGCTAACACTGATTTAGTGGATGGAGCCCTTGGTGAGCTTTCTCAGTTCCACGCTACCCACGGATTCTACGTACACGGTGTGACTATAGATTCGGCCATACTACCATCGGGCTGGACCGGAAGAACCGTAGCGGTATCAGATCGCCGTGCGACCCAAGGGAATACCGGCCACTGCCTCGAAGCACACGACCTCGCTTTGAGCAAACTCGTAGCGAACAGGCCGAAGGATCGTGTCTTCGTGACAACGCTTCTGCGGGAGAATCTGATCAGTGGTGACATTCTGCTTGGCCGGGCGGAAGAACTGCCGGTGGACGTCGATCGAAGGAAATCTATTGCCGACTGGATACGTATCACTATGGCCGATGTTGGCAGCTGACAGAAGTCGCCCAACAAGGGCATGCACCAGACGAGCTTCGCCCGCAGGTGATACCCGTCGTTGGGCGGCAGTACCTCAATTGTGAGAAATTAACTAGAACACGCACCATATTGAAGGGAGGGTGGCTGAATTAAAGCCTCGTTTTTCCTTATGACTGTTACGATCCGACGCACAGAACCAAGTGATTATGAAGCCGTACAGCGTATTCTGGCAAGCCCCAAAGTGGTATGGGGCACTTTACAGTTGCTGTTTCCTTCAATAGAGCAGTGGCGTAAACGCCTGGCCGAACCGCCAGAGGGTCTGTTCAGTTTAGTCGCCTGTGTTGAGAATAATGAAGTGGTCGGTCTACTTGCGCTGCAGACATTCCCCAATCGGCCTCGTCGCCGCCACGTAGGGCAAATCGGCATGGCAGTGCGGGATGATTGGCAGGGAAAAAGAGTCGGTACAGCGCTCATGCAAGCAGCGATTGACTTGGCAGATAACTGGTTGAACCTGACACGGCTTGAGCTTGAAGTGTTCGTTGAAAATACCCCCGCCATCAGACTCTATGAGAAGTGTAGGAATGCGGGTTACCCCATCGGCGGTTCCTTGCCCATGTCGTTGGCACTTGCCAAGCGCTACACTAACCTGGGGGGAGTAATCCATTACGATAGGCCGGTGGAGAAAATTCTGGTGAAAGAAGATAAAGCGGTGGGCGTCCGGCTGGCGGATGTGAGTGAGCACCGCTCCGGGCGGGTGATCTCCGCGGCGGATGGGTATACCACCATCTTTAAAATGCTGGAAGGGAAATACGTGGATGAAAAGACGCGTGAGCCTTACGAGAAATGGCCCATCTTCCCACCGTTGTTGTTTGTGGGAGTGGGGGTGAACCGCTCTTTTATCAATGAGCCCAAACCGGTCTCCGGCATGAGTTTCCCCTTGCGCCAGCCGACGGAAATCGGGGATGCGGTGCGGGACAGAATGCCGGTCCACATTTTTAATCAGGATCCCGCATTAGCACCGGCCGGCAAGACTAGCTTGGTGGTGACGATGCCCAGCAGTTACGAGTATTGGAAAGAGTTAACGCAGGATCGGGCGGCCTACAAGGAGAAAAAAGACCAGGTGGCGCGCACAGTGGTGGAACAGCTGGACCAACGCTTCCCTGGTATCTCCCAGCAGGTGGAGATGGTGGATGTAGCGACACCGTTGACTTTTGAGCGCTACACGGGCAACTGGAAGGGCAGTTTTGAAGGCTGGCTGCTCACGCCGCAGAACTCGTTCACCGTGATGAAGCGCATGCACCAGACACTGCCCGGCCTGCAGAACTTCTACATGTGCGGGCAGTGGGTCGAGCCGGGCGGCGGTCTTCCGACCAGTGTCATGTCCGGCCGTCGGCTTGTGCAAGCGATGTGCAAACAGGACGGGAAAAAATTTCAGACTACAGTGGCGTAGGTTTCTCGTCGTCTAAACGTTCCCCTATTATCAGGAATAAAACCGTCTGGTATCTACCCCGATCTGTCCACCGACAAAGTTCAAACAGAAATTCAAACACTTTCATATTTTCTTATAGGTCATATCGCAATCTTCGATCGCAACTGAAAAGGAAGATTGCGATGTCCTCTTCCAGCCGAAAATCTTGCCAGGAAAACAAGATTTTCGGCTGTCATCGTAATATAGCTTTCAAACGGCCATTTATACGGGGAATTGACCTCGTTATATCCATAGAACGACCCCTAAACGGCTAGTCGTAGAGGAGCCGTAGATGCTCGATTTTCAAGAAAGCCTTTAGCACAGCTTCCTGAATGCTCCTGCCCGGATCCCCGCCGCTTGTTCCGAAGGATGCGGTTAGGCTGCGAAATCCCTCTGCATAGGCGGCGGCTCCGAAACGCTGCTGCACTTCAAAGCGCAGCTCGTTACGCCAACCGGATTTCCTGCCGCCGTGCGCTGTTGAAGAGGAAAGCAGAGCCCCGATCTGTGAAAGAGTGGATCTGTTCTCGCGCCGACAGATCCCCGCCTTTTCGCCGCCGGCGAGCTCCCTGAGGAATCTGTCTTGCTCTGCGACGGGAAGATAGGAGAAATCCACCAGGTCGTCCTGCACCAGAGTCTCGGTGCTGTTCAGCAGACGTTGTTCCGCTTCCTCCGGCAGCAGATCGGACAGTGACAGTATCTTGCGCCGGTAGGCATTCCGTAGAGACGGTCCTTCAGCGAAGGGTACGAGGATCCTGTCGTAGAAGCAGGCGGGATACTCTGCAAACAGACCCTTCAAGCCATCCAGGATATCCAAGTCCCTTGCCGCCAGAGGCAGCGACCACAGCAGTGAGTTGATGAACAGGTAGCCAAAGCCCTCCTGGACGGATGTGGACAGGACCAGATCGCTGCCGGCCACCAGATCTTCAAAGCTCAGATTCTCCCGCTCCAAGGCAGTTCCGATTCCCCACAGTCCGGGGCAGAGCCCATCGGCGAAAATTTTCTCTACGACATCGGAGTAGGGTTTTTCCGCGGCCGAGACTCCGGGCAGGGTAATCAGGATATTTGCCGAAGCCTCGAGGAGCAGGCAGAGGAGAACCGCTTCCAGGACATTTTTGCGCCGGATCGTTCGAATCGGGTAGAGGAGAAGGGGAGCCTGCGGTTCGTAGTGCGGAAAGGATTTTCCGAACAGCCTCTTCAGGGCCTCCCGCAAAGAGTTTCGCTGATCAGGGACCCGGTCTCGGAAGACGGGGTTTTCAAGCAAAAACACCGACTGCGCCGGGACACCTGCCTGGATAAGTATGTTACGGTCCCGCTGGTTGAGAACCGCATATCGAACCCACGGGCTCACGGGGTAGGGATCCAGGGATAGGGTGTTGAGAAGGTGCCTCAGATTCTGAAATCGTCCGCACTCGGGAAAGTCATGGATCTGCAGGATGATGCGTTGGGGTTGCCCGGAATAGATGATCTGAAGCAGAGCCTGTGTAAAAACGGCATTCTTGCCCAGATGGTAGTTGTGGACCCACCAGAGCGAATCATCGGAGCCGAAGGATTCGAGCAGCTGCCGGGCAAGTTTGCCCGCTTCCTCGGCTGTCTCTTTTTTGTCTCCCTTGCCTGGGTCCCGATAGTCGATCTCAGGTACGACTGTCCATTTGTCGCTGTACCGGCTGATGCGAATCCTCTCGGGAATCCGCCCGGCCACCAGCTCGATCGAGCGGATCTCGGGCAGGTGAGCGTGGAAGGCCTTAAGAGCCTGCCGAACAACGGTGCAGACCCCGCCTGTCAGGAAGTGATAATGGAAGATTTTGAGATCGATGCGATCCGCCACCAGGATTTTATGATAGCCCGATTATGGGGTTCCCGCCAGTCGGCAACGGAGGATTCAGCGCGGCTATTCTCTGGCGATGAGTAGATTCTTGGGATCGAGTTTGAGGTGCAGGTCCTCGGGAACGACAGCATCGTGGTCTTTCACCAGCTGCAGATGGATGTGTTTTTCTTCGGGTCTCAGGCAGATCATGATGCTGAATGCTTCGACAAGATCTTTGAGCAGACTGGGAACCCCCGCTGCATCGTACTGGGGTTGTTCGTAGCCCAGGGAAACGCTGAACCAAATTTCCAAATCCTGCTCCGCGGCAAACTCCCTTACTACATTTAGTTCGTCCATTGAAACCTGGGAGAAATCGTAGGAATCCACCGCGATCGAATCGGCGGCAAAATGCCCGTCCCGAATCATCGCACGCAGTCTTTCGATGACCTGGGGCAAGCGGATCCCCTCTTGGTTGAAGTTCATGATGATCCGATGGCGGATCATTTCGTCATGAACGGCCATTACCGAATCCAGACCGAATTTATCGGCGATTTCTCTGAAGATATCCTCATACCAGTCAACGATATGGTTTGGATCGGTGGCAAAGGTCACATGAATCACCTGTTTTCCTTGAATGAGTTGGTCCGTAGCGATGTGCACCAGACAGGCCGTCTTGCCCACGCCCCGGCGGGCGGCGATCGCCCCGAGATTTCCCTTGCCCAGCCCCCCGTGGGTGGAGTGCTCGAGAATGCGCAGGGGGCTGCGCTCGTTCAGTTCCTGCTTGATCATGCCTTCTCTCCCGTTTTACTTCCTTGGTATTCTGTTTTGAGGGTCTCGGCGATGCTGTTCGGGACTTTGGCGTACCTGGAGAACTCCATGGTGAACTGGGCCTTTCCCTGAGTAATGGAGCGCAGCACCGTCGAGTAGCCGAACATCTCGCTCAGGGGTACTTCCGCGTCGATTCGGGATTGGCTGCCATCTTCACTCGTGCTCAGGATCATACCCCTGCGCTGATTGATACCGGCAAATACACCGCCCTGATACTCCGTGGGACCTTCTACCGACACTCTCATGATCGGTTCCAGGATTTCCGGTGAAGCCTTGGAGTAGGCCCTTCTGAAGGCGCCGATCGCAGCCTGTCGGAAGGCCAGATCCGAAGAATCCACCGAGTGGGCGGCCCCGTCGTTTATTTTTACGGTCACACCCACAATCGGAAATCCGATCAACGATCCCTTGTCCAGGCAGCTTCGGAATCCCTTGTCGCAGGCAGGGATGTACTCCGTCGGAATCGCCCCGCCCTTGATCTGGTTGATGAACTCGTAGCCGCCGTTCTCACTCGGTTTCAATTCTCCGGCCACCCTGGCAAATTGCCCGGCTCCGCCGGTTTGCTTTTTATGGGTGTAATCAAAGCTCGCAGCCCTGGAGATTGTCTCTCGATAGGCCACCTGGGGCATACCCGTGTCCACATCGGCCCGGTATTCCCGGCGAATTCGTTCCAGATAGACCTCCAGATGCAGCTCCCCCATGCCGCTGATGATGGTCTGTTTGGATTCCGGGTCGACGTGGATCCTGAAGGTCGGGTCCTCCTTGGCGAACCGATTCAGCGCCTTGGACAGAAGGTCCTCGGATTTCTTTTCTTTTGCCTTGACCGCCAGGGATATCACCGGATCGGGCACAAACATGCTGGTCATCGAAAGTTTTAAATTCTTGTCGGTGAAGGTGTCTCCGGAGGCGCAGTCGATGCCGAACAGCGCCACGATATCCCCGCAGCAGGCCTCGCTGATTTCCTCCATTTTGTCCGCGTGCATACGGACCAGGCGGCCGATCCGAAACCTCTGACGACTGCGGCTGTTGTACAGCTCATCCCCCTTTCGGATAGTTCCCTGGTAGATGCGAATGTAGGTGAGCTGGCCGTACTGACCGTCCTCCAGTTTGAAGGCCAGGGCTACGGTGGGCTGATCCGGTCGGGGTTGGAGGAGGACCTTCTCCTCGTTGTTGTCCAGGTCCAGGGCGGTGCTTTCTCCCTCGCCGGGGGCGGGAAGGAAATTCACGACGCCGTCAAGAAGGGCCCGGACGCCCATATTGTGATAAGCAGAGCCGATAAAAACGGGGGTCAGCTCCTGAGTCAGGGTCCCCTTGCGGATCGCCGCGTAGATCATCTCATGCGTGGCTTGCCCCTCAAGGTAGGCTTCGGCGAGCTCGTCGGAAAACATGGTCAGCGCATCGATCAGTTTTTCCCGTAGATGTTCGGCTTGATCTACGAGTTCCGCGGGAATGTCGGCTGAAATTACCTTCTCGTTCATCGACCCTTCGTAGTACAGGGCTTTCATCTGCACCAGGTCCACGATGCCTTTGAACTTGCCCTCCAGCCCGATAGGCATCTGCATCATCACGGCGTTGTGCCCCAGGCGTTCGCTCAGCTGCTCCTTTACTCGCAGCGGATTGGCCCCCACCCGGTCGCATTTGTTGACAAAGGCCAGACGAGGTACGCGGTAGCGCTTGAGCTGCCGGTCCACTGTGAGAGTTTGGGATTGAACACCTCCCACGGCACAGAGCACGAGGATCGCCCCGTCCAGGACGCGCAGCGCCCGCTCTACTTCGATGGTGAAATCCACGTGTCCCGGAGTGTCGATGATGTTGATTTTGTGGTCTTTCCAATCCACCTGGGTGGCTGCGGAAGCGATGGTAATACCCCGCTCCCGTTCCAGCTCCATCGAATCCATCGTAGCCCCGGCGCCATCCTTGCCGTGGACTTCATGCACCGTGTGGATCTTCCGGCTGTAGTAGAGGATCCGTTCGGTTAGAGTCGTTTTCCCGGCGTCAATATGGGCGCTGATGCCCAGATTGCGCATTTTTCCGTTTTCTTCCGCCATACGCGCCTTGAGTCTCAAAAGGTCCAAAATTTCCTGATTTTCCTTACTCGTTAGTTGTTCGAGGACAGGCCGAGCTAAAATACTAAGGCGGGCGGTAAAAGTCAAGGTTTG
>CAZBXU010000163.1:1368-7998 GCA_964495755.1 uncultured Spirochaetaceae bacterium | reverse complement strand
CGATCATCATGCAGCTTCTGATGCTGGTGTTTCCCAAGATGAAAGCAATTTCCCAGGAGGAGGGGGGGAGGAAGAAGATTCAGCGCTATACGCGTATAGGTACGATCTTTGTCTGCCTGATTCAAGGTTTTGCCGTAACTTCCTACATTGACAGGATTCCCGATGCCATAACCTTGAGCCGTACGGCTTACACCTTTATTGCCATATTGACGGTAACCTCGGGAACCATTTTTCTGATGTGGCTGGGCGAACAGATAACCCAGAGGGGGATCGGTAACGGAATATCCCTGTTGATTTTTGCAGGAATCGTCACCCGGATTCCCTACGCGATCTACACGATCGTCGAGCAGATTCGCCGTCGAGAGCTAAACCCGGTGTTCATGATCGTGGTTCTGGTAATGTTCGTTGTGGTTGTAGCCCTCGTTGTATATGAGCAACAAGGACAGAGAAAGATCCCCGTGCACTATGCAAAGCGGGTGGTTGGGCGGAAGATCTACGGCGCTCAAAACTCATACCTGCCCTTCAAGATCAACCCGTCGGGAGTGATTCCGGTGATATTCGCATCCTCCATCCTGGTTTTTCCCCTGCAGATCGCCCAAAGCCTGGGTTCACAGGTGGACTGGCTGTCCCGTTTCGCCTCCTGGCTGCGACCAAGCGGGATTCCCTATATACTGACTTACACCGGCTTGATTATCTTTTTTGCCTATTTTTACACACAAGTGACATTGAATCCGATAGAGATTTCGAAAAACATCCGGGAGAACGGTGGTTCGATACCGGGAATTCGGTCGGACAGGATGGAGGAGTACTTCTCTAGAATCCTCAATCGAATCGTTCTTCCCGGAGCTATCTTCCTCGCCCTTATCGCCGTGATTCCAACGATCGTTCAAACCTGGTTGAATATTCCCAGATCGGTGGCATATCTAATGGGCGGCACTTCTCTTCTGATTATGGTAGGTGTGGACCTGGACACGATGAGTCAGATCGAAGGTCAGCTGCGCATGCACCATCATGAGGGAATCGTGCGTAAGGGAAAGATCAGATCCCGGTACCTGTAACACGGGTGGAGGTATGAGATGAAGGTACGAGTAAGTGTGAAACCGATTTGTGATAAATGCAAGGTGATCCGTAGAAAAGGCGTTGTACGCATCATCTGCCAGAATCCCAAGCACAAGCAGCGCCAAAAGTAGGAGGAGTACATGGCTCGAATTGCCGGGGTTGATCTCCCCAACAAACACGTGGATATTGCTCTGACCCAAATATTTGGAGTCGGACGCTCGTCGGCAGAGGCGATCTGTGCCAGCGCAGGTGTCGACACAACACGAAGGATTAACGATCTGTCCCCGGAGGAGATCAACGTTCTCAGGAAGATTATAGAAAACGACTATAAGGTCGAGGGGCGCCTGCGAACGGAGATCTCTCTCAATATCAAGCGATTGATGGATATTGGTTCCTATCGGGGCTTGCGGCACAGGAAAGGTCTACCTGTGCGAGGGCAGAGAACTCGGACCAACGCCCGGACTCGAAAGGGCAAACGAAAGACCGTTGCCGGAAAGAGAAGAGCGAAATAAGGGGAAGTGAGAAGTGGCAAAGAGTAAGACGAAGAGAGATAAAAAAAGGAATGTTGCAGAAGGCAACGTGTACATTCAGGCGACCTTCAATAATACAATCATTACCATCACCGACAGGATGGGTAATGCACTGTCGTGGGCTTCGGCAGGGAGTCTGGGTTTCAGAGGGGCGAAGAAGTCCACGCCCTATGCGGCTCAGATGACCGCAGAAGCAGCTGTGACCAGGGCAAAAGACTATGGTCTGAGTGAAGTGCACGTTTTTGTAAAAGGTCCAGGCATCGGGGGTGAATCGGCGATCCGATCTATAGGCGCATTGGGCTTAAGGGTGCGTTCTATTCAGGATGTCACGCCAATCCCCCATAATGGGTGTCGGCCTCAGAAGAAACGCCGGGTGTAGGACGAGGGAGGAGTTGAATGGGACGTTACACTGGTCCTCAGTGTCGGCTGTGTAGAGCCGAACAAACGAAGCTCTTTCTCAAGGGAGAGAGGTGTAAAACCGATAAGTGTCCAATTACCAAGCGTAGGGGGAAGCCCGGAAGAAGCTTGCGGGCACGACCTAAGAAGGTTTCGGACTACGGTATTCAGCTTCGGGAGAAGCAGAAGCTAAAGAGAATGTACGGCATGATGGAGAAGCAGTTCCGACTCTTCTTTGCTAAAGCGGCACGTCAGAAGGGGATCACCGGTGAAACCCTGATTACCATGCTGGAACGTCGTCTGGACAACATGGTGTATCGCATGCATTTCGCCGGCTCAAGAAAGCAGGGACGGCAGCTCATTTCCCATGGGCACGTTCGCGTGAACGGCCGACGCGTCACGATCCCTTCCTATCTTGTCAGAAAGGGAGATGAGATCGAGGTCCAAGAGAAGAGTAAGAAGCTCACAGCAATCAAGGATAGTTTAAAAGAGTATTCCCGCTCGGGAGTCATGCCATGGCTGGAGGTCGATCCTGACAAGATCTGGGGCAAGGTGAAAGCCATACCCAGACGGAGCGATATCTTCGATTTGGCGGACGTACAAGAACAGTTGATCGTCGAGCTGTACTCTAAGTAAGGTTGGAAAACAACCTCGATTTCGGTTGACCAAATGACACATAATGCGGATTTTAATCCGAACAACCACGGTATCTTGTGTTTTCCTGGTTACTGGTCAACCTCAATAGAGGTTGAAAAACAACCTCGATTTCTGCTGACCACTGCCAAATATTGCGGCTTTTGCTATTTGCAGCCACAATATGCTGTATGTAAGGATCATGCTTATGGATTGTTGGTCAGCCTCAATTAAGGAGTAGGGATGGCAAGGAAGAATCTTTTAAAAGGATTCAGAAGACCCAAAGGAATCACTTTCGAACATTTGGAAAGCGATACGAACTACGGTAAGTTCATAGCCTATCCTTTTGAGCGGGGTTATGGAGTGACGATGGGAAACACGTTGCGGCGTATCCTGTTGTCCTCTATCCAGGGATATGCGATCAGCGCGATTCGGATTACCAGCTACGGTGAAGACGGATCTCCAAAGGTGATTACCAACGAATACGAAGCGATTCCGGAGGTAGCGGAGGACACTCCGGATATTATCAATAATCTGAAAGCTGTGAAGATCAATCTGCCGGGGGGCGAAGAGGAGAAGGTCGTTGTCGTTGAAGCGAAGGGCTCTGGTACGATTACTGCAAAAGATATAGGAGTAGACGATACTGTACAGGTAATCAATAAGGATCTTCTCATCTGCACGCTGATGGAAAAAGCCAATCTGGAGTTTGAGATCCAAATTGATCTTGGCAGGGGGTATGTCCCTTCAGAGAGAAGCGAGAAGTATATAGAGGTCATTGGGACGATCCCCATCGATGCAATTTTCTCCCCGGTGACCAAGGTGAAGTATCTTGTAGAAAATACCCGTGTGGGACAGCGAACCGATTATGACAAGCTCATCCTGGAAATCTGGACGGACGGTGCGATACCTCCGGAGGATGCTCTGGCGGAGGCTGCAAAGATCGCCAAAGATCACTTGTCGATTTTCATAAATTTCGATGAGGAAATAGCGGAAGATGAAGGGGAAATCAATGAGGAGGAAGCGCGCATCCGAGCCCTGCTGGACACCCCGGTGGAAGAGTTGGAACTGTCGGTTCGGTCGAGTAATTGTCTGCGTAATGCTAATATAAAAACCATTGGCGATTTGACCCGCAGAACGGAAGAGGAAATCGCTAAAACTCGTAATTTCGGCAAGAAGTCCCTTCAAGAGATCAAGGAAAAGCTTCGAGATAGAAACCTCTCCCTGGGCATGAAGGACTACAGTGCTTTAAAGAAGGCCTTGGCCATGACCATGGAAGAGGAAAACGCACAAGAGGAACAGGCTGATGAAGCATAGGATCGGTTACAACCGTCTCGGACGGAATGTGAGCCACAGGAAAGCGCTGTACAGGAGTATGGCTACAGCACTGTTCCGGTATGAGCGCATAAAAACCACAAAACCCAAAGCTCGGGAGATCCGCCGAGTTGCGGAGAAACTAATTACCCGGGCTCGTCACGACAACGTTCACAACCGCCGGGTCGTCGCCAAGACGATCCAGGATAAGGCGGTTCTGGCCAAGTTGTTCACCGAAATTGCTCCCCGCTTTACCGAGCGGCCCGGAGGCTACACCAGGATTCTGAAGTTAGGTCAGCGTTACGGTGATGCATCGGAAATGGTATTTCTCGAGCTGGTAGAGCGTAAAGAAACGGTTAAGAAGAAGAAGAAAAAACCTGCAGAAAAGCAGGAGACCAAAGATACCTAGGCGTGAAGGAGAAGCCGCAAGAGGGAGATTCCTGGATCGATAGACGGGTGTCTCCCTCTTTTTTATTTGTATCCGGACTACTCCTTGCACCGGCAATCATTGTCCAGCAGAACCTCATTGTGAAAACTGCCCAAACCGTCGCGTTCCTCATCCTGGCGCTGTTATCCGTATCCGTGGCGAAGCGGCGTCTTTTTATCGGCAGTATTGTCTTTATGACAACCACGATTGTAATTAACCTCTTCTCTCCTGTTGGATGGGTAATGCTGCGGATCGGCCCCCTGACGATCACTCGGGGTGCACTGGTGGTCGGCCTATCCAAGGCGACCACCCTGGGATGTTTGCTGTACCTGTCCCGATTCTGCATTCGACCCTCTGTGAGGTTGCCTGGAACGCTTGGCAGGTATGTCTCAGAGACCTTCGCCTATCTCAACAAGCTGATGGCCAGGGCTCGGAGGCTCCCCCGCAAGAATTTGGTACAACGTCTTGATGAGATCTTTGATACCGTCTATGAGGAACAGCGATTCAACAGTCATCTCATAGAAGGGCGAAACACCTTTACGGGCGCGGCTGTCCTGGTTTCTCTCCTGGTTGTGAATTGGGGCTTGGTCTTTTTCCCCTTTTCTGCCCTATTGGGAGTAGGCTGATAGCCGATATACTATAGTAGAATAGGACTCGTAAAGAAAAGCTGTAGGAGATAACCCTCGTTTCATGCGTCAGAGATTGAAAATATCTTTGAGCCTCCTCATCTCTTTGCTACTGTGTGGCGGATTTGCGGTATTCTCTTTCACGCGATTCTTCGATATCGTTGAAACCAATTTCTTTCAGCCCCGGATCATCGCCGAGCGGGAAGCCCAGCTGGAGGAGTTTTCGAAGCGAATCTCCCGCTATCATCGCGATAATATTGAGCGTTTTCAGCCCGCGGTACAGGAGCCCTTTGTGTGGCGGGCGTTTTTGGAGAGCAATCAGCAGGCCCAAGAGGATATCATCAACAGACAGATCTTTTTCGGCAGACTTCTTGATGATTATCCGAATATCCAGTTGATTCGTTTTCTCGGCGTTGAAGCCAAGAGAATCCACTTCAGTACCTCCGATAGAGATATCGAGAGTCAGGATCAGGAACGTAGAAAATACATAGATTACGATAAAACCGGAGAAACTGTCGATTCCACCGTATTTATTGCCAAAGCCGGGGAAGCTCCCCGACTCATCATCGATGGAAGCGGACAGCGTTTCATCTACTCCTTTCCGGTCGTTGATAGCTTTGAACAGTACCGTGGGCTAGCCCTTTTCTATGTGTCCAAGAGAGACCTGTCCGAATATTTGCTGCGTTTTCCCACCTTGGATTTTCGGGAACTGTCCCTTGTCGGACAGCGGGGCCTTGTCATTAATTTCCCCGCGAGCGCTGTCGCGCTGATTGCACCGACATTGTCCGAGGTTTGGCAGCAGATACAATCCCAGGATGCTGTCTACCGAGAGGCCGTTGTCTTCGACACCATAGACGACCAGCGTGAGAGCTACAGTCTTCTCAGCATCACCACCGAGGAGTTCGGGTCCCTCAGCCTCGTGATCCCCTACTCGGTGTTTCAGCTGCAGCCCATCATGAAGGTTGTGATCATTGCGGCCGTCTCCCTTACGGTTTTTCTGATCATATTTCTTCTTTTCAACCTGCGACAGGATCCTCTGCCCATACTTTCTCAGCGCCTAAAACGTCTTCAGCTCTCTATTCTCCAGGAGTTTATTGAGGGGAACGAGAGCATCGACTGGAAACGGTGGCGGGACGAATTGAAATCGGGTAAAGGAGAGCTGAAATCGCGAATCAAGCGGGGAGTCGGCAGGATCCCTGAACAAAAAGAAGCGAAATTTGACGAAATGATCGACAAGAGCTGGGATGAGATCATTTCGGTCATCGAAGCTCGAATAGGCGGACCGCAACGGGAAGCGGTCGACATCAGCCATCTTGAGCAGCTCCTGCAGAGTGCGGTGGATCGCTTCCAGATAACCGCGCAGCTGCCGGTTCAGGTGAAAGCACCGGTTAGAAGAGCGGGGATCGTCGTTGAGGAGATCGGCATCGACGAAGTTGTCGAGCCCGGTCAGGTGATTCCTTCGGAAGAGGCTGAAGAGGCGGAGGCCGTCGAAGAGGTGGAGGAGATAGAGGAGGTGGAGGCCGTCGAAGAGGTGGAGGAGATAGAGGAGGCGGAGGCCGTCGAACCTGCCTTTGTTGAGGGGGAGGAGATAGAAGAGGCGGAGGCCGTCGAAGAGGTGGAGGAGATAGAAGAGGCGGAGGCCGTCGAA
>CAZBXU010000163.1:0-1268 GCA_964495755.1 uncultured Spirochaetaceae bacterium | reverse complement strand
AGAGGCGGAGGCCGTCGAAGAGGTGGAGGAGATAGAAGAGGCGGAGGCCGTCGAACCTGCCTTTGTTGAGGGGGAGGAGCAGGAAACTCTTGAAGTACTCGAAGAGGTGAAGGAGATCGTGCCGCTACCGCCGCTGCCGCAGGAAGAGCTTACCGAGCTTCCCTCCGCGGATGAGGAACAAAAATCGGTATCCCGGCCAATGCCGGTACCCCGGCAACCAGAGAAGAAACCTCCTCAGCAGCCGGCGGCTGCAGCGGAGGGAGAGACAGCTGAGCCAGGGGAGACTATCGAAGAGCTTGAAGTTGCCGAGGATGAAGCCGCCCCAATCGAGTCGATTTTGAGCGCCGGGGAAGAGCTGGTGATGGAGACCCAGGGAGCGGAGCCGCTGCGCCCGGAGGAGATCGAGAAGATCCAGCAGATGGACGAGCAGAAGCAGTTGCAGGGGCTCCTCGATTCGGGTGTTATTAGAGCTTACACTCTGAACGACATTGAAGCTCTGATCATGGAGCAGAGAACCAGCGTGGTCATGGAAAACGGCGTCTACCGCATAAAGGATGAGATCATCACGGGAGCAGCGGCAGGCACGAGCAGAAGACGTCGTGGTTTGAAAGCCCTCGCCGAGGCTTCCCTGTCAAAACCTTTGGTAGAGACTTGGGGATTTGAGTCAGGAATTGGAGCCCTTCTTGGGGAAGATTCCATCCTTGACCTAGAGAACGAAATCGGACAAATCCGGGAGAGAAGTGTGAAAATTGATTACACCTCTCCAGGAAAGGTGAAGAAAATTCAATTTTTTGAGGATGGGCTTGATTATGACGGGTATTTAAAAGGGTTTCGAAGAGGAAAGACCGAAACCGACAAACTGCGCTCTCTGGTAGAACTATCGGGCAAACTCAAGGCGGTGAGTGCAGCGATATTTAGTAAGGAGAATGGGAAGTACTGTTTGAAGTTGAAAGTCGGCCTACACGATCCGGGGTTTGAAATCGTATTTACTCCGGATGAACCTTTTGTCAAGATGTTTGTCGAGCCCCGCCAGACAGTGATCATAAGCGAAAAAATGGAGAAGGTGAAGGCGCTGGCAAAAAAACTGCACCCGGAGGATCTCAAATATATCCAGGGAGCAATCGTCCTTCCTGCGGTATTTGGCAACCAGGAGTCTTTTCTACTCCTTGGGCTACCGTTGCTGCAGCAGTTGGACATCAAGGATATCATCACCCGCTTAGATATCTATTGAACCAAGACCCAGAGCTTCTTTTGCGCTTAGTGAATGT
>CAZBXU010000162.1:0-8149 GCA_964495755.1 uncultured Spirochaetaceae bacterium | reverse complement strand
TGGGTACCCATGGTGAATTGTGCTCCCTTCACGGAGGATATAGTTACCATACCACACGCTTTCAGTATTTTGCACCGCTGTGGTTCACAATCCAGCACTAATGCTTGACAATACTAATGTGTAACGTTAGTATTGACCTGTGATCAAATCCTTTCGGTCAAAAGATACTGAACAGGTTTGGCTCGGGCAGCGTTCAAGCTGGTTACCTCCAGAGATCCAGAATACGGACCGGCGAAAACTGAGAATGCTCAACAACGCCGGCATTCTGAGAGATCTAGCCATACCACCGAATAATCGGCTGGAAACTCTGCTGGGAGATCGAAAAGGACAGCACAGCATCAGGATAATCGATCAATGGCGTGTCTGCTTCCAGTGGACAGATGGAGACAGTTATGATGTTGAGATCACGGATTATCATTAGGTGAGGAGGAAGATGAAAGAACTATACAACATACATCCAGGGGAAGTGCTTCTCGAGGAATTTATAAAACCGATGGGCATTTCCGCCTACCGGCTGGCCAAACAGACAAATATCCCTCAGACACGGATTTCCGAGATTTGTAAAGGGAAGCGGCGTATCACGGCTGATACAGCCCTTCGATTGTCCAAGTACTTTGGCACCACTCCACAGTTCTGGTTGGGACTACAGGATGATTATGATCTGGAAGAGCAGCAGGAAATACTATCCGATGAACTTGCACGAATCGAGACCGTAAATCTATCATAGAAGGGACAAATCATGATCGACACAACCAGCACAGCGTTTCGCAGTATGTTCCGGGAGTACGACCTGCGCGGGCGGGTGAACGAGGAGGAGCTGAACGCCGAGTCCGTTCAGCGGATCGCCCACGCCTTCGGCATCTATCTCAAGAAGCGGAAGATCGACAACATCGTGGTGGGCTACGACAACCGCAAGACCTCCCTGGATTTCAAGAATGCCGCCGCCACGGGCCTGCTTTCCGCAGGCTGCAACGTCATTGACATCGGGCTGACCTTGAGCCCGGTGCTCTACTTCGCCCAGCACCACTACCACTGCCCGGGCGGGGTGATGGTTACGGCCAGCCACAACCCGGACGACTGGAGCGGCATGAAGCTGGCCGACGGACTGTCCCGAACACTGGGGCCGGCGGAGATGAAGGAGCTGTTTCAACTGGTTGTCTCCGGGCAGCGTGTACGGGGCAGCGGAAAGTACGAAAGCAGGGATGTACGCTCCGCCTATGTTGAGCGGCTCACCGACGGGGTCAAGCTGGCGAGGCCGCTGAAAATCGTCGTGGATTGCGGAAACGGCGGGGCGGGGGTATTCGCCTACGAGATCCTGCAGCGAATCGGCTGTCTTACCTTTCAGCTGTACTGCGATCCGGACACCTCCTACCCCAATTATTTTCCCAATCCGTCGAACCTGAAGGCGCGCAAACGCCTGCGGGAGATGGTGACCCACCCCTATATCCAGGCTGATATCGGCCTGGGTTTCGACGGTGACGGGGACCGGATCGGCGTGCAGGACGGGCAGGGGAGGGACGTCTGGAGCGATGTGATGCTGATCTTCCTTGTCCGCCAGATGCTGGCCCGAAAGCCGGGTTCCCAAATCGTGTTCGACGTGAAATGCAGCCAGGCCCTGATCGAGGAGATCGAATCTAACGGGGGCAAGCCGGTGATGTGGAAGACCGGTCACTCCTACATCAAGGCCAAGATGCACGAGCTGAACGCCGAGCTGGCCGGGGAGCGCAGCGGCCACATCTTTTTCAACGAAGGCTACTACGGATATGATGACGCCCTGTACGCCGCGGTGCGGCTGCTCGAATATCTCGCCTCTCAGAAGCAGAGCTTCGCAGAACTGCTGGAGACGGTTCCCAAGTACGTGACCTCGCCGGAGATCGCCGCCCACTGCGCAGATGAGGTGAAGTACCGGGTCGTGGAGGAGCTGGTGAGGGAGTTCAAGAAGGAGTACGGGGATAAGGTGATCGACATCAATGGCGCCCGGGTGGTGTTCGATGATGGCTGGGGTCTGGTCCGGGCTTCCTCCAACCTTCCCCAGCTGGTGATCATCTTCGAGGCCAAGACCGAAGAGCGTGTGCGGGAGATCCGGGAGCTCTTTCGTAACAAGATCCTCGCCCATCCCGAGGTCTCTCCGAAATGGGAGAACGATATCTATGCCTGAAAAAACAGGACATCATGAGCCGGGGAATCATTTTCGGCGGAATGACCGTGGCGGGGTAGGTTGGCGAATATGAATACCTTCGGACAGATCTTCCGTGTTACCACCTTCGGGGAATCCCACGGCCCGGCGATCGGAGCGGTGATCGACGGCTGTCCCGCTGGGATAGAGATTGCGCCGGAGGAGATCCAGGCGGAGCTGGACCTGCGCAAACCCGGGCAGAGCGAGTTGACCACTGCCCGCAAGGAACCGGATCGGGTGGAGATCCTCTCCGGTGTGTTTGAGGGCAAGACCCTCGGCACTCCGATCGCCCTGATCATCTTCAACCGGGACATGCGGCCCTACGACTACTCAAAGCTAAAGGATTTGTACCGTCCGGGCCACGCCGACTTCACCTACCAGATGAAGTACGGCCGCAGAGATTACCGAGGCGGCGGCCGCTCCTCCGGACGGGAGACCGCAGCCCGGGTCGCCGCCGGGGCGGTAGCGCGAAAGCTGCTCGCCGAAAAGGGGATTTATGTTTTTAGCTTCGCCCGCATGATCGGCGGTGTCTGGTTGGATGACTCAGAGCCGAAGATCGGCGATGTCGTCTCGGCGAAGACGGTAGATGCGAAGCAGCTAACCGATCTGCGGGCAAGTATTTACGGATCGAAGGTGCGCTGTTCCCACCCGAAAACCGCTAAAGCCATGGAAGAGGCGATCAAACAGGCCCGGGAGGAGCAGGATTCTGTCGGCGGCATCGTGGAGGTCCGGGCATATGGAGTACCTGCCGGCTTGGGCGATCCCGTGTTCGGCAAGATCGACGCCCGCATCGCTCAGGCCGTGCTCTCCCTGGGCGCGGTCAAGGGGATCGAGTTTGGAGAGGGTTTCCGACTGGCAGAGATGCGGGGAAGCCAGGCAAATGACCTGTTTGCCAACGTATCAGAGGGCACCGTACTTCCTGAAACGAATCGGGCCGGGGGCATGGCCGGGGGAATCAGCACTGGATTGCCTGTTATCTGCCGGGCTGCGGTCAAGCCCACCGCTTCAATCGGCAAGGTTCAGAACACGGTAGATGCCCGGGGCAGGCCGATCGAGCTGACCATCGAAGGTAGGCACGATCCCTGCATCGTGATTCGCCTGGTCCCTGTGGTCGAGCATATGGTCAACCTGGTACTGATCGATCTGTATCTGGCCCAGCAGGCGCAGCGGGCCTGGAATTGAGGAACGAGCGACCGGTCGGCGCGTCGACCCATCGTTCACGGGAAGAATAAAACGAAGATTCGGTAACACGATGGGGGTTTTGAATCATTATATTAAAATAGTGAATCAAATCGTGATAGGAGCAGAGAATGGGAGATATCGTTCCTCGTAACCAGCTGGTAAAACAGGGTGTGCAGGGCGTCGCCGGGATCGGCGGCGGCATTGGTTTGCTGATACTCAAAGCCATCGCCTCGGCGGGATTCGTACCGGGTTTGATCGTCGGAGGAATCGTCACGATCGCCGGCCTGGTGATCGCTTCCTCCAGAGAAGATCGTACCGCGGGAATGATCGCTCTGGGAGCCGGTGCACTCACGATCGTGGCCTCGATCCCCGTAATCGGCCCTGTTGTCGGCTGGCTGATGCCCGTGGCCGGAATCGGATTGATCATCGCCGGCGGCATCTCTTTGTTCAGATTCCTGCGTAACCTGCGCCGAAGAAGTCAATAGCAGGAATATTCTCGACTCCTTTGAAGCAATACGCTCGATCTCCCCGTTGTACGGGGTATGAGCGAGATTAACCGCCCACATGACAGATTCTTTCATTTGGTGTTTTCCCAGGAGGAGCATGCCCGTGATCTCCTCCGCAACGCCCTACCCAACTCGATTCTCAGGATGCTCGATCTATCGTCGCTCGAGATTTCCAGGGAGAGTTATATCGACGAGAAGCTCGCCACGCGACAGTCGGATATCCTGATTCGCACCAGGATTCGTGACAGCCCGGTTCTTGTCTACATCCTCGTGGAGCACAAATCCTACTCATACAGGTGGACGATGCTGCAACTGCTGGCCTATATGGTTCGAATTTGGGAGAAAGAACTTTCCCAAAACAAGAAGCTAAAAAAGCTGCCGCTGATCATCCCCGTGATCTTCTACCATGGATCCAGGAAATGGAAGCTCCCGCTGGATTTCTTGTCCTACGTTGAGCTTGGGGAAGAACTAGGGTCCTACATCCCGGGTTTCCGGGCAGTGATGTTCAACCTCCAACAGTTGGGGGACACGTATCTTCGTGGTGCCGTGCCATTCCAAGCCACAATGAAAATTTTCAAATATGTCCTCACTACGCTGCGTCAACACATGGACGAGATCGCACGGGATTTTTTTACACTCCCATTTGACGAGAGGAACGAGACTTTGCTGAAAGGGGCACTTGAGTATATAATGCAGGTAGGAAAATATATCGAGCTGAGTGACGTAGAGGAGGCGCTTCAGAGGGCAGGCTCGGAGGACATGAAGGAGGCCTATATGACGCTGGCGGAACAGCTTATAGCTAAAGGGAAAAACGAGGGCAAGCTTGAAGGCAAGCGCGAAGGCAAGCTTGAAGGCAAGCTGGAAGGTAAGCTTGAGGGCCAGACCCTGGCGAAGCAACAGGTGCTGTTGCGCCTGCTCGAAAAGAAGTTTGGCCTTGTCGACGACCCGGAGAAACGAAAGATTCGCAACTGCCGGGACCGAGACAGGTTGGATCAGGCTATCGACCTTGTGCTGGATGCCGATTCAATCGATCGAGTCCTGGAATCCCTCGAGTGAGGGGCTTGGTGCCGGTACTATATGCGGTGGAAACTGCCGCTAAGTTTCTCATCATAAGTAGAGCTTCGGGATGAGCTTAAGGCGTAGGTTTCGAGTTTCCGGGTAGTGATGTTCGACCTCTAACAACTGGGCGAAGTAGATGTCCGGGCAATGTAATGATTCGAACCGCTCTGAGAAAGTTTAAATACATCATAACCCATTTCCGTTCCGATGTCCGCGAAATCCGGCAGAAAACATCACCGGCTCGTCTTGATGAGAAGCGTAAAACTTTCTTGAAAGGGGCACTTGAGTATATAATGCAGGTAGGAAAAGATATCACGATAAGTGACATGGAGGAGGAGCTTCAGGTCATAGGCGCCGACGAACTAAGGGAGATCTATATGACTCTGGCGGAACAGTTTATAGCAAAAGGTAAGGACAAAGGCAGGCTGGAAGGCCAGAGGCTGGCGAAGCAACAAGTGCTGTTGCGCCTGCTGGAGAAGAAGTTCAGTCCGGCCGAAGTTGCGTACAAACATAAGGTTAACAACTGCAGGAATAGAAAGAAGCTGGACCGGGCGATCGATCTGCTCTTGGATGCTAACACGGTTGATGAAGTCCTCCAGCCCCTCGGCTGAGGGGCTCGGCACCGGAATAATAAGTAGACCCAACTTTGGGACAATGCCCGGCCTTTCCTCCACAACATAGGTCCGGCAAAAACTCATCCAAATAAACCCACCCTTGACCAACCCATCCGCCTATCGTAGCCTTCGCACATGCTTACCCTGACCCTGCCTCTTTCCGGGATCGATGTCTGGATTCCGGGCATTGTCCTGCTGGGCATTCTGATCGGTTTTCTCGTCGGATTGTTCGGAGTAGGGGGAGGGTTCCTGCTCACCCCTTTACTCAAGGTGGTGTTCGGCATCCCCTATCCCATCGCCGTGGGAAGCAGTCTGCTGCAAATCTTCATCAACAGCTGTATCGCCGCCTTCCGGCACTGGCGAAACCAGAACGTGGACATCAAGCTCGGTCTGATCCTGGCCGCCGGAGCCGTGGCCGGGACCGAGGTCGGAGTGCGCATCATGACCCTGCTTCAGCGAAGTGCTCCGGTCCTGATCAACAACCGTCTCTTCTCTCGGGTGGACCTGGTACTCAACCTCTTGTTTCTCGTCTTACTTTCCGGCGTGGCTGTCTTCATTCTCCTGGAGACCTCCCGCAGATCTGAGACTCAGGAGGTGAGCACTGCCATTTCCCGCTGGCTGCGTACGGTCCGCCTTCCTCCGGCACTCGTCTTTCCCCGCAGCGGAATCGTCTCCTACAGCCTGTGGATTCCCCTGTTTCTTGCCTTCTTTATCGGCGTGCTGACCGGACTGATGGGTGTGGGCGGGGGATTTGTCAATTTTCCCCTGCTGATATATGTGATCGGTATACCGACCCACATTGCCGTGGGCACCAGCGTGTTTCAGATTCTCCTGGCCAGCGGCTACGGTGCATCCCGGCACGTGTTTCTAGGCAATGTGGAAATTGTTCTGGTGGCTCTCCTGTTTGCCGGCTCCTTCGCCGGTGTCCAGCTGGGCGTGAAAGCTTCCCAAGCTCTCGGCGGCCGCAGCATCCGTCGCTATTTCGCCCTGGTGGTGGCTCAGGGGGTTGTTCTGATCGTCTGGGATTTGATCCGGCAGATCTTTTTTTAGTACACTTTCCTTAAGGACCTAGACAATCACGCAAACTTATGCCAAAAGAAATGACCCGGAACAAGACTTACAAAACCTACTGGCTCGAAACCTACGGCTGTCAGATGAACAAGGCCGAATCGGGCTTTCTCGAATACGAGCTTCAGGAGAAGGGCTGGTCCCGGGCAGACAGTCCTGCTGAAGCGGAGGTCGTGGTTCTGAACACCTGCTCGGTACGAAAGACAGCCGAAGATCGCATCTGGGGCCGCCTGGGCTTCTTCAAGGCGGAGAAGAAGCGCCATGCCTTTCGTCTGGTTCTGATGGGCTGCATGAGCGAGCGTCTGAAGCAGGAGATCCTCGACGATGCACCCCACGTGGATCTGCTGGTGGGCAACTTCCAGAAGCATCGGTTGGTGGATGTGCTCGAGCACGGAGACGGAGTACCTGTGGATGACCGGTCGTCCAACCGGCGATCTCCGCACCGGCCTGCCGCCCATCAGGAAGCCCATCTGGTCGATCCCGGGGAGTACCGCTTTGCAGAACGCCATTCCCTATCGGGTTTCCAGGCCTTTCTGCCGATCATGCACGGCTGCGACAACTTCTGTACCTACTGCATCGTGCCTTACCTCCGAGGCTCCGAGGTATCCCGCGGCCCCGAGAGTATCATCGCAGAGATCCGCAGGCTTCAAAGCCCGACTGATGACCCTGCGCGGCAGGTAGTGCGGGAGATCACCCTACTGGGGCAAAACGTCAACTCCTACAGCTACCGGGAAGGGGATCGGGCAATCATCAGCTTTCCGGAGCTGCTGCGCCGGGTTGTTCCCATACTTCAGGACAAGACCTGGCTGCGCTTTCTCACCTCCCACCCCAAAGACATGAGCGTCGAGCTGATCGAGCTGATTGCAGAACAGACGGCCCTGTGCCGGCATATCCACCTGCCGGTTCAGCACGGCTCGGATCGGATTCTAGAGGCGATGGGGAGAAAGTACACCCGGGGGCATTACCTCGCATTGGTGGAGAGGATCCGAAAAACCATCCCCGAGGTGTCCCTAACGACCGATATATTAATAGGGTTTCCCGGAGAGACGGAGGAGGACTACCGGCTGACTCGGGAGCTGATGGAGGAGGTGCGTTTCGATGACGCTTTTACCTACCGCTACAATCCCCGGGAAGGCACAAAAGCCTTCGAGCTGGGTGATGATGTTCCGGATGCGGTCAAACAGGAACGCCTGAGCGGGGTGATCGAGCTGCAGAGGCGGATAACCCGGGCCGGCAAAGGGCGGAAGCTCGGAAGGGTAGTTGAGGTGCTGGTCGAGGGTGTTTCCAAGAAGAGCTCTGCGGAGCTGCTGGCCCGGACCGAAGGAGATGAGATGGTCGTATTTCCCGGATCCCCGGATCGCATCGGGTCGTTTGTCCGCGTTCACTTGAAACGCCTCGCGGGCTCCACCTTTCGGGGTGAACCGATCGGAGAATAGTCGCAGAGAGAGGATACCCCACCGGGTGCAGAGCAGGATGAGCAAACGTCAAGTTCCCGTGATACTGCTGGCCTTGGTCTTGGTTCTCGGAACCGTTGGAATCCTCCC
>CAZBXU010000161.1:1799-8158 GCA_964495755.1 uncultured Spirochaetaceae bacterium | reverse complement strand
ATGCCATGGACGGCATTTCCTTCATCCAGACCGCTGAGGGCTATCTCCAGGAGACATCGGACATCCTGCAGCGAATCCGCGAGCTGGCTGTTCAGGCTGCCAACGGCATCTACTCCGACGAGGACCGGATGCAGATTCAGGTAGAGGTCTCCGCCATGATCGACGAGGTGAACCGCATCGCCTCCCACGCCCAGTTCAACGGGATGAACCTGCTGACGGGACGCTTCGCCCGGTTTACCGGCGAGAACATGGTTACGGCCAGCATGTGGCTGCACATCGGGGCGAACATGGACCAGCGCGAGCGGCTGTACATCGGTACGATGACCGCTCAAGGGTTGGGATTGCAGAATCCCAACGGACCTCCGCATACGGCGACCTTCATATCGATCTCCTCTCCCGACCGCGCCAATATGACGATCGGGATGGTGGACGAAGCTCTGAAGATGGTGAACAAGCAGCGGGCCGATATGGGTGCGTACCAGAACCGTCTGGAATACGCGATGAAGGGTTTGGCCGTGGGCGCCGAAAACCTGCAGGCTTCCGAGTCCCGCATCCGGGACACGGATATGGCCGAGCAGATGGTCAGCTTCGTGAAGAACCAGATCCTGGTTCAGTCCTCGATGGCCATGCTTGCACAAGCCAACGTCAAGCCGCAGACGGTACTCGAACTGCTGCGATAAGGCAGGGGGGAAAGGGCCCCTCTCCGGCGGAGGTACCAAAAGGGCCGTTCCCAATCGTGGGACGGCTCTTTTTTTTACCCTCCTTGACAGCGTATCTATCTTCGGGTCACCATTTGCACGAATATCTCAAGCGATGTTTCGAGTCCCTCGGGTTGTCAAAGATTTTTCCTCTTTTTTTTCCGAAGCCGGGTTTCAATGCTACCTGGTCGGGGGCGCTGTGCGGGATACACTCCTCGGGCGCAAGGTCCAGGATTTCGATATCGCAACGGATGCCCTGCCCGAGGATGTGATCGGAGTTTTTCGCCGGGTCATCCCTACGGGAATCAAGCACGGCACCGTAACGGTTCTGTTCAAAGGGACGCGTTTTGAAGTTACCACCTTTCGTATCGACCAGGACTACCGGGACGGCCGTCGACCCGATTCTGTGATCTTCACCCCGTCAATCGAGGAGGACCTCAAACGACGCGATTTCACGATCAACGCCATAGCCTACGATTTGCATAACCACCGCCTTCTTGACCCCCACGAAGGTCGAAAGGATTTGAAAGCGGGCATCATCAGGGCAATCGGCGATCCTCTGCAGCGTTTCCGGGAGGACGGTCTACGACCGATCCGAGCTTGTCGATTTGCGGCCCAATTTCGCTTCGAAATTGAAGAAGATACTTTCACCGGCATCTCCCGCAGCATCGATACTGTGAAACTGGTATCGGCTGAACGGATACGTGACGAGCTGGTCCGGCTGCTCGAGGCGCAAACCCCCTCGGTGGGATTCTCCCTGCTTGACCGCTGTGGACTGCTTCGGTTCTTCATCCCTGAACTCACCGCCTGTAAGAACGTGGAGCAGGGAGATCTTCACCAGTATGACGTGTATCATCACCTGCTGTACGCCTGCGATGCGGCGCCCCGGGACAACCTGACGGTGCGCCTGGCAGCCCTGTTTCACGATCTGGGAAAGCCGGAAACCCTGCGTACCAGTCCTGACGGGGAGCTGAGCTTCCACCGGCACGAACAGCAATCGGCGGAACTCGCAGAGAAGATCCTTCGTCGTCTACGGTTCTCGAACCTAATCATCAAACGGGTCAGCCATCTGGTAGCTCAGCACATGTTCCACTACGAACCGCAGTGGACGGATGCTGCGGTACGCCGCTTCGTAGCCAGGGTCGGCGAAAAGAATATCCCGGATATCCTTACCTTACGCCGGGCGGATCAGCTTGCGATCGCCCGAAAACGATTCATCTCCGCTTCGCTGCTCGCTCTGGAAAAGCGTATCGAAGAGGTGCTTGCGGAGGATAAGGCGCTGACACTCAAGGATCTGGCAATTAACGGAGGTGACATAATCCGAGAGCTGCGGATATCCCGCGGTCCCAAAGTTGGGATCATTCTAAACGCCCTGCTGGAGAGCGTGCTCGATGACCCGAATCAAAACGACCGGAAAACTTTGTTGAGGATTGCCAGAAAACTCTACGAGAGCCGATTCGTCGATGCGCCCTGACGGCCTGAGGCTCGTGCGGTCTATTGCCGGCGACTCTTCTGTCTGTCCACCAGTGCCTTATAGGCGATTCCGGCGGCCTGCTGTTCCGCTTCCTTCTTGTTCTTTCCCGTACCAGGGCCATAGGTCCGTTTCCCGACACCGACTTCGATCCAGAAGGTACGATTGTGGTCCGGACCCTTTCGATGGACGATCCGGTAGCGGGGATAGCTCTTAAAACGCTTCTGCACGTATTCCTGAAGCAGCGTCTTGTAATCCTTCTTGTGACGATCCTCGAGAACCTCATTGATTTGAGGTACGAGAAAATTGCGTATGAAGGTCCTGACCGCTTTGAATCCCGAATCCAGATAATAGGCACCGATAATCGCTTCCATGGCATCGGCAATCAGGGCCTTTTTTGATCGTCCTCCGGAGTACTCCTCTCCCTTGCCGATCAGGATAAAATTATCCAGGCGCAGGATTCTTCCGATCTCCGCCAGAATTTCCTCGCTCACCACGTGGGACTTGATCTTTGCCATGTCCCCTTCGGTCTTGTCCGGAAGGGCGGTCACCAGGTATTCGCTCACCACCAGCCCGAGAACGGAGTCGCCGAAAAACTCCAGTTTTTCATTGTTGTCGACTCCATCATCCTGCTCATTTGCGAAGGAACGATGAGAAAAAGCAAGGTTCAAGAGCGGGAGGCTCTTGAACCTTATCTGTGCATGTTTTTGAAAAAGCTGCAGCTCCTTTCTTCGTTCCCCGTTGGGAACAGGAGCTGTGAAGGGTAGATCCTTCAGTGATAGTGTCACCTTTGCCAGGTTATTTTTTGTCCAACTCAGATTTTATGAAATCGAGTGCATCCCGTACCGTGTTGAACTCGTTCGCTTTCTCATCAGGAATGGTAATGCCAAGCTCCTCCTCGATCGCATACACGAGCTCGTAGGTATCCAGGCTATCCGCACCCAGATCTTGGCGGAATGAAGAATCGGGTGTGATTTTTGATTCCTCAATTTCCAAACGATCGGCGATCAGCTTCTTCATTTTTTCGAATAGATCGTCAGCCATTTTTCTCCCTCCTCAATAGTGTTGGCTTAAGCCAGTTCTTCCGGCTCAATTATTTGTTTCCCCCGGTAGAATCCGCACTTCGGACAGACTCTATGGAGTAGCACTCTGTTTCCACAGTTGCCGCATTCGACCATCGTCGGGACGCTCAAGCGCATCGTCTGCGCCTTGCGTTTTCTGGAACGAGTCTTCGAAATTTTACCTTTTGGTACTGCCATGTATATACCTATGCTTTCAAGGGTAAAGTGAGTGAAAAATAACGCATTGGGAACGCTCTGTCAACCCTTAGATCCAACCTACTGAGCCCGCTGTTTGACCCGAGCCAACAGCTTCCTCTCCACAACCGGCGGCACCATATCCGAGATATCTCCGCCGAAGCTGGCCACTTCCTTTATCCCGGAGGACCGAAGGACAAAATACTTCTGGTCCGTCGGCATGAACAGAGTCTCGATTTTGGGATTCAGAGCTCGGTTCATCATGGAAAGCTCGAATTCATAGTCGAAATCAGAGAGCGCCCGCACCCCGCGGAGTATCACTTTAGCGCCGATCTTCTCGGCGAAATCCACGATGAGTCCACGCCAGATCGTCACCTGTACGTTGGGAAACTCAGAGACCATTGTGGTGATCATTTCAAAACGCTCATCGGCGCTGAATAAATACTTCTTCTGCGGGTTGTCGGCGATCACTATTTCGAGCTGCTCGGATATCGCCGCAGCCCGATTCATGATATCGAAATGGCCGTTCGTTGGCGGATCAAAAGAGCCCGGATATATCACTTTCATAGCCGATAGTGTAATCATAATCAGGGATCCGGGTCAATAAATGTGAAAGGTTTTGACTGTAGAGGACGAAAATTAAAAGGGATGATGAAAATTCTGTTTCCCGTTGTCGCATCAAGCATAGCCCTGAGTTCCTGCATGTTTTTTGCGCCTCCGACAAAAGAGGAGCCGCCGGAGCAGCCCGTGGAGGTCATCGAGGAAGCTGGAAGCGAGCAGATCGAGCCGGAGCCACAACCCGAAGCCGAGGAGTTTGTCGTCACCGAAGAGGTCTATTCAAAAACCTTCGACGAAATCGAGGTGTTTATCCGCAATTTGAACAAAATCATTCGAAACGAGGACTACGACACCTGGCTGAGTTATCTGTCGGAAGACTACATAGAAAGGACCGGTGACCCGGAGTATTTGAAACAACAGTCCGAACAGCCCCTGCTGAAGAAGAGCAATGTGCGTTTGAGCAGTTTGCGGGATTATTTCACCTATGTTGTAGTCCCGAGCAGGACCCAGGCACAACTGGACGAAATCGAGTTTATCGATGAAAGTCAGGTTCGGGCCTTCGCTATGATAAGAAACACCAAGGCACTTCTCTATTTACTTGTCCGTGAAAACGGCGACTGGAAAATAGGAGTGTGGTAGTATATACTAATAGGGAGTGGAGACGAGGATGAAGGGAAAATCAATCTTAGTATTTGTAGTGGTCGCCGGCCTCGCAGTAGGTGCCATGCTTGGTGCTCAGGGCACGGAACGAGAACTGACGGTGGAAGAGCTGTACCTTCGAGATATTGAATTCCAGATCTTGAGCGAGAAAGCCTTCTCGGACAGCCGGGAGATCAAGCTCGATGTTCTGGACGAGATTGAAACCATGATCGAAGAAGGCGATATCGAGGACCCCGATAAAGTAGAGTTCGTTCTAGAATACCTGGGCATGGAAGGCACGGCCCGTCGTGTTCGGGAATCCGCCCGGTTGATCAACTACTATCCTGAAGTACGGCGCCGTGCGGCGAACCTGCTCGGGCGCCTGGGGGGTGAAAGAGCGAAGGACGCACTGGTGTCGATACTGCTTATAGACGATGAGCCGATGGTCAGCGCTGAAGCGGCCTATGCACTCGGAATCATTGGCATGAATGACGGTAATGAGGTGGTCCGGGCCCTCCTGTTTACTCTGGAGAACGAAGATCCCCAGATGCCGGACAACAATCTGGCTTACGCCGTCTGTCTGGCTGTAGAAAAGATCGTCGAAGCGAACAACGGCGACTTGGAAGGCTCGGCCTACGCCGATTTGGCCCGGACGTTGGTCCGGATTGCCCAGGGCAACTACATCAAAACGGTCAGACGCAAGGCACTGAAAACTCTCGAGGTCTTGAAAGAATACCAGTAGCCTCACTGTAGGTCATTTATCACCTCTTCAAGCCATTGATTCTCCGCTTCGAGGTGGATAATCCCTTTCCTGATAATTGCCTGCAGAAAAAAATTGATCTCCTCCCGGAGTGAAACAAGTGTGCGCTGGAAGTTTTCCTTTTGCATGATCGTTTTTTTCTGCTGCGACTTGAGGTAGATAAGCACTTTCTCTTTGGGGATCTTATCGAAAAACAAGAACTTCAGGGTGAACTCATCCTTGACACGGTAATTGGTGCGCAGTGGCTTCAACAGCCACTCGTCGAGCCTCTTCTTCCCCTTCGCTGTAATGGAGTAGATGTTCCTCTCCGCGGCTTTTTTTCCCGGAGCGGTTTTTTTTGTGACCCAGCCGACCTCCGAAAGACGGCGCAAGGTGGGGTACAGCTGTCCATAGGAGACGGACCAGACATTACCAAGAGCGCCTTCGAACTGTTGTTTGATCTCGTATCCGTATTTCGGGTTTTCAACAATCAGCCCTAGAAGAGCGTATTTTAGAGACATAATAGGATAAATTATATCCTATAGCTACAGTACTGGCAATGTCACAGACGAGGGGAAAGATTGAGCGCCGGCTTATGTCGCCATTCCGGCACCGGTTCGGTGTCTTCGTACTGAATGCGTTCACGTATTAAAAAACGCATGGGGCCTGATTTTTGTCTAAACTGCACGATCCCGAAGCTGCCTTTTCCGAGGTAGCATATCTTCTCGTTCTGCTGAACGGCGTGAACGCTGCGCAGCGTTTTGAGGATACAGTCAAAATGAGCCGGATCGCCGCTCTCTTTATGGGTAATCGCAGATGCAAGGTCCCGCACGGCTTTGTGACAGAGCGGACACAGAGGAAAGTCGATCTCCGGCTTGTTCGGTCGCCGATTGCCTCTTCGCCTGTGTTTAGGCCCGGATTTGTTGTATTGGCTCACAGCGATCAGTCCTCCCTGTGGATGTTCTGCGTCAGATCCTGGGCGATCTTGCTAATAGCTA
>CAZBXU010000161.1:536-1699 GCA_964495755.1 uncultured Spirochaetaceae bacterium | reverse complement strand
TCCCAGTTTTTTACTTCTACAAACACAATCCTATCGCCTTTTTCTACAACTATATCGATCTCACCTCTCCTGCTGCGGAAATTTCGGGCTACAACCTTGTAACCGCGCTCGCAGAGGAACCGCTCTGCTCTGTTCTCTCCTTCCCGACCCTTCTGCCAAGTACTCATTCCTCCCCTTCCCCAATCATCTTGGGGTCGATTGCTTTAACGATGAAGAGATTCTTCTTACCCAGCAGATCAAGAATCTCTGTTCCTTCGATCTGGGTTCCGAGCTCATCGATAAGGAGTTCGACCTTCGGACGGAGGGGAGCTTCGGCGTGGTTTTCACCCACCCGGCCGATGCTCGAGTTGTTGAGCTGCACGATACTGCCAATCGGAAAGACTCCCATACTTTCAAGAAACGCCTTGAGAACCTGGGGGTCAAAATGCCGGCCATTGTCGCTGAGAACGTTCTTCATGGCGGAGTATCCGATCATAGAGTTCCTGTATGGTCTCTCGCTCACCATGGCCTCATAGGCATCAGCCACCGTTACAACTCTGGCGAACAGGGTGATGTCCTCCCCTTTCAGGCTTCGAGGATATCCCCGGCCGTCCCAGTGTTCGTGGTGCTGCAAAGCCACCAGGGCGATTTCTTCCGGGTACCTCATATCTTTAGAGATGATCTGGTAGCCCATCACCGGATGCGTCCGGATTTTGGTCAGCTCCTCGCTGGACAGCTTACCTTGCTTCTCGAGAATTCCCTTTTCAACCTTCAGCATTCCCACATCGTGCATCAGCGCTCCGGTTGACAGCTGGAGCAGTCTGTGAGATGCGAGTCTCATGGTGTTGCCGATCACGGCGGAGATAATCATACAGTTGATCGCACTAACGGAAAGTCTTCTCTCCACCCACTCGCCGAGCAAAATCAACTGAATCATCTCATTCTTGCTTTGCCGCAGGATATCCAGCATATCTTTGACCAAAGAATCTATGGGTTCGTGGTTTAAATAGGTCCCGTCGGCAATGTCCTGGAAGATGGCATCCACCTTCTCGACGGCACTCCGGTAGATTTTAAGATATTTCTCTTCCCTCGGAGGCAGCCAAGTAGGCGACTCCTTGAGTTTAGCCACCGCTTCTGCCGCCGCCTCGAAGGCGACCTTGCGCGTTACGAGGAAATCGGTGTCG
>CAZBXU010000161.1:0-526 GCA_964495755.1 uncultured Spirochaetaceae bacterium | reverse complement strand
CTTCTGCCGCCGCCTCGACGATTTCATTTCCTTCGGTGAAGACTTCTTCGATATCCCAACGACTCAGACGCTCTATGTCCTTGTCTTTGATCGCTACCCCCGCAGGAACGAGGACATTATCACCTTCTATAAAGACCGGCTGGTCGAATTTCGTTCCAGGATGTAGATTACTCACCTTTATCGTTTTCATACGTCCATTATCCTACCCGTCGTACGAATACCAGGATCTCGGCGACAATTCTGTAAAATTCCTCGGGAATCAGGTTCCCGAGCGGAAGTTCGACCAGAGCATCCGCCAACTCCGGCTGATCCACGATCTGAATGCCCTGTTCCAGGGCGATCTCTTTGATCCGCTTCGCCAGCAAACCCTTACCCGTGGCAAGAATGATCGGAGCAGGAAGATCTTCTGTGTACTGTATCGCCGCCGCTTTTTCCATTGGACTTGAGTCAGTGTACCGTATCTACGTTACGATAGGAAAGCTCCTCCCAGGGCGTTGTAAAGCCATCGAATTTTTTGTCTTCACGT
>CAZBXU010000160.1:1707-8258 GCA_964495755.1 uncultured Spirochaetaceae bacterium | reverse complement strand
CCGGCGCAGGAACTGCTTTCCCAATCGGTTCAAGAGTCGATGCGGGCGCAGGCCCAGATGGTAGACCGGCTTGCCCAAGAACTGCAGGACATCTCCAGCAGGATGAATGCCCGCCCTCAGTTCATTCCTGCTCCCGTTCAGCCGCCACCGACCTCTCCCCCCTATCAACCGCCACCCGCGTTGGAACGGCCCGTGGTCCCGCCGCCGGGTGAAGCCGCGGGGGGGATTCCCCGATTCGCCCGGGATTTTGTCGAAGACGAGGAGGAAACTGGGTTTGCTCCCTTTGGTGGACCGGCTGAGCCGCCTAAGCCGACAGTCGAAGCGGCGATACCCGCGACCGCCTCCGGAGAGACGTCTTTGGAGACCGCAAAGGCTCCGGAGATACGGCGTGAGGTGTCACCAGAGAAAATTGCTCAACAGGGCCCGGGAAAAGAGAGGAAGAAGCATCTGCGGCAAAGGCTCAAGGATTTTCTCAAGCGAGTCCGGGAGCGGTTGGAGCAGCGTCGGTCAAAACTGAAAAGTATTGCCGCTGAGGAGCCGAAACCACCCGCCCACAAGGCTTCAACGAAAGGACCAAAAAGACCAAAGGCGGAAAAACAAGCCGCTGGTGTTCTTCCTGGTTCCCCACCGCCCGAACAGTCGGGATCCCAAGCTCAGGGGCTCATGAACTATTTGGAAGAGCTGACGGAGTACCTGCCGGAGAGAAGGCAAAGTAGCTTTCTCCACAGTGACGCTCGTTTGAAGATAGAGTATATTAAGTCAAGACTTCAGGGGAGATCGGGAATCAAAAACCAGATCGAAAGCAAGTTCACACCTCAGGTTCCAAGCAGTTCCCTCGACGTAGGGAAAATCGCCGAGACCTTTGACTTCATGAAGGACCTAGCCTCCTATCACCCGGACAAGACTCTCGGTACGATGCTGCAATCGAAGCTCAACGGAATCCTTCACAAGATCAGGGAATAAGGCGATGGAAAAAGATACAATACTGAAGGTTATCCAAGCATACGTACACAAGATGCCGGCTTTACCGGTCACTGTAGCCAAAGTGCTGGAAATCACCAACAATCCAAAAACCTCTCCGGCGGACCTGAACCAGATAATCAGCTTGGATCCGGTTCTCATGGGGAAGGTTATGCGGTTGATCAACTCGGCGTACTATTCCCTGCCCAACCAGATCACCTCACTCGTGCGGGCCATCATCATGCTGGGTATCAATACCGTCAAAAACCTGGCTTTAAGTACCGCCGTTCTTGGAACTCTGGGCCGCGCCAGTGACTTCCAGGCCTTGAACATGGAGGGTTTCTGGCGCCATTCGATCAGTGTTGGGGTAACTGCCAAGCTTATCGCTACCCGCAGGAATGTGGATCCGAAACTCCGGGAGGAGTACTTCATCGGAGGGTTGCTCCACGACATCGGTAAGATCCCCCTGAACAACAAGCTTGCCACGGAGTATGTACAGGCGATTTCCAATACCGACCGCGAGCACACCCCGCTGTACAGATCTGAAGAAGATATTATGCTCGTGAACCATGCGATGGTGGGCAAGTTGATCATCGAGAACTGGAGGCTGGGGGAAAACCTCTCCGATGCCGTATGTTTTCACCACAGCCTCGATGAGTACACGGGTACACATCGGGGTCTGGTCGTCACCGTCGCCATAGCCAACCTGTTCAGCAATACCTATGAGCTCGGTTTCTCCGGTGACCGTTACCCTGAAGAGCTTCCCGACGAAGTTTTTCAGGAGATAGGGGTTGACTGGGATTATTTGGAGAGTATAGAAGACACGGTGAAGGGCGAGATCGAGAAGGCCCAGGTGTTCGTGCAGGTGGCCCATTGAAAGGTTTGAAATTGTGTCGATACGAGTGAGATTCTGGGGAGTGCGGGGTTCTGTACCCTGTCCCGGGCCCAAGACGGTGAAGTACGGCGGAAATACTGCGTGTCTGGAGCTGCGCTTTGGAGAAGAGGATCGGCTGGTCGTCATCGATGCCGGCACGGGCATAAGAGAGCTGGCCGGTCATGTCATGAAGAGCGATCTGCCCAAAGGGCCGATCAAGACCGAGCTGTTCCTGACCCATACCCATTGGGATCACATCATGGGATTCCCCTTCTTTATCCCCATCTTTGTCCCCAACACGGAGCTGAAGGTCTTCGGACCGGTTACCTACGAAGAGGACACTCTCGATAAGATTGTCGGGGATATGCTTACCTATCGATACTGGCCGGTGCGCCTCACCGAACTGGCAGCCAAAATCGAATATTTCAATCTCAAGGAAGGGTCCCAGGATCTTGGCGGCGGTCTCTGGCTGACCACGAAGTACCTCAACCACCCGATCCTGGTTCTTGGCTATCGTTTCGAGTACCGCGGCAAAGTGTTCTGTACCGCCTACGACACCGAGCCTTTCAGCAATGTGTTCGACGTTAGTCCCGATGATCCCAGCTACGACGAAGAAGCGGTCAAGGAAGGTGCGCTGGCCGCCCAAGAAGAAAACGACAAAGTAGCTCGTTTTTTCCAGGGAGCAGATATACTGATTCACGACTCCCAGTACACGCACAAAGAATATATCTCGTCCAAGCTCGGGTGGGGCCACTCCTCCTTCGAGCATGCGGTGAACGTAGCCCACAAGGCGGGGGTGAAGAAGCTGCTCCTGTTCCATCACGACCCGGATCGAAGCGATGCGGAGCTCGAGCTGATAGAGAAAAAGATACAGGCGGCTGCCGGCGGGAAGACCTCTATGGAGGTGATGATCGCCCGGGAAGGCATGACCGTTGAGGCTTGATCAGAGATTTACATATTGCTATGATATTCTGCAACCTGGGGGATTAGCTCAGATGGTAGAGCGATAGGTTCGCAATCTATAGGTCAGGGGTTCAATTCCCCTATCCTCCATGTTCAACCGCAAATGCATCCCAAAAGGCAAAGGCTTTTTCAACCGATCCTTCTCATTGTCATTCTTGCCGCCTGCCAGACCCAGAGAGAAGCGGAGTTGGATGTGCCGCCGGTACAGGAGCCCCCGGAAGTTAGCATGAGACCCCTGCCCGGAGAACCGGAAATCTCCGGAGACAAAATAGGAGATATGAGCCTTCCCGTCTATCCTCAGACCGGGATACAGTTGCGAAGTGCTGAGGAAGTAGTGGAACTGTATCTTCAGGAACTGAGCCTGCGCCAGAAGATCGGCCAGCGTTTTCTCACCGGGTTTACGGGGAAAAGCCTTAGCAACTCCACGAAAAAGCTCATCGAGGAAGGCTACATAGGGGGAGTCATGCTGTCCCAGCGCAATATAAAAAACCGGGCGCAGGTAAGGGCCCTCACCGAAGCCCTTCAAGAGACCGCACGGGCTCAAAATCCTCCTATAGGACTGTTTATTGCCGTAGATCAGGAGGGAGGCCGGGTGAATCGTCTGGATCTGGATACCCTGACGCGCTTTCCCGCACCGTACTACTGGGGGGAGTATCAGGACCCCCACTATGTCGAGGCCGCCGCCTACATCATCAGCAGAGAGGCTCTCTCCTTGGGCTGCAACATCAATTTCGCACCGGTGCTGGATCTGTACAATACACCCGACGATAGTATCGTGGGCGACCGGTCCATGGGAGAAAATCCTGTTCTGGTCGGCGAGCGGGGGGTATACTATCTGTACGGCGCACAGCGCGCCGGAATCGCCTCGGTGGTCAAGCATTTCCCCGGTCACGGCAGGACAACCGTAGATTCCCATCATGAGCTTCCCGTTGTCGATATCGATGAAAAGACTCTGCTCAACGAGGATCTCCTTCCCTTTCAAATTGCGATTCGCCATGGAGTGGAGGCGGTCATGACGGCCCATATCCTCTATCCCCAGATCGATCCTGATTTTCCGGCCACACTTTCGGCCACCCTCCTGCGCGGTCTGCTCCGCGGTCTGCTCGGTTTTGATGGTGTGATAATCTCCGATGACATCGAGATGGGTGCGCTCCGCGGTCGCTACAGCCCGCAGGAGATTGTCAAGCACGGTTTAAACGCGGGAGTGGATATCATTCTTGAATACGGAACCCTGGACGTATTGCAACTGATCGAGGAAGTCCATACCATGGTGGAGAGCGGTGAAATTTCCCGGGAGATTATCGACGAGGGAGTTCGCCGTATTTTGCTGCTGAAATGGAAGTACGGCTTGCTGTAGAGGTTAGGCGACCATGACTGTGAAAGATAAGAGTGCCTTGTTGATTGTGGATCTACAGATCGATTTCTGTCCCGGCGGGAATCTGGCCGTACCGGAGGGAGATAGGATCGTTCCCCTTGTCAATCGGTTGGCCCGCGGCTTCGAGCGGATTGTCGCGACCCAGGATTGGCATCCCCGGGATCATGTTTCCTTTGCTTCAAATCATCCGGAAAAAGACCCCTTCGATACAATCCAGACAGCAGAAGGCGAGCAGGTCTTGTGGCCCGATCACTGTGTTCCGGGTACCCGGGGCGCGGAGTTTCATCCCGAATTGGATACCTTGGCCTTCGATCTGATCATTCGTAAGGGATCGAACCGTAATCTGGATTCCTACTCCGCTTTTTTCGAGAATGATCACGAAACACCAACGGGATTGCACTTCTATCTGCAGGGTCTGGAACTGAAAAGTGTGTATCTAGTGGGATTGGCCCTCGATGTTTGTGTTTATTATTCGGCCATCGATGCCCTCAGGCTGGGTTTCGACGTGACGCTGATCGACGATGCCTGCCGAGGGATCGATACCCCACCGGGAAGTTTGGAGGCGCGCCTCGAGGAGATGAAAGAGGCAGGGGTCCATATCCTGAAGGCTGAGGATGTGAGTTGAGATGGAAAGAAAGTGTTTCTTGAACTGCGCGATGCTCACAGATTTCTACGAGCTGACCATGATGCAGGGGTATTTCCTCCAGGGTCACAACCCCCAGGCTGTATTTGAGATGTTCTTCCGAAGGGCCCCCTTTAACGGCGGTTTTTCCGTGTTTGCCGGCTTGGAGACCCTGCTGAAGAGCATTGTCGATTTTTGCTTCGATGCGGAGGATCTGGACTATCTGTCCAAACAGAAAGTGTTCAGGAAGGAGTTTCTCGACTATCTGGCGGACTTCCAGTTTCGGGGTGAGATCAACGCCATGGAGGAGGGGGCCCTGGTGTTCCCCAACGAACCCCTGATTCGCGTCCAGGCGCCGTTGATTGAAGCCCAGCTGCTGGAGACTCTGCTGCTCAACATAGTCAATTTTCAGACCCTGATCGCCACCAAGGCAGCTCGAATCTACCTGGCCTCCGAGGAGGGGGAAATCCTGGAATTCGGGATGCGCCGAGCCCACGGTGTGAATGGCGCTCTGGGTGCTACTCGAGCCGCCTTCATCGGTGGGGTTTCCGGCACTTCCAACACCCTGGCGGGAAAGCTCTTCGATATTCCCGTGAAAGGGACCATGGCTCATTCTTGGATCATGAGCTTCGAGTCGGAACTCGTCGCCTTCGAAAAGTATGCCGAAGTGTATCCCGACGGCTGCATTCTGTTGATCGACACCTACGATACCTTGAAGAGCGGCCTGGAGAACGCGATAAAGATCGGCAAGAAACTGCAGGAAAAGGGGCACGACAGCTTCGGGGTCAGGCTTGACTCCGGGGATCTGGAGTACTTGAGCAAACGGGTTCGGAGGCGCCTCGATCAAGCGGGCCTGAAAAATGCAAAGATCGCCGCCTCCAACGAGTTGGACGAAGGGATCATCCATCAACTGATTACCGAGAAAGCGCCGATCGATATTTGGGGTGTCGGCACCCATCTGGTGACGGCCAAGAGTGATCCCGCCCTGACAGGTGTATACAAGCTGATGGCCAAGGAAGTGGATGGGAAGTTCTCCCCCACCATTAAGGTGTCAAACAATCCGGAGAAGATTTCCGACCCGGGCATCAAACAGGTCCACCGTTTCTACAACGGGGCCGGTTCTCCGATCGCCGATTTCATTGCACTAGAGGGGGAAGATCTGAAGGTCGGCCCGCCTTACCGCTTCTACCATCCCCGCTATCCCTACCGGTTTTTGGATGTTGGGGAGTATCAGCGCATCGAGCCTCTGTTGAGTCCCGTGATGGAAGAGGGCAAGATTCTGGCCGATTTTCCCGACCTGAGAACCATCCAGAAACGTACCAAGAACAACCTGCAAACCCTCGACGATACCTATAAACGTCTGATCAATCCGCACGTGTACAAGGTATCCCTCTCCGAGAAACTCAAAGATCTGAAGTTTGGTATGATCGCCGAATACGAAAGGGAGGTTCAAGAAAAAGCCTCCCGGAAAGGATCCGATTTCCGGTGATCGTCTCCGATCAAACCCTGAAGAAACTCCTCTTGGAGGGCGCGATCGTCATCGAACCTCTCGAGGATCACCAGATCCAGCCCGCTTCGATCGTTCTGCGCCTGGGCAATCATTTCTTGAAAGTCGACGAAAACCGGATGGAGGCGATCAGTTTCGACCGGGAGCTGGAGTATATCGAGTTCAAGCGGGAGGAGATCATCATCCCGCCCCACAGCTTCCTGTTGGCCATGACCCGTGAATACATCCGGCTGCCCAGCGGCAGGCGCAT
>CAZBXU010000160.1:0-1607 GCA_964495755.1 uncultured Spirochaetaceae bacterium | reverse complement strand
GTGGTGGTTGCACGTCCGGAAACCCCGCTTCCTCGACTAAAATGAACAGCACAACCATGCGAATAGGCGGCAGACAGATCGGTGATGGCACTCCCTGTTTCGTCGTGGCCGAGGCGGGCAGCGCCCACCAGGGAGAGCTGTCCCGAGCCTTTGAACTGATCGATGCAGCGGCGGAGGCTGGGGCTGACTGCGTAAAGTTCCAGGTCATCTTCGCCGACGAGATTGTGCATCCGAAAACCGGCAGCATCGAACTTCCCGGAGGGAAGACGGCCATCTATGAGCGCTTTCGTGAGTTGGAACGGGATCTGCCTTTCTATGCCCGGCTCAAGGAGTATACGGAAAAGCGGAGACTGGTATTCCTGTGCTCCGCCTTCGGCATGGCCAGCGCCCGCCTTCTCCGTGAGCTCGCTGTCTCCGCTATCAAGATTGCCTCTCCTGAGCTCAACCATTTTCCCTTGCTGCGGGAACTGGCCGGCTACGGATTGCCCCTGATCATCTCCACGGGGGTTTCCACCCTGGCCGACATCGAGCGCGCCCTGATCGCCGCAGGCACCAAGACTGTGCTGCTTCACTGCATCACCGCTTATCCCGCTGCGGAAGAGGAGTACAACCTGCGGGTCATCCCCAACCTTCAAGCGGTCTTCGGCCGCCCCGTGGGGGTTTCCGATCACTCCCGGGATCCGCTCTTGGTGCCGGGGCTGGCGGTGATGACCGGTGCCTGCATCGTGGAGAAGCACCTCGCCCTGTCGAGGGAGGACGGCGGCCTGGACGATCCGATCGCTTTAGACCCGGACGCCTTTGCCCGGATGGTCGAGGGGATCCGCCGCATCGAGGGAATGCGCCCGGCAGAAGCCCGATCCTGGCTCGAGGAGGATTATGGGCGGGAGAGGGTCGAATCCGTGCTCGGAGACGGGATCAAGCGCCTGGCACCTTCTGAAGAGAAGTACTACCTGACCACAAACCGCAGTCTGCACGCCCTGTGCGAGATCCGGGCCGGTCAACCCATACAGGCCGACCAGATATGCATTGTGCGTTCGGAGAGCAACCTCCGTCCCGGACTCGGTCCGGAGTACCTGGAGTTGGTTGCGGGCCGGACGGCCCAGAGAACGATTCCTGAGGGTGAGGGGATCACCTGGGAGGACCTCCTGCCTCCTGTTGCTGCGACCGCCGCCAGGTCCGGGGTCTCAGAGCAGTCCGAGTCCGACACGAGTCCCGACCCCGCCGGTTCTGCGCTTTGAGGGCGACTGCAATCCCATGAGCGATGAGCTCCTCCAGCTGGTCGATCGCCGGGGGAATCCGGTCGGCACGGCTCCGCGGAGCGAATGCCACGGAAATCCTGAGCTGATCCAGGCGGTGGTACACCTCCACCTGTTCGACGAGGCCGGCCGGATGTACCTGCAGAAGAGAGCCGCGAGCAAGGATCGCTTCCCCGGCCGATGGGACACGAGTGTGGGCGGCCACGTGGCTCCCGGGGAGACCCCGGACCAGGCGATTCGCCGGGAAGCCCGGGAGGAATTGGGGATCGATCTGGACGCTTTGAGCGGGATCGGCGGACCCGAACGCCTCGAAACCTATATCTACTGTGATGAAACCGAGACGGAGTTCGT
>CAZBXU010000159.1:0-8371 GCA_964495755.1 uncultured Spirochaetaceae bacterium | reverse complement strand
CACCCCGGCTCAGCCCTGTACACACACCTTCCTGCACGGAAAGTCATGTCGACCTCAAGGCCGGGTCCGAGCAGAACCAGGTCGGCGTCCTTTCCCTGCTCCAGGCTGCCTTTTCGGTTCTGCAGCCCGAGGACAGAGGCGGGATTATAGGAAGCGGCGCGGAGCGCATGCATCAGGCTGCAGCCTGTATGGGTGATGCAGCGGTCAATCAGTTCACTGATCCCCAAAGAGGTTCCGATCAGGGTGCCGTCGATATAACGGGCCGTGCCGTTTTTCGACTCGTAGTCCAGACCGTTGTACAGGTAACGCCCCTCCGGCAAACCCATAGCCTGCATGCCGTCGCTGATCAGGACCAGGCGCCCCTCGGTCAGCCACTGCACCGCCATCCGCAGCACGGCGGGATGAATATGGACACCGTCGGGGATCACCTGGGCACTTACCCCGGGCGATTCGAGCAAAGCCGGGATGGGCCCCGGGTCGCGATGGTGCATCGGCATCATGGCGTTGAACAGATGGGTGACGTGGCGGATCCCCGCCCGCACTCCCGCCTCGGTCTGCTCGTAGTCGGCGGTGGAGTGGCCGAAAGAGGCTACCACCCCCGCCGCCGGCAGTCGGCGGATCAGGGCGAGCGCGCCGGGGAGCTCCGGAGCAATGGTCATCATACGCAGATGCTTTTCGGTGAGCTCCTGGATCCGCCCGAAGGTTACATCCCCCACCTCGCCCAGGCAGTCCTCCTGGATCATCCCTCGTTTGCTTTTGGCGATGAAGGGCCCCTCGAGATGTATGCCGAGAAGCTCCGCGCCCCTCTGGTCCCGGTCGCAGCCTCGGGCGGCGGTCCGAAGGTGAGCGTTGTCGCCTTCGGGGCGATACACGGTAGTGGCCAGATACCCGGTCACTCCGAAACGGGCGCAGGTTCGTGAAATCGAGTCCAAGGCCTCCGGTGTTCCGTCAAGAACGTCCGCGCCTCCGGCTCCCTGGACATGGACGTCTATGAAGCCCGGTACTACCGTCTTCCCTGCGGCGTCGACCCGGATATCGTAATCGTGGATCGTGCCCTGAGCGGATATCCGTAGGATCCTGCCCTCACCGAGCAGGATCTCGTGATTCTCCAGCTCCTCGAAGGGAGTCATGATCCTTCCACCTGAAATGAGATATCGTTCCATCGTGATACCGGAAGTGTAGGAAGTTCTCAGCCTCCTGGTCAATGGCAGGAGATGGCTTGAGAAGACAGCCCGAGCCGCGATAGAATGATCCCGCGATAGAATGATCCCGTTGAGGGAAACAAGGCAAGCACCGTGGAATATCCCGGGAGAGGAGCACCGATGAGCTCGAGGGTTGAACAAAGGGTTCTTGAGCGGACGGAACAGCAGATCGTCTATCCTCCGACCGAAAAGATCGGGGTGATCGTGGTGGATAGCTTTCCCGCCCTGGGAACACTGGCTGCGCTTCGCTTTATCGAGTGGACTCAAGAAAATCCAGAAGGAGTGATTGCCCTACCCACCGGTAAGACTCCGGAGCATTTCATAAAGGAGGTGAACCGCCTCCTCGAAGGTTGGAAGAACAAAGAGGTTCAGCGGGAATTGGATGAATGGGGCATCGATCCGGCACGGGGATGCGAGCCGGCCGGTCTTCACTTTGTGCAGATCGACGAATTCTATCCCATCAATCCTCTGCACCACAACAGTTTCTTCCACTATGTGAATCGTTTCTATCTTGAGGGGCTCGGGCTGGAACCCAAGCGGGCGCTGCTGATCGACTGCAGCCGGATCGGCCTTCCTCAGGGGAAAACCCTGGAGGAGGTTTGGGCAAATGACGAGGTGGACATAACGCTTCGTCATCGCATGGCCCACAACAAGGATGAGAGGCAGCAGAAGGGGATTATCGAACGCATCGACCAGTGGTGTGTCGAATACGAAGACCGCATACGGGCTCTGGGAGGAATCGGCTTCTTCCTGGGCGGCATCGGTCCGGACGGTCACATCGGTTTCAACGTCAGAGGTTCGGATCTATACTCCACAACCCGTTTGACGACCGTCAACTATGAAACGCAGGCAGCGGCGGCTGGAGACCTCGGAGGAATCGAGGTTGCCAGGAAACGCCTGGTAGTAACGGTAGGCCTGGCCACCATCACTTACAACCCGAACTGCACGGCCATAATCATTGCAGCCGGAGAGTCCAAAGCCCGGATCGTGGCCGAAGCTGTCCAGGAGGAGCGGCATGTTCGCTTTCCCGCCAGTTCTCTACGGATTTTGCCGAACGCCCGTTTTTATCTGACCAGGGGAGCCGCCAAGGCACTGCAATCCCGCCGGCTGGCGGCACTCGTCAAAGCGCCCTCCCTGACAGATATCCAGGTCGAACAGGTGGTGATCGACCTGGCTGTGAACAAACTGAAGAGAATCGAAGCTCTCACCGAAAAGGACTTCAAGGACTCCCCCTTTGCAGCCCTGCTTCTGGAGAGAGAGCATGGTTCCGTGCGGGAAATCTGCGGTCGCGTGGTGGAGACTTTGAAGAGCAAGATCGCAGCGGGTACTCAAATCATGAGGGATACCGTCTTCCTCCACACCGAACCGCATCACGATGATCTGATGCTGGGATACCTTCCCTTTATCGTCCGCCACATCCGTGAACACTCGACACGGCACTACTTTGCCACTCTGACCAGCGGGTTCACCGCTGTTACCAATCTATTCATGCTGCAGCAGTGCCGAAAGCTCAAGGCTTTTATCCGCTGCGCCGCTTTCCTCGAGTTGGAGGCTGCCGGGTATTTCGATCCTGCCAACGGAATCTTCCGCAACCGGGACGTCTGGCAGTATCTGGACGGAGTAGCGGCAGGATCGCGAACCATGAAGGACGACGGGGAGATGCGCCGTCTGTACAGGAATCTGGTGGAGCTGCACGACGAGAGGGATAAGCAGATCCTCGAAGACCGCATCGAAGAGCTGATCAACTACTTCGAGACCCAATATCCCGGGAAAAAAGACCTCGAGTATATCCAGCGGCTGAAAGGCATGGCCCGCGAGTGGGAGGCGGACTGCCTATGGGGATACTTCGGCTGGAGCGGAGAATCGGTGTGCCACCTGCGTCTTGGCTTCTACAAGGGGGACATCTTCACCGAGGAACCCACGGTTAACAGAGATGTAGCGCCTGTGCTGAAGCTTCTCGAAGAGATCAATCCCGCTGTGGTTACGATCGCTCTGGATCCTGAGGCCAGCGGTCCGGACACGCATTATAAGGTCCTGCAGACCGTTACCGAAGCGATCCGCTTGTACGAGGAAAAATCCGGACGGAAGGACATCACGATCCTCGGTTATCGCAACGTCTGGTACCGGTTTCACCCCAGCGAAGCGGATATATTCGTTCCGGTATCGCTGAACATGTTCGCACTCCAGGAAAGTGCCTTCCTCAACACCTTCATCTCCCAGAAGGCGGCCTCCTTTCCCAGCTACGAACATGACGGCCCGTTCTCCGAGCTCGCCCAAAAGATTCAGGTCAGCCAATATCAGACTCTCAAGACCTGTCTCGGCAGGGAGTTCTTCAACGAGCATTCCAGCGCCATGATCCGAGCCACCCGGGGAATGGTTTTTCTAAAAAGCATGAGCCTGGATGAGCTGTATCGACATTCCGGGGAGCTGCGCCGCAGCACCGAGAACCTCTGAAGCCCCGTATCAGGAGCTGCCCAGGTCGCCGAGCCAGGCCAGCAGCCGGGAGCTTCTGCTCTCCACCCGGCGGGAGTCCTCCCGCAGTTTCCTTATAAAGGCGTTGCTCTCCAGGGATCCCCGGACCGCCTCGAAATCCAGCTTCCCCTCTTCCCTGGATCCGTCGATTCCATATCCGATGTGGGAGTGCTCATCGAACTCCTTAGCCGCATCGTTCTCCAGAATCGAATTGAGCTTCACGGCGTTCTCCCCGCCGACACGGATCAACTCGGCCAACTGCGGTGGCTCAAATTTCTCCCAGGCCGTATCCAGGCGCTCCTGCAATACCCCGATGCACCAGTCCCACTCATATTCCCGGTAGCTGTCGTAGATCCGCCGCAGCCGGAGCTGGAGCTCCCCGAGATCCCGTATGTGCCCCTGAGCCACCGATTCTACGATCTCATCGATCTTCTCGGCGGGAGCGAGGAGCCCGCAGATATCCCGCCATTTGCCGCCTCCGGAAACTGAAGTCGAAGGCGCCAGGGCCTTGCGGATATCCGCGACCGCCCCTGCGGGACAGAGTGGTTCCAGGCGTTCGGCCAGGCGCTGCCCGAGATACAGGCCGATCCCCATCTCGTAGTAGCGGATGCCCATCTTGAGCAGCAGCCGGCGTATATGCACCCCTCTGTAGACGACCGTTTCCTGCTGCTTGCTACTGCCTTCGGCCAAGCCGCGGAGCACCTGCACCCCCATGATCATCTTCCCCACCGTGTAGGGATTGAGGAGATCGAAATGGATCAGGTCCAGCTTGTCCGGATCTTGCCGCCTGTCCCTATCCACCCATTTCTCCGCATCCCGGCGCGTGCCGATAGTGAGAAGATTCACCGCCGGGGTAAGCAGGCTCCGGCCCTCTCTCTCCGCCAGGTTGGAAAAGGGCAGGTCCGCGGTGTCGATATTTCCGTAGTGCTTGCCCACTACGGAGGTGAAGGCGCCGACCCGGGAAGGCCAGAACAGGTAGGAAAAGGAACCCGTCTTCGCCCCCCGCTCTAGAACTCCCTGGTGCAGAGGACCGAGCTTGTACATATGATTGCTCTGGTTGGTACCGCTTCCGGCGTTGAAGAAGGACACATAACAGGCGATCAGCAGCGTGGACTTATGATGGGTCACCGAGTAGGGACCGGCGAACAGAGATACGGCTTCGCTGTGAAATCCTTCGCAGTTGGCGAAGAAGGCGCAGTTCTCGGCGGAGAACTGCTTCCCGATGCGAACCCCCTGCCCTACAAAACATCTCTCAAGGGCAGCCCCGGTGTCGACCCGGGCACCAGACAGGATGACAAACTGCCGGGCCACAACACCCACACCCACGTAGCTCGGATCCTCCGGACAGCCGGCGATGGTTCCCTCCTCCAATTCAAGAGCACCCTCTACGGTCGCGGCGGCTCCAATCATTACGTTGCTCAAGCGACCGCAGTCCTCGATCCTGCTCCCCCTCTGAACTCTACCCCGGCGGGATTGTTTACTGTCCGTGTAGGTTTTAATCAAGGCCTCAACGGACCGGAGAAAGCGGGATTTGTGTCGATACATCACCAGCAGGTAGGCGATCTGAGCGGAAAGCCGGTCGTAGATGGGAAGCTCCCGGCCGCCCGCTTCGTTCACTATTTGGATGCCCGTTCCATTGGCAAAAGAGCTGACCCCGTCCACCACCAGGGTGCCAACATTTCGAACGATCACCCTCTCCTCGAAGTCGTAATTCGCCGTGAAGCCTACCGAGTCCACGAGAACGTTGTCGGCAAACGTGCAGTCGTGGACCCTGCTGCCGTACAAACCGCAGGGCACGGAACAGCCGCCGGGCAAGGAAGCCGAACCGTCCAGCCGGCCGAGAGAAACGGGACCGCTGAAAGAAGTGTTCTTCACCCGCCGCGGATCGAAACCGTCCCTCACCCGGATCTGCTGCCAATCTTCGGCAGTGCAGCCCTGGGTCGTGAGGGTGGCTATTTCTGAATCCGATAAACTCCTGGATTTCATGCACCTAGATGTTTAAATCGGGAAGGCTGTGAATGCTCTCCCTCTCGATATCTTTGAAGTAGCGGACCGTCCCCACTTTGAGCTCTTCTGTGGCGTCCTCGTCGCAGAGGATCATCGATTTTCTGTGCAGCTGCAGCATCGATACGGTCCAGGCATGATTCACCCCCTCTTCCACGACTTTTTGAAGCGCGTGGGCTTTGGAATGGCCGCTAACGATAACCAGGATCTCTCGGGCATCCATTACCGTGCCGACTCCCACGGTGAGGGCTGTTTTGGGCACTCGGCCCACATCGCCGTCGAAAAAGCGGGAGTTGGCCAGCCGGGTATTGTAGGTCAGGGTCTTGATCCTGGTGCGGGAGGAGAGAGAGGAGTAGGGTTCGTTGAATGCTATGTGGCCGTCTGGACCTATGCCGCCGAGGAACAGCTGGACGCCCCCCGCCGACTCGATCTTTTTTTCGTAGCCCTCGCACTCCGCTTCCAGATCCGCCGCATTCCCATTCAGGATGTTCACATTCTCCGGGGCGATGTCTATGTGGTCGAAGAGGTGATGATGCATGAAATAGTGGTAGCTCTGCGGATGGTCCTCCGGCAAACCCACGTACTCATCCATGTTAAAGGTAATCACATTGGCAAAACTAACGGCCCCCTGACGGTTGAGATCCAACAGATGCTCGTAGGTCCCGACAGGGGAGGATCCCGTAGGCAGACCCAGAACAAAAGGCCTGTCCTTGGTCGCTTCGAACCTGTTGATCTTACCCACGACATAGTGGGCCGCCCATTTGCTGAGGACGGCATAATTTTCATGAATGATGATTCTCATCTTTCTCTCCTTTCAAAGGAATCTTTAAGAACGACACTGGCATCTGCAACCACAACGCCCTGTCCTTGTGTCAGGACAAGCAAAGGGTTTATATCCAGTTCGGCTATCTCCGGCCGCTGCCGGGCCAGCTGGCCGACCCGCTCGATGCAGGTCAGCAGACTTTCGACATCCCGCGGTTCCCGGCCGCGGGCGCCGGAAAGCAGGGGGAAGAGCTTCAGCGACTGTACCATGACCCTGGCTTCTCCACGGCTGAACGGGGCTACCCGAACGACAAAATCCCTAAGGATCTCTACGTAAATGCCGCCGATTCCCGCCAGGACAACGGGCCCGAAGGAGGGATCATCTTTGATACCGATAATCACTTCCTCCCCATCGCCGGCCATCTTCTGTACCAGCACCGCCTCCACCCGGGCGCCGGCGACGGATGAATGGACACTCTCGAGAATACCCTGGTATCCCCTCCGCACCTTCTCCGCCGAATCAAGCCCTAGAAGAACGCCGCCTGCATCACTCTTGTGGATCACATCCTCGGAGACAACTTTTAATACAACGGGAAAACCGAATCGTTCAGCCAACGCGGCAGCCTCCGCCTCCGAACCGGCCAGACCATAGGGAAGAAGGGGAATCCGGTAGGCATCGAGAAGACGGAAGGACTGGTCCAGGGACAGTTCCCCCCCCCCTCCTCCCGTACTGCAGCAAAGATTCGATCCGCCCCGTCTATATCCACATCGTCGTAGAGGGTGGGCTGCCCCGGATCCCTGTCTCTGAGCTCGGCGAAAAGACAGGCTCGAGAGAAAGCCTGGCACATATCCTCGGGCAGAGGGTAATGCGGAATATGATGACGCTGAAGGATTTTCACCCCCTCCGAGACGTCCGCCTCTCCCATGAAGGAAGTGTACAGAGGCTTGGGAAACCGCCTGTCTATGGAACAGAGCTCTTCGGCGATCGAGCGAATATCGGTCATGGACTGAGGAGTAAGAATCACCAGGGCTCCGTCTACCCCATCGTCGCCAAGGATCGATGATACGGCGGCACCGTAACGGTCCTTTTTCGCATCGCCGATCAGGTCCACGGGATTCTTCAAGTTTGCCGTATGGGGAAGACTTTTTTTAAGGATATCCGCGGTCTTCTCCGAAAAACGGGCCAGCGTCAATCCTTCCTGCACCGCCCGATCCGTTGCCAGAACTCCGGGTCCACCCGCGTTGGTAACGATAGCGACCCGTTTTCCCTCGGGGATCGGCTGGTAGGCCAGGGATATGGCATAGTTGAACATGTCTTCTATGGTCTCACAACGGATGATCCCGGCCTGGCGAAAGGCGGCATCGCATACCTCATCGCTTCCCGCCAATGAACCGGTGTGAGAGGCCGCTGCTGTGGCTCCCTCCGTGGTACGTCCCGACTTGAGTACCAGCACGGGTTTACCCCGTTCGGAGATTATCTCCCGCACTACATCCATCAAGGCCTTGCCCTCCGTGACCTCTTCGAGGTAAAGAAGGATCACCTTGGTCTTGGGATCGTCCTTGAGGTAGTAGAGAAGATCGATCTCGGAGATATCCGCCTTGTTGCCAAAACTAACGAACTTCGAGAAGCCGATATTCTTGGCCAGGGCATAGTCCAATACGGCGGTGCAGAGGGCTCCGCTTTGGGACAGGAAGGCGATGTTTCCCTGCGCAGGCATCTGACGGGCGAATGAAGCGTTGAAGCTGCATTCCGGATCCGTGTTGATCACACCGAGACAGTTGGGACCGATGAAGGAAACTCCGTACTTATCGGCGATCGCTTTGACCTCCTGCTCCCGTTTCATTCCTGCCTCCCCGATCTCCCGAAAGCCGGCGGAAATGATAATGGCCGATTTGATCCCCTTCTTGCCGATCTGCTCCATGGCGAGGTG
>CAZBXU010000158.1:0-8461 GCA_964495755.1 uncultured Spirochaetaceae bacterium | reverse complement strand
CGGAGAAAAACCGTAGACAGGGTATACACCTGCGGGTCGCGGCGCTTTGCCCGCTTCGTGCAGCGCCGCGATCGACAGGTCCGGATCGGCGGACATGATCGAGTTGGATCTATCCTGTCCAAATCTGGAAAAAGGGTTTATTTGGGCTGCCGACGAGGCGGCTCTACGCAGGGTAGTCACCAGTGTAGTCAAGGTGACCCGGTTGCCCGTCATTTCCAAGCTCTCCCCCAATGTCCGGGATATCAGCGAGATGGCGGTAATCGCCGAGCGTGCAGGTACTGCCGTGGTGTCCATGATCAATTCCTATCAGGGGATGGCAATCGATATTGGGACTCGCAAGCCGATTCTAGGAAATATCACCGGGGGACTTACAGGACCGGCTATACGGCCTCTTGCGATCCATGGCGTATTCACTACATTTAAAAAGATCACCGTGCCGATAATTGGTATGGGTGGGATCGCGACCTGGCAGAATGCAGTGGAGTTTCTCCTGGCCGGGGCAACGGCAGTGGCGGTGGGGACACAGAACTTCGTCAATCCGCTCACGATGAAAGAAGTCATCGAGGGTATCACCGGCTATGTCGAGGAAGCCGGGTTTTCTTCGGTCCGGGACATCGTCGGTTTGGCGCAGGAGTAGATTTTTTGATTTGTGGATATGCAGTGCTATACTTCAAATGTTGAACCATACATACAAAGATTGAGGATCAGCAGGTGGCTATGGCAGGAAGAGAACAAAGCGAAATCCACGCTCTGTTGGCAAAGACTACCTCCGAAGCCGCGGTTCATCTAGATCAAAACGGAAAAGTCTTGTACGTCAACCCAACGTTTGTCCGGATGTTCGGTTACAAAGGCAAAGAGATAGCGAAAAACACGGTAAATAAGTTATTTACCCAAGGCTCGCAGGATCGGTTCAAACAAAAAATCTCCGCATGCCTGAAAGATGGTGAGCGCAGCGCCTCGAATCTCAGGACTCTGACGAAAAAGGGGCAGCAGCTTCCCGTACGGGTCACTGTTATTCCGCACCGCTGGCACGGCGATCCCGCAGCCATGGTTTTGATCCGGGACCTGACCGAGCAGTTGAAGATCACCGAAGAGCTCGAAGCCGTGAAAAGCAGCTATTCCGCCCTGTCGGAAACGGTGGCCGATCCGATTTTACAGATCAACGAGAACTTCCACATCATCTTCGCCAACACAGCGGTGGAACGGGTATTTGGATACGCACCGAACGAGCTGCTGGGGAAAGATTTTTCCGCACTGTTCCCCTCGTCTGTCCACAACCGTTACGAAGAGGTGTTCAAGAAATATTTTGTGATCGATGATGCGGATCGCAAGGCCTCCAGCCTGGAGAACACGATCGAGGTGCTCGGCCAGAACAAGAACAGCGACATCGTCCCCTTGGAGATATCCTTCGGCAATTCAAAAAGCGTGCAGGGCGAGCGTCTGGTCACCTGCATTGTCCGAGACATCAGCCAACGAAAAAAAACAGAGCGAAAACTTAAATACCTGGTCTATCACGACAAATTGACCGATCTGGGCAACCGGGATCTGTTCTATATCACCCTTGAGCAGTTCACAAGCCATGTCAAACGCTATAAGGATACCATAGGAGCGGTGCTGTTCCTCGACCTGGATGGATTCAAGAAGGTAAATGACACCCTGGGGCACAACATCGGGGATATTCTTCTCTGTTCCTGTGCGAGGAGGTTGAGCAGCTGTCTGCGGGAAAGCGATCACGTATATCGCTTCAGCGCCGAGCTGGACGCCAATCACGGCAGCCACGAAGACCTGTTTCGTTTCGGCGGCGATGAGTTTGTGATTCTGCTCACCCATCTGCAGAAGCCAACCGACGCGGCCGTAGTAGCTCAGAAAATTATCGATACGATTAGAAGAGCGTACCGGGTAGAAGGGGTAGATCCGAGTACGAAAATCAATATCGGCGTGAGTGTCGGAATTGCGCTGATTCCCCAAAACGGTCTCGATGCCATGCAGCTGATCAAACACGCCGATATGGCGATGTACAAGGCCAAGGAGCGGGGAAACCGCTACATGTTTTTTACCTCGGAGTTGAACAAACAGGCCTCGGAGCGGCTTTTTCTGGAAAACGGAATTCGAAAAGCCTTGGACCAGAAGGTGTTTGATCTGCACTATCAGCCCATCGTTGGTGTTGAAGGTTTTATCGAAGGGGCGGAAGCGCTCTTGCGCTGGCATGACCGGAAGCGCGGCTTCATCTCTCCTGCCGATTTTATACCCGTTGCCGAGGAGACAGGGCTGATACTGCCTCTTGGAGACTGGGTGTTTGAAACAGCCTGTCAGCAGCTGAAAACCTGGAACACAGAAGGATTCGATGATCTGTACGTTTCGATCAATCTCTCCGTCAAGCAGTTCAGCCAGGAGCACATCGTCGACAAGCTGAGCAGAATCATTAATGGTACCGGTATCAAGTCCAAGAATCTGAAAATTGAGATCACAGAAAGCAGTATTATGCCGGATCCAAATGAAGCCAGGATGAAGATGGAGGAGCTGAAAAAACGTCACCCGGGAATCCGCATCGCCATCGACGATTTTGGCACCGGATACTCCTCGCTAAGCTACCTCTCCGACTTCCCCGTAGATATTCTGAAGATCGACCGATCCTTTGTCATCAACATGTTCAAAAAGGGGAATGCCAAGATCATCAATACGATTATCACCCTTGGCAACAGTTTGTTGATGGATGTTATCGCCGAGGGTGTGGAGACAAAGAATCAACTGGAGTATCTTATTTCCAAGAGCTGCAAATCTTTCCAGGGGTATTACTTCGGTAAGCCTGTCAGCGCGACCGCGCTGACAGAAATGTTGAAAACCTACAAGCCGCCGTTAATTCAAGCCTGATCTTCGTCGGAAGGGTAGACAACCACCCGGTTTCTGCCGCTGTTTTTTGCTTTGTACATGGCGTAATCGGCGTTCTTGATGATTTCCGTATGATTTTCATCCTCCGCTGACAGCTCGGCAACGCCGAAGCTCATCGTGAGATGAACATCCTCTCCGTTGAGCCGAAATGTATAATTCTCTACTTGCTGACGCAACCGCTCGGCCGCAACGGCCGCTCCCTGCTTTCCCGTTTCAGGGAGAATGATCACAAACTCTTCACCACCATATCGGGCGATGATATCCGATTTCCGCAGTCTCGATACGATATTGAGCTCATCCACGCCTCCCTTGAGGATCTGTGCCATTTCCCGCAGCACCTCGTCCCCCATGTGATGGCCGAAGCGATCATTGACGCGTTTGAAATAATCGATATCGCAGAAGATCAGGGATAGCTCATAGGACGATCGTTTGGCTCGGGTAACCTCTTCCAAGAGCCTGGTCTGGAAGTACCGCTTGTTGAACAGGCCGGTCAGATGGTCGGTCAGACTGAGCTCTCTGTACTTCTGCACCTCTTTGATTAGAGTCTCTAGCTTCTCGCTACCAGCCACCGCGACCAGTTTCTTCAGGTCTTCGATTTCCTGGCGTGCTTCATTGAACGCCGTTTCCAGCTTGTTCTGGTAGTGATGGATCAAATCGCGCATCGAAACGATGCCCACGAGCTTTTTGTCTTCAAGGATCGGGATGTGACGAACATCGTGGGTTTTCATCTTCATGTATACGGTATTGTAGTCATCCTGCGATTGGGCACAGATGGGTGATGCGGTCATAAACGTCTTTATTGGACGCACCAAGTGCTCCTTAAAAGCCTTTTCCGTATTGTCAGAGAACAGCCGCAGCAGGTCCCGCTCGGTGAAGATTCCGCTGAGCTCGTTATTTTGAGTTACGAGAATCGCTCCGATTTGTTTTTCCGCCATTGTGTGGATAGCATTGACGAGGAAATCCTCCTCATCGAATGCCTCTGGGTTCGGCGTTATCCAGTTTTCGATCTTATTGACCTTATTGTCCATGGTAGTAAAAGGGTATTCTGGTTATATAAAACCATACCCTTGCGATTTGTCAATCGGATTGTGTCGTGATGTTCGTCGGGAAGCGCCGTTTTCGGGGACAATTGAGGTAAGAAAAAACGGATTGATATCGTCAATAGGAATACTACATAAAAGATAAGGTACAACCAATAGGAGATATGCGTATGAATACCGTTGTCGAAACAAAGAATGATGTACGGGTCCATCCGGAGGACGAGCACAACCAAAAGCTCGTGGATAATGTCCACCCGGCGGATTGGCAGAACCCGGAGCCCGACGGCAGGTACAACCTCGTTGTTATCGGTGCCGGCACGGCCGGTTTGATTGCGGCGAACGGAGCGGCCGGATTGGGAGCAAAGGTAGCCCTGATTGAAAAACACCTGATGGGCGGGGATTGTCTCAACGTAGGTTGCGTGCCCTCCAAGGGTCTGATCCGCTCGGCGCGAGCTTCGGCGGATGTGAGGGACGCCGGCGAATACGGAATCGTAGTGCCCGATGGAGTCAAAGTCGATTTCCCGGCCCTCATGACACGGATGCGACGGCTGCGGGCGGGTATCAGTCCGGTAGATTCTGCACATCGCTACAAGGATCTCGGAGTAGACGTCTATCTGGGGACTGCTCGATTTACAGGCCGGGACACCGTAGAGGTGGATGGAATAACTCTGCGCTTCGCCAAAGCGGTCGTGGCAACCGGCGCCAGGGCGGCTGCCCCGGGGATTCCCGGATTGGAGGAGGCGGGTTATCTGAACAACGAGAACGTGTTCAGCCTTACGGAGCTTCCTTCCAGGCTGGCGGTAATCGGGGCAGGGCCGATTGGCTGTGAATTATCTCAAGTCTTTGCCCGTTTCGGCTCCGAAGTGTACCTGCTTGAAAAGACGGATCACATCCTCCCCAGAGAGGAACGGGAAGCGGCAGAGCTGGTCGAGCGGTCCTTTACGAAAGACGGAGTCCGCCTGATAAAGGAATGCTCGATCGAGCGTATTGAGCAGAAGGGATCTGAAAAGGTCGTTCATTGCGAGCGCGGGGGGGAGAAGATCAGCATCGTTGTTGATGAGATTCTGGTTGGAATCGGCAGAGCTCCGAATGTCGAGGGCCTGAACTTGGAGGCGGTGGGTGTGGAGTACGAAAGGTCTCGCGTTAAGGTTAATGAGTATCTCCAGACCACCAATCCTCGAATCTATGCGGCCGGGGATGTTTGCTTTCCTTACAAGTTCACCCATGCGGCAGCAGCGATGGGTTCGATTGTGGTGCAAAACGCCTTGTTTGTTCGCACCCGCAAGACCAGAAGCCTGACCATCCCCTGGTGCACGTACACGGATCCGGAGGTAGCCCACGTCGGGTTGTATGAGCGGGAAGCGGAGGAGAAGGGAATCCCTGTAGATACCTATACCCAGTCTTTGGAACATGTGGATCGAGCCATCCTGGATGGAGAAGAGCGGGGCTTCGTCAAGGTGGTAACCCGAAAGGGAACGTCCCAGATCCTGGGAGCCACTGTTGTTGCCCGCCACGCGGGAGAGATGATCAGCGAGATCACCCTGGCCATGAAATCAAAAACGGGCTTGGCCGATCTGGCCTACACCATTCATCCCTATCCCACCCAGGCGGAGAGCATCAGCAGGGTCGGTTTTGCCTACCTGAAGACCAAACTTACTCCGACTGTACAAAAGCTGATGCGCAAGTGGCTTTCCTGGAGACGCTAGGCGAAAGGTATCGTTATTTCCCGGTCTCCTGGCTCGGCATTTCCTGCTCAAAACCCAGTAGTTTTGCTACCTGTTGCCAGGCGATTTGCTTGTAGTTGTTGTAGATAGCGGCGTACTGTGAGCTGTTCTTCTCGATATAGGTTTTGTAGCTTTCCGCTAGCTCGATCAGAACCTCAAGGGTATCGATCGTATCTTTCAGATAATTTGTATCTTCTTCATCCAAGCTTTCAGACTCCAGTACTTTGTGCAGCGACCCTATCGAATTCTTTGTCACCTCGGTAATGGTTGTAAGTAGGGAAACGGTGAATTCATCTTTGTAGAGTTCCCTGGAATGACTATCGGCAACAGCGCCGATGGAAACGTAGGTCAGGTAAAGATTTGCCGAGCTCAGCGCACCTACGGCCTGCAGGCTTGAATCCTGGGCTGAGATCCGCGCATCGGTCAAAACAAGGATCCAGCCAAAACAAAAAGAAAATACTAGCACTTTTCTTCGCATGAACATGCACTCCCCTTTGTTCACCCGAGAGATGTCTACACTGTAGATTATACAACGAAAAGATTGATTTTTATTCATCAATGGGATAAAATTTCTTCTGTCTAGCGGATCTTTGACTGGTTTCTTAAATATTATTAATCCAATAATATTAACTCTAAGAAGAACGTAACGGGAGAAGGCTATGAAACGTAAATTTTTCGTTTTGATTGGAGTATATCTGATCTTTTGTCCACTAGTTTTTGGGCAGGTCATTGAATCCACTCCCGAGCGAAAAGAAGTCCCGAAGATCGAATCTTATCTTTCCTTGCATCTCAATCCCGCTGTGGAAATTCCGATCGGCGATAGCTCGTCTCTGTTCACCATGGGCGGATCTGTCGGTTTGTCGGCAAGGTACGTATTGCCTAACGTACCCGGTCTTTTTCTCAGCGGTGGGTTGAACTACAGCCTGAATCCTCTGAACATGGACTCGGTCCTCAACAAGATCTCCGCCGGAATTGGCTTGGGGGCTCACATTCCTCTGTCTTCGCTTCTGGGTATTATCGCCTACGCAACGGGGGGTTATTCTTTTGATTATCTAGATGCCGAAGGGAGTATTGAAAGTGCCTGGAATCCGTTCATCGATGCCGGCGCGGGTATACAGGTCTTATTGTTGGATAACCGGTTAGGCTTGGGAGCCGGCGGCTCATACAAAAATTATTTTGGGCTTTACAGCGCAGTGGGGATCTACGCCGGAACCTCCTATCACTTCCCGGTAAGGCAGCGACTGAAGAGTAGAAAAGTCGTACCGGGTCAGCCTGATCTCTTGGGTTCAGGGGATATTCTTCAATTGAGCAATATCGAGTTTGAAAACATTTTTCCCGTGTTCCATAAGTACTACGATGATAACCCTATTGGAAAAGCAGTCTTGGAGAATCCGTATAACAAACCGGTCACGGATATTGAAGTGACCCTGTTCGTCAGGCAATACATGGATGTGCCTAAGCAATGTTCAGCTCCGCCTAGGATGGAGGCGGGCACTGCCCAGGAAATCGAGCTCAACGCGCTGTTTATCGACAGAGTGCTGGACATTACGGAAGCAACCAAGGTGGCTGTTGAGATTGGAATGGAATACACCTACGAAGGCAACCGCTATGATGACGAGGTTATTGAAACGATCAGGGTGTTTGATCGCAACGCCATGACCTGGGATGATGATCGAAAGGCGGCCGCGTTTGTCACGGCAAAAGACCCCATGGTGCTGACATTCTCGAAAAACGTTGCCGGCATGGTCAAAGACAAGGGAAGCCAGGCGGTGGACAAGAATCTTCTCCTCGGGATGGCTCTCCACAAAGCCCTTTCTCTATATGGAATGGCCTACATCATCGATCCGAGAACACCCTATGCCGAGTTTTCCAAGCAAAAAGATGCGATAGACTTCCTGCAGTTTCCCAGACAGTCTTTGGAGTACAAAGCCGGAGACTGCGACGATTTGTCAATACTGTACAGCTCTCTGCTCGGAGCGCTTGGTGTGGAAGCAGCCTTTATCACGATTCCGGGGCATATTTTGACCGCCTTCGCCCTTGAGGTGAGTCCTGATGAAGCCCGAAAGAGCTTTCTAAATCCCGACGAGTTGATCTTTCAGGAGGGAAAGGTTTGGATCCCAGTGGAAATCACGGAGTTGAAAGGTGGATTCCTGGAGGCCTGGCAGATTGGAGCCCGAGAGTGGAGAGAGTACTCAACGAGAGACCAGGCTGGATTTTTCCCTCTATATGATGCCTGGAAGATCTATGAACCGGTCGGCCTTCCTGCCGGAGGAAGAGAGATCACTCTGCCCTCGGAAGATAAAATTGTCAGCGAATATTTGCAAGAGTTAGTCCGCTTCATCGATCGGGAGATCTATCCGAGGGTGAACAAACTGGAAAGCGAGATTGCCAGAACGGGAAGCGTACGGGCCATGAACAACCTCGGGGTGCTTTATGCCCGCTATGGACTCCACGATAAGGCCGAAGAACAGTTTAAGAATGCGCTGGGAAAAGAAGAATTTGTACCTTCGCTGGTAAATTTGGGAAATATCTACTACTTGAAAGGCGAAATCGATATAGCCTCGGTGTATTACGATAGGGCGTATCGGAAAGAACCGGATAATCCGAAAGTGCTGCTCTGCGTCGCCCGGGTGAATCATGAGCTCGGAAATTATGAAGTGGCGCAATCAACCTACCGCAGACTTGAAAGTACCGATCCCGAATTGGCCAAGCAATTTGCATACCTGACTTTAACTGGCACTGAATCGACTCGGGCAGCCGAAGTTGGTAGATTGAAAGAGAGGGTAGTATGGGACGACGAATAAAAGC
>CAZBXU010000157.1:1427-8581 GCA_964495755.1 uncultured Spirochaetaceae bacterium | reverse complement strand
CACACCCCGGCGCCTGAAAACCCATTACTTTCAAATCTTCACAGATATGATACTTACCATGCGTGCACGTATAGCACTTCCCACACGCTATTTGAGGCTGAATCGTAACCTTTTGGCCTAAAGAGAACCCGTTGACACCGACTCCTATCTCAGCCACCTTAGCTGAGACTTCGTGTCCCTGAACAAACGGAAATGTTACATGTCTATACTCGCCGTGAAACGCATGGATATCAGAACCGCAAATCCCGAGGCGCATAATCTGAAGAAGCAACTGCCCGCGCTCCGGTTGCGGGATAGGCACTTCATGGAATTCAATTCTGCCGGGCGCAACCAATACTGCTTGTTTCATTTACCACCTATTTGCTATTTTAGGGAATTAGTACAGCTTTTGCTAAAGAGAGATTATCCATGCTCTTAAAAGCCTCGTGCCATTCACTCATAGTGAATGTCTTGAACATCGGGCTTCGATCTAGTTTCTTTTTCGCAGCCAGGGATAGTACCCGTTCCCAGGTAGTCCAGGTATGGCTGAAAGAACCCTGCATGGTGGCGGCCTTGGCAACTAGTGTATCAATACTGCCCTCAAAAGGATTCGGATCCCAACCTATCTTGGTTATTTGACCATTTGGCCTAACGATCTTTAAACTGAGATCTATTGTGGCTGCGAGTCCGACGGCATCGACGACCAAGTCTGCGCCATGGCCGTCGACGTACTTTTTCACCAATTCTACTGCGTCCTCTCGATCAGAATAAATAAGCTGATCTGCGCCAAAAGAGCTTGAAATTCCCATTCGTACTTCATCTTTCGAAAGACCGACCATAATAGTTTTTAAGGGTGAGGAAAGCTTCACCATTTGCAGGGCCATTAATCCGATCGTTCCCGGTCCAATGACCACAACAAAATCACCCGGAACGACCTTGGACTTCACATATACGGCATTGAAGGCCACCGCAGAGGGCTCGGTAAGGGCTGCTTCAACAAATGTTAGCTCTTCAGGTATCGTATGCAGGATACCCTCGCGTACAACCATATATTCCGCCATCGAGCCATCATATAGAGCGCCATAACCCTTGCGCTCCGGACAGAGATTGTAATTTCCCGTTCGACAATACACGCACCTTCCACAAATTTCTGCAGCTGTTTCGCCTGTAACACGATCCCCCGCATGCCAGAGAGTCACACCTGGACCAACCTCCACTATCGATCCGGCGTATTCATGGCCCATCGTCAAGGGACGTTTCATTTTCCAGCTGACCGGCCCCTTCCAAATATGAATATCACTGCCGCACACTCCCGTAGCTTCGACTTTTATAAGTACTTGTCCCGGTCCGGGTACCGGAGAGTCTACTTCCCGCAGCTCGACACTTCCCGGTTTTTCATCGTAATTAATTAACGCTTTCAAAGTGAAAACTCCTTCTCGCCACAAATGCACCCTCTTTTTTTGTGATATAAATATTCACTTTCGCTTTTGCGAATATTATTTTATTTTAAAATATTTCTAATACATTTTCGCAAAAATATCAATAAAATTGGCGATTTTTTCTATTGTTTATTTTAATAATTTACTATAATACTAAGGGGATATAGAAATCCAATCGACGACAGGAAAGATTAGCACATGGAGATGCATACGTTACGTTTTCTAAAAAAACGTAACGTTCTTACGGTCCTTAACGCCATAAATCAAGAGAAAAAGCTATCCAGAGCACAACTGGCCAGGCATACTAATCTAACACCGGCAACAATATCAAACATTGTTTCCAAATTGGAAAAGGCAAAAATCGTACGCCTGATAGGCCCTTCGGAATCTCGTCGAGGCAGACGACCAGTGATGCTTCAATTCAATCCAAATGCTTTTTACCTAGCCGGTCTCGATTTTGGATTAACAAAAGCAATAGCCGTGATTATCGACTTGCACGGAAATGTTCTTCAGAAAGAACACATCCCTCTATCGAAAAAAATTTCTCGCGAATCGGTTGTGCAAATTCTAGTTGATCTCGTGGAGCGCATTCAGACCTCCAACCCGCAGATAGGTGATAAAATCAAAGGTATTGGTATCTCTTATCCCGGGTTGGTAGATACTGAGAGCGGTACAGGACTCGTAGCACCCAACTGGCCTGAACTGAACAATCTTCCGCTTGTAAGGATTCTCCAAGAAAAACTAAACCTGTTTGTATGTATCGAGAATGACGGAGCCTGCATGACCCTTGGTCAAGCTCGTTTTGGCGTTGGCCTGGGATCGAAGAACATATTGGGAATTATACTCGGGCGTGGAATCGGTGCAGGTATAATAATAAATGGCGGAATTTACCATGGTTTGAGCTCCACTGCCGGTGAGTTTGGCCATTTAACAGTAATCCCAAACGGCCCAACCTGCGGTTGTGGTAATCAGGGTTGCTTGGAAGTAGTGGCTAGCGGTGAAGCCATCGCCTCATCTGCTGTTCGATTGATACAATCTGGACGGGCAGCGATGATCCAGGACAAAATCGATGGTAAACTCGATAATATATCCGCCAAAATTGTTGCGGAGGCCGCGGCAGAAGGGGATGTACTGGCAAAAGAACTAATGATGCAAGCAGCAAACTATATCGGTATTGCCTTAGCCGACGTTATCAATATCCTCAATCCAGAACTGGTCATTTTCGCCGGTGGGTTGTCAACGTCCGGTAAATATTTTCTGGATTCGATCAAAGAAACAGCTCGCAAGAGGGCTTACACTTTCGGCGTTTTTCGGCAGCCGAAATTCAGCCTAGCTGAATTTGGAGAAAACGCCAACTGTATAGGAGCTGCCGCGCTTGTACTAGAAAATATGCTGGATGTGGATTTCCAGGGTACATGGGGCCTGCCTCTCTCCAGTAAAACCGTATCACAAAAACAGATAACCTGATGAAAGGGAGAATAATGAAAATTGCTGTAATAAGTGAAACAAGTACAGCGGACAAAAACTGTCATATTATTTCAGCGCTGAACGAGAAAGGCCACGAAATTATAAATTTAGGAATGAAGGAAAAAGGATCAGCACCAGAACTAGAAGATTACATCCAAGCAGGGATACTCGCCGGATTAGTACTGAATCTAAAACGAGCCGACTACGTAGTGGGCGGCTGTTCTACTGGTCAGGGTTTCCTAAATGTGGCCCTACAGTTTCCCAATGTTATATGTGGACAGATTCGCAGTCCTCTGAATGCATGGTTGTTCAGTCAAATCAACGGAGGAAACTGCATCTCTTTGACCCTGAATCAGGATTATGGTTGGGGCGGGGACGTCAATTTAGGATTCATTTTCGATCGACTCTTCGCAGTGGAGTGGGGTGCTGGATACCCTGCGCATAGAAAAGAGTTCCAAAAAAAAGGCAGAGAAACGGTAGAAAACCTATCCAAAGCGATTCATCCTCCCCTTATCCAAATACTGCGTTCAATGCCGAATGACCTCCTGGTACCAATCCTTAATTTCCCTGGAGTGAAACAGATGCTTGATATTCCTTCAATCCCTGACAATGAAGTGAAGAAGTTCCTCGAAGATCTACTCTCATAGCCTTTGCCATTTTTTTCAAGAGAGAAACCGAGAAAACACCAGTGTGAGAATTGCTAGAGTAGAGGGAAGGAGTAGCTGAATGAAAAACAACTTGGACAAAGCAGGTCTACAAATACTGGAACAGAAAGCCGCCCAGATCCGGTGGGAGCTGCTGCAGATGTTCTCTCATGGCAAAGCACATCATTTTGGCGGTTCGTTGTCTTGCGTAGAATTAGTGACCGCTCTTTACTTCTACAAAATGAATTATACGATTGACAACTGCACAAGTCCTGATCGCGATAGATTCATCATGAGTAAAGGACATTCGGTTCCGACACAGTACGTAACTTTGGCCTTGCTGGGGATCATCCCAATCGAGGAACTGCCAACTATAAAGCAAATGGGTACAAGGCTGCAGGGACATCCGGATATTAAAAAACTGCCCTGGCTTGAAGCACCTACCGGGTCTCTAGGACAGGGGTTGTCGTACGCAAACGGTATAGCTTTGGCTGCGAGGTTGGATGGATTGAGATTCAATATTTTTCTGATCCTTGGTGACGGCGAGCTTCAAGAGGGCCAAATATGGGAAGCTGCCATGACAACTAGCCATTACCGATTAACAAATGTTTGTGTCATTGTGGATCGCAACAAGTTCCAAAGCCAAGGTGAAGTAGATTGCATGATGGGTATCGAACCGTTACTGGAAAAACTATCTGCATTTGGATGGCGGCCGATTCATGTGAATGGCCATAACCTTGCCGAAATTTGTCAAGCACTGGATCTGGTAAACGGTATGCAAGACCGGCCTATTGCGATTGTCGCTGACACGTTAAAAGGCAAGGGAATAAGCTTTATGGAGAATACCTTCAAGTACCACAACTTCAATCTTCCGATAGATCAATACAAGCAGGCCGAAAAAGAAATCAAAGAGAAGCTATCGTCGTTCGACAGGAGTTAGGAGGACAGGCGTGGCCGATAATAACAAGGAAGCAACACGAGACCGTTACGGAGTAACCCTGGCGGAATTGGCCAGAGAAGACAGGAATGTAGTGGCCATGGACTGCGATCTAGGCCGCTCTACACGATCGTACAACATTGCAGGGGTTGATCCCAACCGTTTTATAGAGATGGGAATTGCCGAGCAGGATATGATCTCGACAGCCGCCGGTATGGCGCGCTGCGGCAAGATAGTATTTGTCAATTCTTTCGCTATATTCATTACAGGTCGAGCATTCGATCAGATACGGCAACAGATAGCCCTCCCATCCTCAAATGTCAAATTATGTGGATCAAGTGCTGGTTTAACCCAGGGCCCGGATGGTGCGACTCATCAATCTCTACTAGATGTGGCGTTGATGCGTATGCTTCCCAATATGACAGTTGCGATCCCGGCGGATGGCAATCAGACAGAACAAATCATCCGCACCGCATACCGCATGCAGGGCCCGATTTACATCCGGCTATCTCGGTATGCCACACCAAGTGTAATCAGCGACAACATTTCCTTTGAGCTTGGCAAAGCTCAGGTCATCAGAGAAGGCAGTGCAATCGCCTTTGCTACATATGGACCTGTTCTCAGTAACGTACTGGCTGCCGCAGATGAATTACAGAAACAGGGTATAGAAGCCGGTTTGGTCAATTTCCACACGATCAAACCCATAGACGTCAACTTTGTTGAATCGATGGCCGAAAAATACAGGTATATCTTCAGCGTCGAAGAACACAGTATCTATGGAGGTCTCGGAAGCGCTTTGGCCGAAATAATGGCTGGAATGCAAGGATCATCAAAAACAGCCACCCTGCTGCGAATCGGCGTTCAAGATACGTTCGGTGAATCGGGGACAGCGGACGAGCTTCTCAAAAAACACGGGCTGGATTCAGGAGGTATCATGCATTCAGTACAGCAATATGTCGGCGAAAAAGGAGAGCGTATATGAAGGCACTCGTCTATCATGAACCGAAGCGGCTTCAATGGGAAGATGTTCCAGAGCCACAAGTCAAGGATGATCAATTGCTCGTGTCTATGCGAGCTGTAGGCGTCTGTGGATCCGACTTACACGGGTATCTGGGAATCACAGGCAGGAGAATCCCTCCAATGATCATGGGTCATGAGTTTTCTGGTGTCGTGATGGAAACTGGTAAAAAAGTTACTCGTTTTTCTGTTGGAGATAGGATCTGTGTACAACCTATTCAATTTTGTGGAACTTGCGAGTTCTGTAAGGCCGGACTCCAGAACATATGCCCAAACAAAATGATCCTTGGTGTCATGGATATCAACGGCGCCATGGCGGAAATGGTAGCCGTGAACGAAACTAATGCGTTTGCCCTTCCAGACAATGTATCCTTCGTGGCGGGAAGTATGGTGGAACCGTTTTCCGTTGCCCACTCAGCAATTAAACAAGCACCATCACTTAAGAATATGGATGTTGCCATAATTGGAATGGGTACTATCGGCCTTTGTATTTTGCAGTTTGTCAAAATGAACGGTGCGAAAAAAATATATGTTTCCGACATGAGTGAAAAGAGGCTCGACACCGCTGCTACATTTGGAGCAGATGTACTCATAAATCCCAAGAAGGGGGATGCCAGCGAAAAGGTATTACGGCAGTCGGGACAGAGAGGAGTCGACATCTGCTTCGAGGCTGTAGGTGAGTCTGTGACAGCCAGACAAAGCATCGAAATGACAAAAATCAAAGGCCACGTCATTTGGGTTGGCAACTCGGCAAGGGAAATTGAAATTGACATGCAGAAAGTAGTGACCACCGAGTTGAATATCCAGGGTATATATGGATTCACAAGTGAAACATTCAAAGAGACTTTGAGTATAATCAACAGAGGATTGCTCCTCCCACAAAAAATCGTAAGCATTGAGGAACATGTATCCAACGGTGCCGAAGTCTTTGAAACAATGCTGTCTGGAAAAGACAGATACATAAAAGCAATATTGACAAATAAATAATCATTGTTACAGGAGCAGTAAATGAATCAGGAATCCATAGATGCTGTTGCTCTCAGTGTCAGAACGTTGAGTATAGATGCAATTCAAAAGGCGAACTCCGGACACCCAGGGCTTCCTCTCGGATGCGCAGAATTAGGTGCTGCTCTATTCCTTACTGCATCTTTGTGGATATGACCTTTCACTGGAGGATATCAAAAGTTTCAGGCAGTTGGGCTCAAAAACACCAGGACATCCCGAGGTTGGCCACACACCAGGTGTAGAAACAACCACTGGGCCAGGGATTTGCCAATGCAGTTGGTATGGCACTGGCGGAAAAGATGCTCGCGGCCCGTTTTAACACAAAGGCTAATCCTATTATCGATCACTATACCTATGTTCTCGCCAGCGACGGCGATATCATGGAAGGCGTCTGTTATGAAGCGGCTTCCTTGGCCGGGCATCTTGGATTAGGGAAGCTTATCGTATTCTACGATTCTAACCGTATTACGATTGATGGAAAAACGGATCTCACTTTCTCCGAGGATGTAGCAAAACGCTTCGAGGCCTGCAATTGGCAGAGGCTCTCCCTCGTTTGTCGGTACTCATAAAGTCCATGGGTCACCCCTCGGCAACGAGGAGATAAAGCTTGTAAGAAAAAAACTGGGTGTTCCAGATGCACAGGATTTCTATATTGCGCCCGAAGCG
>CAZBXU010000157.1:0-1327 GCA_964495755.1 uncultured Spirochaetaceae bacterium | reverse complement strand
AAGAAAAAAACTGGGTGTTCCAGATGCACAGGATTTCTATATTGCGCCCGAAGCGCAAATCTATTTTCAGGAAAAATTGAAAGGCTCGTGGAAAGAAAAATATGAAAAATGGAAAAGAGATTTCATCGTATGGGAAAAAGAAAATCCAAAGCTAGCCGTTCTTTGGCAAGATTTTTTTCATTCCGACAATAAGCGTTTACATGTAATACCGTACATCGACTTCGAAATCAATAGCTCCATTGCTACCCGGGAAGCAAACGGTAAGGTGCTGAGTGCATTGGCACCTCATGTTCCAAACTTAATCGGCGGATCGGCAGATCTCCAGATGCCAAACTTCGTTTCCTTAGAAGAGTTGGCGCCGGTAAGCAAGAATTATCCTGAAGGGCGTTGGATACATTACGGCGTACGCGAGCATGCCATGGGTTCGATCTCCAACGGCATTTCTCTTCATGGAGGACTGCGTGCATTTTGTTCAACATTCTTAGTTTTTTCTGATTATTTCCGACCGCCCATACGTCTGGCTGCCCTATCGAAACTACCTGTAATTTTTTTATTAACTCATGACTCGGTATTGAGTGGTGAAGACGGTCCAACCCACCAACCGATCGAACATCTCGCATCCCTACGCCTCATTCCCAACATTCTTGTTCTACGGCCGGGTGACGCTCAGGAAACCGATGTTGCATGGAGAATCGCGTTGGAGAACACTTCCGGCCCTACGGCTCTTATTCTGACACGACAAGTTGTGGTGGTATACGAAAAACAAGACACGAATTGGCGGCAAACGATTCGTAGGGGCGCATATATTGTAAGAGATTGTCCTGACCCACCTGAATTAGTAATCATAGCTACGGGATCGGAGGTCAATATCGCAATAGAGGCTGGCAAACACTTCCCTGAAAAAAGGATCCGAGTGGTTTCGATGCTCTCAACAGAAATATTTCTCAACCAGGATATTCCTTTTCAAGAATCGATCTTGCCACCGAAGGTAAAACGAATCGTAGTAGAAGCCGGAGTTGGCAGCGGTTGGGAGCGATTCTTTACCGATAATCCCGTAATCCTCTCGATAGAAACTTTCGGACTCTCAGCCCCCGGACCCATAGCTGCAAAAGCCTTGAGCCTCGACGCCCTGTCTTTGATAAGACGGGTAGAGGAGATTATATAGCTCGATCCTACAACGGAAGAGATACTCATACTGCTCTAAATTTAAAAGCGATCGCTACGGTCCGTTAAAATCGCCGCGGAATGATCGTGTAGGGAACCCGGCCGGTCACGGTGCGGGTCGAGGATACGGGGCGGGGATCTGAGGCTGTGGTGTGTAGGTCGG
>CAZBXU010000156.1:0-8582 GCA_964495755.1 uncultured Spirochaetaceae bacterium | reverse complement strand
GGACGAGTGTGGCATTCGCCAATCGCGCGGAGAAATTCGGGTTTGCCAGTTTAGGAAGCACATTGACGTTCCGGCTTAGTCCTGCGGTAGTAACGGTACAGGCGACATTCGGACGATACGGATTGACGCGCGCCGCGGTTACTGCTGGCGTGGTGTTTTAAGGAGGGAAGAGATGACAGATCATTCGATGCGTACCGCTTTGAAAGGAGGAAGTATGACGACGAGGACGAGGAGCCTACTCACTGCCGTGATCGTTCTCGCGCTCGTCGTTGCCCTCCTGGCAGGGTTTCCTCGGGTCACAAAAGGAGCAGTCGACACGTCACTCAGCATTTCCGCGGTTCCCAGCTTTGTCATCACCCTCGGCGAAGCCGTGACGATCACGTGGAAGCTCCAAGCCCAGACCACCTCCGAGGTGATGTTTTCCGGTGCACTGACCCGGTGTGTCAAGTCCCCCGGATCGGGAAGCTGCAATGTCCTCGACAGCGAGGTCGAGACGAGCGGCGGGGATCCATTTGAGTCTGAATACTACTTCGCGCCCGACACCGCCGGAACCTATACGATCCAAGGATCCTACGAGGGATGCACGATCTGCGATCCCGAGCTCAACTCCTCCAGTAAAGGTCCCGTCTATCTCACGGTGAACCAGGCCGGAACGACCACGTCCGTCGTCTCCAATCTCAACCCGTCGGAAGAGGGACAGGATGTAACGTTCACCGCGACGGTCACCTCCGACTGGATCGGGGGACCGGCGATCGACGGGACCGCGGATTTCTACATCAGTGGCAATCTGACCCCGATCTGCGACGAGTGCACCGTCACCAACGGGGAGGCGGAGTGCACGTACGATTTCTCGAGCGAGGGAGACGGATCCTACGACATCTACGTCGTCTACGACGAGGACGACGACGATCCCAACTACGCGACCAGCACGAGCGATCCCCTCACGCAGACGGTGCTTGCGGTGGCCGTAGGCACGACCACGACCTTGACGTCCGATCCAGCAAACATCTCCCCCCCTCCTGATACGGAGCTGGTCGTCGGGCAGACCGTGACCTTCATAGCGACCGTTCAGCCAACGAGTGGTACGGACACCCCGACGGGCACGGTCGATTTCTACAGGGACGTAGTGACGTATCTAGGATCCGCTGCTCTTGCGGGGGTGGCCCCCGGCGAGGCCGAGGCCGAGTTGGTGTTGGCGACCGGATTCGATTCGGTGAGTTCCTTTGAGGTTACCGCGACCTACACCGGGTCTCCCGGGGAATTCGAGAGCAGCACCAGCGATCCACTCGGCGTCGTCGTGGCAGCTGCGAGTACGGGGACGAGCGTCACTGACCAGCCCGACCCGACCGCTCTCGGACAACCGTATCAGGTGGAGGGAACGGTCAGCGTTGCTTTCCCCGGGGACGGCGATCCCACGGGGACGGTGACGGTGACGGACTCGTTCGGCAACAGCTGCACCGCCGGCGTCGATCCCGCCACTGGAGACTGGAGTTGCACGATCACCGTGACACAGCCGACGACGGCCGCCGGGTGGAGTCTTCTTACTGCCGAGTATTCGGGAGACACCAACTTCCTTACGAGTACCAACGACACGGAGCAGCACGAATACACGGACCCGACCACCCGCACCGAGGTGATGGGTGCGGACACGCCGCTGATCGTCGAGAATACCGCCACGTTCACCGTTCAGGTCGTGGACGTGTCCGATCCTTACGACATCCCGCAGGGGACGGTAACCGTGTCGGTCGATCCGTCGGGACAGGGCACGCTGAGTTCCCCGGCGACACGCACGCTCGACGCGGCGGGGCGATGCACGTTCACCTACACCCCGACCAGCGCGGCGACGAACCCGCATGTGTTCACGGCGTTGTACAGCGGAGAGGAAGATCCCGGCAATGGTTGGTTCCACGAGCCGAGTGAAGGGACCTACGCCCAGCAGATCGTCAGGCGCGCCGCAGACATGACCCTGACCTTCAGCCCGACGACCGCGTACATCGGTCAGGGGATCACTGTCACGGTCCACGTCGAAGACGACACCACCGAGGGGAACCCGACGGTCCCTTCCGGAACGGTGACGCTCGACGACGGCGGGAAGAATGGTGCGTTCTCAACGGATACGCCGACTCTGGTCGCCGGCCAATGCAGCGTGACCTACACGCCAGGTGCGTTCGACGCCGGGACGACAATGATCACCGCCATCTACGACGGCTCCGACGTGCACACCGGCAAGTCCGCTTCGGCCGGGCTGGCGGTCGAACTCCGCCCGATAGAGGTGTACGTCGCCTGCTCGCAGGCGATGCTGCTCGTGAACGAGACGTACACGGGATGCACCATCACCGTGAAGGACGTCGCGGAAGAGGGCACGGCGAGCTCGCCGGTTGGCGCCATCAGCTCGCTCACCACCGTGCTGTCAACGGACGGCAGCTCGTCAACGGACAGCGGCACGTACAACCTGGCAGGCCCCACAATGCCGAGCGGCGATGAGTCGAAGTGGACGTTCGACTACCTGTGCACCGGGCTCGATCCCGATGCTGAGGGCGGCTACGACACGATCACGGCCGAGTTCACCGCTTCGGACGGCGTTCACGCCGACAGCGCCGGCGCGTTCATCCAGCCGATTGCCAAGCGACACACGATCACCACGCTGTCCGGCGTCAGCACGGGTACGGGCGCCGCATTTACGGCAACGGTGGAGGAGAATCCCGAAAACGACGGCGTTCCGGCCCCGATCGAGGGGAAGTTCGTCTTCGTAGGCAATCCGGACGAAGACATCACGGGTTGCGGCGGGCTCTTCGGGTCGTCGCCGAGCTGCACGTTCAATGTGGAGTCAAGTGCTCTTCTCGCCATCGTGACGGTCAAATACGTGCCAACGGACGGCGTGCATCTCGCGTCGACGGCTGCGGTCAGCGTGAGCCGAGCGGATCAACCCGAGTTCGATCCGGATCAAGGAGGCGACACTCTAGGCAGCGATGATTGTGACGACGGCTGCGGGAGCGGCGGGGTCGACATCGATCAGATGATCTTCGATTTCAACGCGGCCGATGTCGCAATGGCCGCCGTGCAAATGGGGTTGGATGTCGTTGCACTCGCCATCGATCTCATCCCGGACGGAGTGGTCACCGCGGGGATCGTCGTGCAATCGGGGGTCACGATCCCATGGAGCGACGTCGGGGCCGCGATCGTTGCGGGTTCAAGCATCGTGATCGAAATCATCCGAACGGCGCTGACGACCGACCTTGATGGGGACGGGTTGTACGACACCATTGAGCAGACCGTCACCGGCACCGACTACACCAAGACCGATACGGACGGCGACGGCCTCGGCGACTACGACGAGATCTCCGAGTGCGGCGGCTTCTACGGGGGTAATCGGCGTCCGAATCCCAACAACCCGGACAGCGACGGGGACGGGCTCTCCGACGGGGACGAGGTCGGCTACAACACCGACTTCTGCGTTGCCGACACCGACTGCGACACCGTCTCGGATGGGGACGAGGTTGACACGTGGGAGTGCGGCGATGCTCGCAATCACGCCAACCCGCTTGAGCTGGACACCGACGGGGACGGGCTGGATGACAACAAGGAGTTCAGCGCCGGGCCCGACTGCAATTCGTGTCCGTTCGTAAATGACGACGACTCCGACGACGACGGGTTGCAGGATGGCTACGAAGACACGAACGCGTCGGGTTCCTATGAGCCGGCCTCCGATGTGTCCGACTTGTGCGTCGCGGATACTGACAATGATGGCCTCCTTGATGGAGTAGAAGTGGGACTGGGAACGGACCCCGAAGACCAGGACACGGACGATGACGGCCTGTCTGACTTCGAAGAAGTGCACGCCACGCAGACCGATCCTCTTGACCCTGACTCCGACAACGACGGCCTCAACGACGACGACGAGGTCTTCGTACTCTCAGGAACGTACCCGAACCGTTCGTTCGATCAGGAGTCTAACCCGCTCGATCCGGACACCGACGACGATGGGATCCGGGACGACGACGAGTTCCCAGGCGGTACGGCAGGGGGCACGCTACGAGACATAGCCTGCCCGTGCGTCAACGACGACGATTCCGATGACGACGGCCTGCAGGACGGCCACGAGGTCGGCTCGAACGGTATCTGGCAGGTGACTTACTACGGCAGTAGCACGCTGGACGGAATCGGCGAGACCGATGCCTGCAACGAGGATACGGACAACGATGGGTTGCTCGACGGCGAGGAAGAAGGGTTGTTCGGCCATGGCCAAGTTCCTATCGTCTGGGGGGACGGAGGGTTCTCGAACACGATACCCGCCGTCGATACGGACTGCGATCGCGACGGCCTCTCCGACTACGAAGAGGTTCACGTCACCATGACGGATCCGTTGCACTGGGACACGGACGGTGACGGATTGAGTGATGCCGAAGAACTCATTGTCACGGGAGGTGGGCCGTTCCCAGTCTTCGCCGAGGCGCCAGGAGACAATGTCGAGGGAGTCGCACGTTCGTTCTACCAAGAGTCCGACCCGCTCGACCCGGACACCGACGACGACGGGATCCGCGATGACGTGGAGTACAACAACGGTGCAGGATCGGGCGTGGATGAGACCAGCACGGACTCGGTTAACAGTGGGGATCCGGACACAACCTGCCCCTACGTCAACGACGACGACTCCGACGACGACGGACTGCAGGACGGCACCGAAGGCTGGTTGGACAGGGACATCGACACCACCATCACCTACGCGCTCGGCGACACGGGGCACAGGAGTGGGCGCACTGCACAGGATGACGGGCTGGTAGGGGAGACCGACTTCTGCAATCCCGATACCGACGGCGACGGTTTGACAGACGGCGAGGAGTTCGCGCTGTTCGGCGGGTTGCTTGACGAGCCGGATGATTGGCATTCTTCCACCGCTCCCGCTTTCGAGATGGTCGAGGCCGTCGATCCTTCAGGAACCACCGTGTCAACGATCCCCGCACTCGACGACGACTGCGACGACGACGGTCTGTCGGACTACGAGGAAGTGAACGTCACCGGAACCGACCCATTGGACGCGGACACCGACGACGACGACCTACTGGATTCATGGGAGCTGATCGTGACCGGCGGGACTTTCCCGTACCGCTCGTTCTACCAGGAGTCCGACCCGCTCGACCCGGACACCGACGACGACGGGATCCGCGACGACGTGGAGTACAACAACGGTGCAGGATCGGGCGTGGATGAGACCAGCACGGACTCGGTTAACAGTGGGGATCCGGACACAACCTGCCCCTACGTCAACGACGACGACTCCGACGACGACGGACTGCAGGACGGCACCGAAGGCTGGTTGGACAGGGACATCGACACCACCATCACCTACGCGCTCGGCGACACGGGGCACAGGAGTGGGCGCACTGCACAGGATGACGGGCTGGTAGGGGAGACCGACTTCTGCAATCCCGATACCGACGGCGACGGTTTGACAGACGGCGAGGAGTTCGCGCTGTTCGGCGGGTTGCTTGACGAGCCGGATGATTGGCATTCTTCCACCGCTCCCGCTTTCGAGATGGTCGAGGCCATCAATCCTGACGGGCTCGTCGTGGAAACACTTCCCGCGCTCGACGACGACTGCGACGACGACGGTCTGTCCGACTACGAGGAGGTCAACGTCACTGGGACGGACGCCCTGGACGCCGACACGGACGACGACGGGCTGCTCGATGCGTGGGAGGTGATCGTCACCGCGGGGGACTTCCCGTACCGCTCGTTCTACCAGGAGTCGGACCCGCTCGACCCGGACACCGACGACGACGAGATCCGGGACGACGTGGAATACAACGAGTACTTGGGATCCGGCGTAGGGCGCGACCACGGGGATACGTCCGGCGATTACGGAGACCGCGACGAGGACTGCCCGTTCGTCAACGACGACGACTCCGACGACGACGGGCTGCAGGACGGCGTCGAGGACGCCAACCACGACGGCGTCTGGGGGGTCAAGGGTCTTGTCCCAACGTATCCGGGCGTCGGCAGTTACGACAGCCAAGCGCCCATCGGCAGCGCGGGCTACTACGAGACGGATCTCTGCAACCCGGACACCGACGGGGACGGACTGCTGGACGGCGAAGAGGTCTTGCTCATCGGAGGACGGCCCGTGCCTTCAGGCGGCTTCGACCCTCAGAATCCGCTGACGCGCGCCACCCCTGGGTTCAACACCGAAACTCCGGAGGGCGTTTCGACCGAGCCGCCGATTCTCGGCGACCTCACCAGCCCAACAACACCTACCCCATCGCCGGGGACTCGAAACAACCATCTCGGGCCGTACAGCTTCGAGCCGGTGCTTCCCGTTCCCACGGTCGCGGTCACGGTGCCTGCTCTCGACCAAGACTCGGACAACGACGGTCTCTCCGATTACGAAGAGGTCAACATCACGGGGACCGATCCGCTCGACAAGGACACCGACAACGACACGCTGATGGACTCCGAGGAGCTGATCGCCACCAGTGGGACATGGCCGCAGCGAACGTTCGATCAAGAATCGGACCCGTTGGACATCAACACCGACGACGATCACTTGTTCGACCCGCAGGAGTACCCGGGCAGTGGGTTGGGCACAACGTACATCGGAGACGACGCCCCTGCAGGAGACCGGGACACCGAGTGCCCGTTCGTTAACGATGATGACTCCGACGACGACAGCATCCAAGACGGCGCGCGGGTCGAGGTGGATCCGGCGCTGACCGTCACGGGGTCGCTGCTAACGCCACCGAACGATGCGTATGACTACAGCTATACGCACTACGAGGACTTCATTGACGTGGGCTACCGGACACTTCCGTTCCCAGGGATTGCGGCAAGCAACGTGGACGATTTCGATGGAGAAGAGAGGGACGACGACTGGCTGAACCTTTGTGATCCAGACTCCGACGGCGACGGGCTGAACGATGGTGAGGAGATCGCCATCGGCACGAACCCCGATGACTGCGATACCGACAATGACGGCCGCAACGACTGGCACGAGGTGACCGGTGGCGGGCCGATCCCGACAGACCCGTTCGACCCGGACACCGACGATGACGGGCTTCTTGACTCGGCTGAAGTGTTCGGAACGAATCCCACGAACCCCGTTAACGCCGACACCGACGGCGACGGGTTGTGCGACGGCGGCACAGGAACCCCGTGGATGACCGAGAATCTCTCGGATCCAAGAGTTGTCGTCAACCCGATCTGCAAGTCGTGCGCGGTACCCACACTGGAGCCATGCAGTGACACGTGGCCGTCAGCGGATCCGCGCAACATCGTGCGCTCTGGGAGCGTCGACGGGATTGGGGATCACCCGAACCCGTACGGGTACGGTGAGGATAAGAACGGAAATGGAACCTGGGACGGCGGCATCGGGCAGGATTGGGGAACCGGCGATGCAGGGACACCTGAGACTGATCCGAACCAGTATGACACGGACGGCGACGCGGACGGCGACGGGATCGAGGTGCTCGGCTTCTCGACCTCGCGGCAGTACATGATCCCGCCTACCGATATCTTCGGACGCCCGATCCTGGTAGAGTACCCGGATTGTGGTTGTCTCGAACCGCTGATCAGTGATACGGACCAGGATGGTCTTGAGGATGGGTACGAGGATCGAAACCATGACGGGAACTTCGACTTCCTGCCGAGCGAGTTCGATCATCAGGACCCGCTCCCCGGACCGCCGATCCCATATCCGACTGAGACGAACCCGTGCGATTCCGACACGGATGATGACCACTTGACCGATTGGGAAGAACGCAATCAGCGTCAACCGCTGCTCGCGTATCCTCCCGTGCCGTTCGACGATGACGGCGACGGCTTCGTTGATGAGGACCGAATCGACGGGATCGACAACGATGGGGACGGCCTCATCGACGAGGACCCGCCCTGGAGCCAGCTGGAGCTGACCTTCAACCCGACCAATCCGCTCGACCACGACACGGACAATGACCGAATTCTCGATGGGCCGGAGGTCTATTGGATATGCGTTCCTGTCACGTACACGCAACTCGATAACGACGGCGACGCGCTGATCGATGAAGATCCGGTCGATCTGCTCGACAACGACGGTGACGGCCTGTTCGATGAGGACCCGGTCGACTTCTTCGTGCGCTTCGTGCCGATGCTCGACCCGACGAATCGGGATTCCGATTCCGATGGGTTCATCGATGGGCTCGACGATGACCCGTGCAATTCCGAGCTGATTCCGCTCTTGCCCGATGTGACGATCGAACCGATAGACACGGATGGAGACGGTTTCTCCGACGATGACGAAATCGTTGCCGGAACACACCCGAACGATCCGGAAGACTACCCAGCCGCCTACTGCAAGATCGATCTGGACTTCGACCAAGAGATCGACGACCGGTTGTGGTTGGAGCCCACTCTGTGCTGCGGCATCGCAAACTCGGTGGCGATCGACATCGATTCGAACGTCCTGATCGACGCCCGCGTACGCATCATCGCTCCACGCGATGTGAAGCAAGGCGACTTTGACGGCGACGGTGCCGAAGACGACTACCGCTACGTTGTTGAGTATGCGTTCAGCAACTACCGCGTGGTGCAACCGCGGATCATGTTGACGATCG
>CAZBXU010000155.1:0-8664 GCA_964495755.1 uncultured Spirochaetaceae bacterium | reverse complement strand
GGCTGGGGGCAGGACGGGCACATCGCCTACAACCAGGCCCGGCGCCATCCCTACAGCCGGATCTCTCTGCAGCAGCTGCGGGAGAGCAGCGTTCGAATTCAGGAGAACAACTGGGACACGATCCTGGCCCTGGCCCAGCGCAGCTTCGGAGCCGCCTACCAGTTCGTTCCGCCCATGTCTGTCACCCTGGGCCTCAAGGAGTGCCTGGCGGCGGCTAAGGTCCGGCTGTTCTCCGACACGGGAGCTTGGAAACAGACCGCACTGCGGGTGGCTCTGTTCAGCGGGCCCACACCGGAGTATCCCATGACCCTGCTGCAGGAACATCCGGATGCACTGATTACCGCCACCGTGCAGACTGCTACCCACCCGATCGGCGTTCATCCAGAGTGGGATCTGGGCCTGGAGGCTTAAACCATTCCCGCAACCAGGCGGAAGGAGAGTTCAACGTCGTGTCCGGAAAAGGTAATCTCCTGAAAGTAAAGGGCAAGTCCCTTCGTTTCCATACCCTCATCGGCACGGGGGGGATCGGCTCGGGGAGTTTCTTCCTGCTTCGGGGGGATCACACCCTGGGTCGAGAGGAGAGCCGTGGCGGGAAATTTCTTGACCGGCGGGACTACTGCAAGCTGCACATCCTCTGCCACTATGTGAAATCTCTTCTCGGTGGGCAGTTTGCTGTTCTGCCGATCGGCAGGGTGGGGGACGATGAGGCGGGAGCTCGTCTTATCGAAGAGATGAGGGAGGCGGAGCTGGACCTTCGCTATGTCGATACCCTTGCGGAGAAGCGTACTCTTTACTCCTTCTGCTTCCTCTATCCCGGCGGTTCAGGCGGGAATATGACTACGGAGGATTCGGCCAGTGCGGAAGTGAACTCCGAATATGTGGCGACAGCGGAGGCCGAATTTGTCCGTGCAGGCGGGAGGGGGGTCGCTTTAGCCGTGCCCGAGGTACCCCTGGAGGCGCGGGAGAAGGTTCTGGAGCTTGGGACGCGGCATGGTCTATTTCGGATAGCCAGTTTCACCAGCGGGGAGATGGAGCAGGCCTGCCGCTCGGATCTGCCGGCAAAGGTGGATCTGCTGGCCTTGAATCAGGATGAAGCCCGCATCCTTGCGGAAATCGACAGCGAAATCGCCGATCCGCAAGCGATCGTCGAAGCTACAATCACTCGCCTCGGCCGCAGGTCCCCCCATCTGTTGCTGTCGGTGACCGCAGGGGCAGCGGGCAGTTGGAGCTGGGACGGTAGGCGGCTGCTGCACGTGCCTGCGATTCCGGTACATGTGGTTACCACCGGAGGAGCTGGGGATGCTCACCTGGCCGGCATGATCGCCGGGTTGGCCCTCGGTCTGTCCCTGGCCGGCAGCCACGGGCTGGGAGTGGCCCTTGCCGCAGCTTCGGTCACCTCCCCCCACACGATCCACAAGGGGATAACCCGCCGGACCCTCGCCGATCTGGCAATCCGGGGGAGCATGACGGATGAAGCCCTGCTGTCGCTTCTCCGGTAGCAGGTTCAGGGAGTTGCATGGCCCCCGCTGAATCGTCAAAATAATTTTGGAGGAATATAAAATGAATACAACAGCACAGATCCTTACCAATGCCTGGAAGGCCGGCCTCCTGGTTCCGGCTTTCAACATACCGTACCTTCCCATGCTGGAACCGGTGATCCGGGCGGTAGTCGATCAGGATGTCTTTGCCTTGGTAGAAGTGGCTCGGGCGGAGTGGCGAAAGTTTGAGAGTCGAAGCATGGCGGCCGTCTACGAGGAATTTCAGAAATATGGCGACCCTCATTACGTGGGCCTGCATTTGGATCACATCCCTGTAATTGATGAGGATGGGCAGCGGGTCGACCATCTCGATATTATTCGGGAAGCCATCGAGCTGGGTTTTGATTCGGTGATGGTGGATGGATCCCGCCTGGATCTGGAGGAAAATATTCAGGAAACCCGTCGGGTGGCCGAACTGGCTCATCAAGCAGGGATACCCTGTGAAGCCGAGTTGGGTGCGGTTCTCGGTCATGAAGAGGGTCCTCTTCCACCCTATGAAGAGATGTTTCGATCCGGTCAGGGGTTCACCGATCCCCAGGAGGCATCACGCTTTGTGAGGGAGAGCGACTGTGACTGGCTCTCCGTGGCCATCGGCAATATTCACGGGCGGATCGGTGAAGCGATCAGAGACAAGAAGAAAGTAACGGCCAGGCTCAACATCGAAGTCCTCAAGGAGATCAACGAAGCTACGGGGATCCCTCTGGTTCTTCACGGCGGTTCGGGCATTCAGCAGAGTTACGTGTTGGAAGCCATGAAGCAGGGCATTGCCAAGATGAATATCGGGACAGAGATCCGGCAGGTGTACGAAACGACGCTGCGTAATGCCGGGGATGCAGCAAAAGCCCAGGAATCTGTATACGAGCGGACCTGCTGGTTGCTCAAGGATTATCTCTGTTTGAGCGGGAGCAGGGGTGATTTAGTATGAGTCTCATGGGCATCGATGTCGGAACCACCGGCTGCAAGGCGGTGATTTTTTCCGAGAAAGGAAAGATCCTGTCCTCCGTCTACCGGGAGTACGCGTATCTGAGCCCCGAACCGGGCTGGGGTCAGCTGGAAAGCCTCAAGGTGTGGCAGAAGATCAAGGAGACGATCGCCGAGGCGGTGGCGAACTGCAGCGAAGCGGTGACTGCTTTGGCCGTTACCTCCTTGGGCGAGTCGGTTGTTCCGGTGACGATGAATCGGGAGATTCTGGGCGATTCCCTGCTGCTCTTCGATCCAAGAGGGGATGAGTTTCTGGAGGACCTGGGCAGCCGGCTGGACGACGAAACCCTGTACCGGATCACCGGAAACACACTGGGCAGCCCGTACAGCTTGAGCAAGCTGATGTGGATCAAGCAGCACTGGACCGAAGTGTATGAAAGGACCGATGTCTTTCTGTTCTGGAGCGGTTTTGTGGCTTTCATGCTCGGAGCCAGACCGGCGGTCGACTATTCTCTGGCCAACCGGAGCCTGCTCTTCGACATCGACAGGACCGATTGGTCTGATCGTCTGGTCGCCTGGAGCGGACTGGATGGACAGAAGCTGCCCAAAGCGGTTCCCTCGGGTACTGTCATCGGGCGCGTCTCCCGGCAGGCCGCTGAGGAGGTGGGACTGCCGGAAGGAGCCGCTATTTGTGCCGGCGCCCATGATCAGTGCGCCAATGCGCTGGGAAGCGGAGTGACGGAAGCGGGCAGCGCCATGTTCGGAATGGGCACCTATCTATGCATCGTCCCTGTATTTGCCAAGCGGCCGGCGCCTGCGCTTATGATCGAACGTGGCTTGAATACCGAGCACCACGCGTATCCGCAAGCATTTGTCAGTTTTATCTACAACCAGTGCGGTTCTGTGGTGAAGTGGTATCGGGACACCTTCGGCTCTGAAGAGCATCGCCAAGCTCAAGCCGGGGGGAGGGACGTGTACAACGAGTTGTTTTCGGAAATCCCTAAGGATCTGAGCAGCGTTGTGGTGTTGCCTCATTTCGCTTTCATGGGACCGCCGGAGTTCATTTCCGATGCCTCCGGTGTGATCGCGGGGTTACGCTTGAGTACCAGCCGGGCAGATGTGCTGAAAGGGATCCTGGAGGCGTCGATATTCTCTCTCAAGGAGAGCATCGCTACTCTTCCGGGGGCGGGCATCCACATCGATCGCTACCGCGCTGTGGGTGGAGGAAGCAGATCCGAGGCTTGGATTCAGCTCTGCGCAGACATTCTCAACTGCTCCTTCGAGAGGACCGACGTAACCGAGGCCGGCGCTCTCGGTTCCGCCGTCCTGGCCGGTACCGGCACGGGTGTCTTCTCCTCGCTCGCGGAAGGAACCGCGGCAACGGTGCGCACCAGAGACTGCTTCGAGCCGAACTCGAAAAAAGTGTCTCTGTACGAAGATCGCTACCAAAAATATCTGCGTCTCTGGTCCCTGCTCGAGGATTTTCTTCGCGGGGGAGGATAGTGTGTCGGATTGGCAAGGCCGAGAGTCCATTCTATTATGATGACAGTCGCAAATTTTGTTTTTTTCACAAGATTTGCGGCTGGAAGAAGACATCGCAATCGACCTTTAGGTTGTGATCGAAGATTGCGATATGTATGCGGATGCACCCATAACCCCGAAGCCGGGGCGTTCCTGTCCGGACCCTCTGATTCGTCGCATCTGTGATATCGAGGCGCTCGGACAGCCCTGGTCTCTCAATGCTGAGGAGATCCGGGAGCTTCTCGGAGTAAACAATGAGGATTTCTACAGGCGCATCTACGCGGCGGCGTCCGGGGACCACCCGCTGATCTCGCTGTCCGCGGCGACGGGGAAGTATAGTCAGGAGAACATCTGGGAATTTGTGGCCCTGATCGAGCTGTTCTGCGGCGGCGAAACGGAAACTCGGCTGGAAAAAGCTGGTATCTTTTTCACCCACCCGGAGCAACTGGAGATCCTGGGGATCTTTCTGGCCGAGGCCGCCGGGACTCTTCGGCGTCACGAAGTAGATGCCGAAGAGTTTTCGGCCATGCTGAGGGCCTTCGAACGCTATGACCGGGCCCGGGATGTCTACCTTGAGGAGTATTTCCCACTCGCCGACTTAATCAGAGAGGCGGCAGCCGTGTACTGCAGCGATCGATCCTTCGGAATACCCGATCTGGCCGAGGCGAACGCGAAGCGTCTGCTTCGGTTTTTCTTCCAGAAACACGTCCTGGAAGTGCGCAGCGTCTTCGCTGTCCTGATCGATCAGTTGTTGAGACAGGCGGCGGCGGAAGGGTATTCCGGGGAGCAAGGAGATAGCCGGAGGAACCGGGAACAATCGGACGCGGACCTGCAGGACCGCTCCTTGGTCCTGCAGAGAGCCCGCCGATCGATGGATCTGGAAGGCAGAGCCCTGACTCTGCCGCTGATGAAAGCCCAATACAAGCGGCTGATGAAGATCTATCACCCGGACATCAACCCCAAGGGCTTGAGACGCTGCCAGGAGATCACCGCAGCCTATTCACTGCTGCTCTCCTCGATGTAAACCTATTTGTAGAGGTCTCCACGGGTGTCGATTTTAAAGATTCGTACTGTTTCAGCTTCAATATAGAACAGTATGCGAAACTTGCCGACCCGCAGTCGGTATTCACCTTTACGTCCCGACAGCGGTTTGATATCTCCCTCAGGTATCTGGTTGATTCTCTCCAGTAGATGAATGGCGATTCTCTTCGGAAGGGATAGTAAAGACTTTTCGCATTTTTTCGAAAATACTATGTTCACGAGTTGTTGATCTTTTGTCTCAACGATTCTAGATCAATCCACTCGTTACTGCCTTTCGCTGCTTCGGCATCTTCTATATCTTCCGGATACGGCTCTACCGGGCGGACCAAAAATTCCTCTACCGCCTTTTCGATCAGTCCGGAATATCCTCCATAGAAGTCCTTTGCAAGATCCATCTGCTCTTTGAGCCCTTCTGAGATCGTGATTTGCATTCGTTTTTTCATTGAAATTCCTCTGTCTGTATTGTACACATAATACACAGTATATCAATCTTGACTCTACTTCGATGAGTCATTCGTCTCGAACTTGAAAGGCTGGGATCGTATCGGTACTATTGCTGCCAACAGTGATGAATCCTCGAACCTTCAAAGATGATGCTCTTCTTCTCCTAACCGCGGCCATCTGGGGCTTTGCCTTCGTCGCCCAGCGGGCCGGCATGGAGCATATTCAGCCTTTCACCTACAACGGAGTGCGCTTCGCCCTCGGATCCCTGTCCCTCCTCCCTCTCATTCTCCTGCTGCGCAAGCGATCCCGCCGGAAGATCGGAGCGGAGAGCTCAACGGGCAAGGGGAATCCTACCCGAGAGGGTAGGGGTGCCAAAGTGTGGCTGTACGGATTTCTCAGCGGTTCCGTTCTGTTCACCGCGGCGTCCCTGCAGCAGGTAGGGATCGTCTACACCACGGCGGGGAAGGCCGGATTCATCACCGGGATGTACGTTGTTCTGGTGCCGTTGTCCGGCCTCCTGTGGAGACAGAAAGCAGGCTGGAGCCGCTGGGTCGGCGCCGGCCTGGCGGTGGCGGGACTGTACTTCCTGAGCATCACCCGGGGCTCCACTATAGCGAAGGGGGATTTCCTCGTTCTGCTCAGTGTCCTGTTCTGGACCGCCCACGTGCAGCTGATCGGCTGGTTCTCGCCCAAAACGAATTCCCTCGTGCTGGCGAGCATCCAGTTCGGCGTCTGCTCCGTCTTCAGCCTGGCCGTGGCCGCCGTTACGGAAACGGTTGTTCTGGAGGGGATACTCCGGGCTGCGGTGCCGATTCTCTACGGGGGATTATGTTCCGTGGGCATCGCCTACACCCTCCAGGTGGTGGTACAGAAAACGGCACATCCGGCCCATGCAGCCATCATCCTGAGCCTGGAAGGAGCCTTCGCCGTGCTGGGGGGTTGGCTGATCCTCGGAGAGATGCTGTCGCTTCGCGGATTGATCGGCTGTGCCCTGATGCTGGGAGGGATGATCGTTTCCCAAACCTCCCTGTTGCGTAATCCCGCCTCGCTCAGCCCGGGCGCCCCGCAATCATGAATTACCAGATCGTCGCCACCCTCGGTCCGGCCACGAACAGGGAAGATGTGTGGAAAATGCTATTGGGGACTCCGGGCCTTTTGTTCTGTCGATCCCGCCGTTTGCAGGACAGCGGGCGGAAAAGCAAATAACGGTAGATAAGCGCACAATCCCCCTCCCCAAAAGAAAAATATCTACTATAATAAGGAGTAGGAGAAAAGATCGATGTGCCAGGCAACTGTTTTTCTAGACGGTGACAAGATCCTTGAGGATGTGATTCAGGTCAAACCTACAGACGATGGAGTTGAGCTTACACCTCTGTTCGAAGAATCCCAAACGGTCAATGCTGTAATTCGGGAAATCGATCTACTCAAGCATACTGTGCATCTGGTGAGCTCGAAGAAACCTGGGAAAGTAGGATGAAGGAGACAGACAAGCTGAGAGTATTTCTCAGTCATTGGATCGAACACAATGAAGAGCATGCAGCGGAGTTCCTGCGTTGGACGAAAAAGGCAGGTCCTGCCCAGAATGATGTACGCGGGGCGGCCAATGCGATGAAGACGGTCAACCGCCATCTTTCCGCTGCTCTGGAAAAACTAGGCGGGCCGCTCGATCATCCACACAGCCACGATCATTGATCCTCAGGCTACGTAGGCTTCGAGGACCTGCCGGCAGGAGGGAGCCCTGAGCTTCTTGATCGCCTTCTTCTCGATCTGACGCACCCGTTCGCGGGAGAGTTTCTAAAGCTTGCCGATCTCTCGAAGGGAAAGGCTCTCTTCCCCGTTTAGTCCATAGCGCAGGGTGAAAATTTTCGCTTCTTTGGGTGTTTGGGTTCCCAACAGCTCCGGGAATGAGCAGCAGCCGGAGCAGGGGGCGGGAAGACAACTCCCAGGCCCGATTTACTACGAGCAGTTGGAGTAGGATCAACAGGGCGCCGCGGAGGAGGAAGTGCCTGCGTATCTCCGCCTTATTCCAGCCTTCCTCGTCTCGCTTGAGCGACGAAGTAGTTGGCGTGGTCCAGGGCCATGAGCACTACGATCAGACCGCGGAGACGGTCGAGGGCTTGTACTCTGCCCCGGATCTCGGTCACCCTCTATCCCGTCAACACGGCGCGGGTGAAGTAGAAGGCGATAACCCCGCTTACCGCCAGTTTCAGGGCAATCCCAAGCATCGTACCGAGAAAGACTCCCCAACCCGCTTTGAGGGCGCTGTCCGGCTGATTGCTGAAGATGAGCTCTCCGAGCACCGCGCCGACGAAGGTGCCGATGATCGCCCCGAAGGGTGGAAAGAACACGATGCCCGCCGCCATTCCGATGACGGATCCCCAGATGCCCGCCTTACTGGCCCCCTTTTTCTTGGAGGTCAGGATCGGCAGCAGGTAGTCCAACACAGTCACCGCTACGGTGCAAACCCCCAGCACGATCAAAACCGCCGGACTGAAGGCATCCCATTTGCGGGCGATGGACAGCAGGATCAGAGCGGCGTAACTCAATGGCGGGCCGGGTATAACAGGCAGCACGCAGCCGATGATCCCGGCGGCCAGAAGAATAAATCCGAGAACGATCAGAACAACCATAATGACAGTCACAAACGTAGCCTCCAGGCCTATTCTGGTCAAGGAACTATAGTTTCGACCTTGTCCACGATGGCTTTCGACGACAAACTGAAAGCTTTCCTGATCGCGCTGTTTGGCTGAGGCGCTTGCGGGGTATCTTACGGGCGGCTAAGATGGGCGGTACCAACACGTGAGGATTCGATGAGCGAGAGCGTGTTCCGTGAACTGGCCCGCGCCTTGGACCGGCTTCCCAATGGATTTCCCCAGACAGAGTTGGAGATCGAACTTTGCGATCGGTGTTAGGCCCAGGCAAAGTTGCACCGGAAGCCGGAAGAGCAGATCCTCCATCCACCGGAGGATTTCTCTGTATGGGAGCAGCAACGATTACAGAATCGCGGTTTGAAGGAGATCTAACTTCGTTGGACTGAAGGTTAGTCTAGTAGTATCTTTTGATTGAGCAGAGGTTTTCTGCACAGCAGTGCGTGGTAAACCCTGTTGACCCTGTTCAAGATTTAATACGGAACGCAAGGGGGAAAAAAGATTATGGCCGAGCAGAAAAAAAGCAGCAAACAGCAGAAAGCACAGAAAAC
>CAZBXU010000154.1:0-8707 GCA_964495755.1 uncultured Spirochaetaceae bacterium | reverse complement strand
CCAGGAGCAACACGATCAGGATGCTCAAGACGAGTTTTAGACGTTTCATTAAGAAACCCCCTTTGTGTTTTTATTTCAATCCCGATGGGATTGTTTTTCAATGTACAGTTTGGAACACTCCAACCCCGTTGTCAAGGAAATACTTATACATCTGGTTTATGTTTCTCCGCATTTGGAGCTACCGGCAGAGGATCTGCGGCCGATGATGCTCACTCCCCCTGTCCCAGATGGCGATCGAGCCATTCGAAGGCCTGGGTCTGCATGGCTCTGTCGAACTGATGCGGTCCGGGATGGATCGCCCAGGAGAAGTTCTCCGGTGATCCCGCCTTGGCGTAGACCTGCTCGAGGGTGTTCAGAGCCCGTTTGACCTCCTCTCTATTGAACAGAGGATCCTCTTCGGTAGCCAGGACCAGCGACGGCAGCGGCGCCCGCATCCCAAGCACCTCTGGAAAATCCATATAGCGGGAGAGGAGGGGAATGTAGAGCATCCAGGTATGGGTGTAGCAGTTGTTCAGGATAAGATCGCGCCAGGTGGTCATGAAACCCACCGTGGCGGAACAGCGGATCCGGTCATCCAGTCCGGCTAGATAGTTTGTTCTCAAACCCCCCAGGGAGAGGCCGCAGCAGCCTACGCGCCGGCTGTCTACGTCGGTCCGCCTGCAGAGAACATCGAGGGCAGCCCGATCCTCGGCTGCAAACACTCCGGGCCAGGTGTAGCCGGCAGATATGAGAGATTTGGCGATGATATCTTCATGCTGGGCCGCGAAGGCGTTGTAGGCTTCGATCTCTTCGATCGGCTCGCGTTTGCCGACTTCATAGTTGGTGAGGGTGTAGCTCTCCCGAAGGTCTTCCGGAGTCAGTTCCTCCATCTCGTCGGCGGTGGACATCATCCGCCGTACCACATGTCCCGGAAGCTCAGCCGCCTTGATCTTTCGGCTCTCGAAGGGAAACACGTCATGTACCAGCACGCCGTACCCCCTGCGGGCCAGGGCGTTGGCCCAGGCAACCCCGCCGTAGTACATCTGTTGGTGCTGCTCGATGAAGGGATGGATCTTCGGGGAGGTTCGGAGGATTTTCTGCTTGCCGAAATATTTCACCGCGGCATGGTCGTGGAGGGCCAGAACCCCGGGTAGGGGACCTTCGCTTCCGGCGGGTTTGAGAAAGACCGCTTCGGTCTCCGGACCATAGGGCAGCTGCCAGGCCAGTTCTTCGATTTCAAGATCATCGAAGGTAGAGCGCCGGAGGACCCGGACTGTCCCGGCCGGATCGGTCGCGATCCGTGGTCCGGCCAGCAGCTCCGAAACCTTGTTCCGAGCGGCTTCCCGCCACTGATCGATATGCTCCCACTCGGGATTGAGTAAGGATAGTCTTCTTTCCCACCTCGCGGCGCTCTCAGCCGCCCACGGCCCGTAGGAGCCGATCATGTTAGGCATCAATTTGTTGTCGGACACTGTTTTCACTCCTCCTCTGATTCATCGATCCTTCAAGGATATCTCAACCCGGCTGTCTTCGGAAGTCCGTACGCTGTATTCCCCCATCATCGCCGCTAAACCGAGTCGACTCTGCTGTCCAAGAACACCTCCCTGATGTTGGACCGTCGCGGCGGCAGCGGCTGAACCCAAAACCGCGCACCTGAGAATCGGAAAACCCTTGAGATAAAAATAGAGGAAGGCCGCCTGGAAAGAGTCTCCCGCTCCTACCGTATCCTGCACGGCTTTGGGCAGGGGAAAGGCCGTGCAGTGATAAACCTGCTCTCGGTGGCGGAGTACGACTCCGCGGGATCCGAGCTTGATCACGACAATTTCTGAACTCGGGCTCGCCTTCATCACCGCCGTCACCGGGTCCTGCTCGCCGGTGAGGAAACGGGCCTCCATCTCATTGAGGAAAACGACATCCGTCTGAGGATAGATACTTCTTTGGAGCAGTTCCAGGTTCTGTGGATCCTCCCAGCCATCTCCCGCGTTGGCGTCGTAGGCCGTGAGTTTTCCCAGGTCCCGGGCGTAGGTGAAGACCTGTTCGACCTCGGTTCTAAGTGTCAGAAGTTGAAAGTAGTTGCAGGAATAGACCAGATCCGATTTGGCGGCGAAGTTCCGGTAGTCCAGGTTCCGGATCGACAATTTCCCCAGAGGACCCAGATAGGTCGCCACCTGACGAGGGGAGGACTCCTCCTGATCGGTGAAAATCAGAGTGAAGTAACTCCTCGTATTTTCCAGCAGGCGGATTCCTTCCGGTTCAACACCCCGTTGCGAAATCTCTGCAAACAGCTGCTTGCCGTCAGGGTCGTCGCCCAAATCGGTAAGGAAATAAACCCTGGCACCCAGTCGGGCGAGTCCACAGGCAAAGTATCCCGCCGCACCGGCGATTGTGCGGGTGAACTCTCGAATGATCACCTCTTTTCCCCCTTCCAGAGCTGGAGAGGTGTAGATATAGTCGTACCCTAAATCTCCGATTACCGTGACTACCGGTTCCGGTGTGCGATCTTCTCTCAAGCACTGAATGAGCTCCGCTGTGATGTCCATCGCTTCAGCTCTCCGCCAATACATGGCTCCGGCCGGTCCTGCTATAGACCTGCGGATCGTAGACTTTGACCCCCTCGACCACCCGGTGGATGATTCCGGATGCACTGGGGCTGTCCGGACGCAGGCCCAGTCGCAGTGAAGTAAACAGTCCCAGAAGCTGACCGACCATGATGTACACCGGTGGAACCAGGTCATCCGCTACAGGACCGGCTCGGGGGCCGTACTCGATCGTATAATCGGATAACTCTTTGATCTCATCCGGTACTGTATGGGCAACGCTCAACACCGCCTTTCCGATTCCTTTCTCCCGAATCTCCCGCAGCAGGTCCAGCTCGTACCGCCGGGCGTATCCGTCAGCTGCCAGATAGGCTACGACCAGGGTGTTCGGATCAACCACAGCCTCGGGACCATGGCGCAGACCGGGAAAGGTATCCCAGGTACACATGACCTGACCCGCTGTCAGCTCTTGGAGCTTCAAATGGGATTCGACCGCGGTGCCGTAATTACCACCGTCACCGAGGAAGACGGCCCGGTCGAAGCCCAACCGAGAGATCTCCTCGGCCACAGCGGGTGCCTTGTCACGCATAGCTTTTCCGGCCTGGAGCAGATTGTCAAACTGTGCCTCATACTCCTGAAAGGAGAACAGATGGCTCAGCATTTGGCCGGCGACGAGCATATTCGAAAACGCCGCTGTCATCGCCAGACCTCGATCGTTGGTCTTATCGTCCAAAACGAGAGCTGCGCTGTTCTCACGGCCGTTGATCTCTCTGAGCAGAGCCCCCTGTTCGTTGCAGGTAATCACCAGATGGTAGACCTTCTTGCAAAGCATGTCGGCGATCTTTACCGCCCCGAGACTTTCCGGACTGTTTCCCGAACGGGCAAATGACAGCAGCAGTGTTGCATAGCCGTCGATGAAAAAATCCTGCGGTGTGGTAACGATTTTTGGCGTAGAAATCACGTTGACCGGCACGCCCAGTTTTTTCCGCATCAAGGCTTCGATGCAGTAGCATACAAACTCCGACGTTCCGGCGCCGGTGCATATAGAAGATAGGCGGGAGTTCTTCTTGAACCTGGTGAGAAAATCCGCCAGCTCCTCCCGCCGTCCTTTGAATCTCCTGAAGGTATCACTCCAAAGCTCCACCTGGTTGTATATCTCCCCCGGTGTGTAGAGGATCCCTTTTTTTTCCTTTTCTTCAGAGCTCAAGGTTGTCAATCTGGTCAGTGCAGTTTCCATCGCCTCTCTCCTTGTCCGTCGAAACCTTTAAGTTCACGGGCACATCAGGATTCAGAGTGCCAGTGTATCTCCCGGGCGTAGCGCTCGGCAATATTCAGTAGACCGTGATACAGCTCGCGGATCGCATCGTCCCTCCAACTGTCGGTAAGCCAGACTATCGGAATGCCCACCACTTCGGAGGCCAGGCTGTCGGCAATCTCTTCATACCCTTCGATGATCTCTTCCAGGCTTTCCCCGTTGTCGAACATGAACTCTACGATACCCCGGCCCTTGAAGGCCTGTTTGATCTGCGGCAGCTCCGCCCGGGTGTAACGGAAAGAGCAATTCAGGCCGTTGAGCGGCGGTTCATGGTCCAGGTACAGCTCGAGGGAGGGGTGGGGGCCGCAGTTATGAATTCTTCCTCCGGGCCAGTGCTGCAGGATCTTGTTGTTGTAGGGACGGCTGAAGGTTTGAAAAACTTGCGGTGAATAGGAGGCACATAGGTCATCGGAGACAAAGCCTTTCCGTCCCTCCGGAGCCCAGGCGGGAGCGAAGTCGATGCAGGTCAGACGGTTGATATCTCCCACCGCCGTGACAATGTCCTGATAACAGCGGATCTGTACCTCCGCTGCAAGATCGAGGAATTGGTGGTAGGCATCCGGACTATCGTAGAAGGCCGTGTACAACAGATTCGTGTCCAACAGGTCCTTTGCCGTGTTGATGGGGCCGCCCAGATCGATGCCGGTCAGCGATACATCCTCGGGCAGATGCTCGGCGAAATAACGCAGCCAGCGTAGATTGAAGGACATCAGGCCGCTGCCCCGATCCGGTATTTTCAGGTCGTACACCTGATCCATTTCTTGAATGGGATGTTCGGCCACCCCCGGCGGCTGGTTCGGGTCATCGCTCCAGTGGGCCTGGAGACCGAACATCGTGGCTATGGTGATGTATCCGGGCCATACCCGGGCAGCGGGGAGGTAGTCATCGGGGAACAGTCGCAGAAGGCGATCGATGGAGCGCACATTCACTTCGTACTGTACTTCCCCGCTCCGGCATTGTTCTCTGAGACTGTACTTGCTGAAATCGTCGAGAAAGAAGTTCAGGGGGATATGATCCACCTTGCGATACTTCCACGCCCGGCGGACACGCTCCTTGCGCTGTTCGATCTCCTCGTGTTGAATATCCTTGATACCTTCCACCTGCCTTCCTCCTCGAAACCTCCGGATTACAGTTCCGCCAGCAGATCCGTATGATCGATCAGGTATTGCACCCCTCCGATCAGGCTGGCCTCGTTTTTCAGTTCCGAAACCTCCAAACGGGGCATGACCAGTACACGATCCCGAATCTCCTGCGATACCAGATCGATAAGCACCTTTCCGGCCCGGGAAAAGCCTCCCCCCAGGACCACCAGCTCCGGTGCCAACAGGTTGATAGTATTGCACAGGGCCAGATTGAAATAGGCGAATGCCTCCTTGAGTATCTTTGCCGCTTCAGGATCACCCAGTCGGTAGGCATCGAAAACGGTTTTTCCGCTCAGGCGTTCCGGCTGGCCCTCTATCAATTCGGCGATCTTGCCGTCGCCGCCCTGTCTAAGGATTTCTGATGCTTTGTCCTGCAGAGCTTTGCCGGATATCCTGTTTTCCAGACAGCCGAGTTGGTACGGTTTTACGGAGGAGCTCATGAACTCATCGAGGGAGGAGTAGAAATAACCGATCTCGCCGGCGGAAGCCTGGCTGCCGAAATAGATCTTCCCATCGACCATGATGGCGCAGCCCAGACCATAGGCGAAATCTATGTATACGACGTTGTTGTATCCTTTAGCTTTGCCGGCGATTTTTTCTCCCAGCAGAGACAGCTTGGTGGAGTGGTTCATCATGACTTCCCTCTGAAATACACTCCTGAAAAACTCGCTCAAATCCTGCCCCGCCGCTTCCTGGTAGTTGGGGGTCCACTTGAGGGCCTTTCCTCTCTCGACGTAGATTCCAGGGGCAATACAGATAATTCCCAGCAGCGCTTGCTCGCCGATGCGGATCTCCTTCATTGCATCGAAGACATTTTTCTTCAGCAGGGCCAGCCGATTGGTGATGGTACTGGTGCTTTGAAATACACCCTCCCGCTTGCCGACGAACCTGCCCTTCAGATCGGAAATTGCCACGCGAAATCCTGTGCGTCCCATCTCAAAGGCCAGGAAATACATGAGATCGCTTCTGAATTTTAGAAGGATCGGTTTACGACCTCCGCTGGATCGACCCTCGCCGATTTCACTGACGATTCCGCGCCCGAGCAGATTGTCGATCAGGCTGGAAATTGCCGGCTTGGAGATATGGGTGTGCCGGACGATATCGGCCCGGGACAGGGGTTCGTGCATAATGATCGTAGAGAGTACGAGTCGAAGATTGTTCTCTTTTACATGCGCCTGGGACTGTTTGGTAAGCATAGCCGCGATCTTGATCCTGCGGATCTCCCTTCCCTCGATTTTTCTTGACAAATAAGAAGAGGTACAGGATAATATCTAGATAGTAAGCCGGGTTAACTAAGTTGTCAACCAGGCAGCTTCAATCAGTAGGGTGGAAAGCGGAAATGAACTCCAGAGAGCGGATGTTGACGGCTCTTGAAGGCGGTATTCCCGATCATACTCCGTGCTCCTTCATGCTTTTCTTTATCCTCTATGAACAGTGCAAGACGGATAGAGAGTTCGTAGAGCAACAACTCGATCTGGGCCTCGATGCCTTTGTTCACGTCGGACATCTGAACCACAACCTCCACCTGTACGGAGGTCTCGATCCTCGGGTCCAGGTTGAGGATTGGGTGGAGCAAGAAGACGGTGGGAAAATTTTCTGCAGGAAGCTGGATACCCCGGCGGGTCCTCTAACGGGCAAAATCAGGCAGCGGGAGGGTTGGCCGACGGAAGATGACTTTCCCCTTCTCAAAGACTGGCTCGTGGGTCGAGCGGAGGAAGTCCTGGTCAAGCCCGAAGAGGACCTGGAAAGGCTTCCGTATCTGTTCGGACCTATAACCGATGAGGATATCCGGGTTTTGCGGGAAGAGGCAGCTGAAGCCGACAAACTGGCCAAGCGGCACGGGTTGCTTCAGGTGGGAGGTTGGAAGGGGTCGGTCCGACCGGGAGTTCAGGTGGATCCGGGAGTCATGGGCTGCGATGCCATGGCCTGGCTTTCCGGATTCGAGAAGGTCATGATCCTCTCCTTGACAAAACCGGAGCTGATCAAAGAGTACGTCCGCATCATCCACGAGTGGAACCTCAAGCAGATCGAGGTCTACCTGGATGTGACCCAGGCGGATCTGATTATCCGCCGCGGCTGGTATGAGACCACCGAGTTCTGGACTCCAGCGGTGTATCGGGAGATCATCGCACCGACTCTGCGCAGGGAGGCAGAGCTGGTTCATCAGGCGGGGCGTAAATACGGTTACATCATCACCAGCGCCTTCGTTCCCCTGCTCGAAGATATCCTGGGTTCCGGGATCGATGTGCTGATCGGCCTCGATCCCAAGGAGGGCAAGGGCACCGATCTGAACCTGGTGAAGAACAAGTTCCGTGAAGCCGGTAGAGCTCTGTGGGGCGGGGTCAGCGGACCGTTGGGCGTGGAAATCGCAACCGGCGAGGAGACCGAAGAGGCGGTTTGCCAAGCACTGGATATTCTAGGGAGAGGAGGGGGGTTTATCCTCTCACCCGTGGACAATGTGCGGGAATACACGGAAAATGTGTGGGGGAATACCCATCGGTTCATCGACACTTGGAAGGGGAATCGACTGTATATTGACAGTTACTAGTACGCAGTATAGGCTTCATAAAAGAAGATAATATGCAGCATTTGATTATTTGCCAAGTTGGAAAGAATTTTTATTGTTCACGATGGAATTTCCTGCAGCGGTATTGGGGAAAATGTAGATAATGAGCGGTGTGCTGAAGGGGGTGATCAAGAAGTTCTATATTTTAAGACTCACTTAACAAAAATAAAAACCAAAATTAGAAGGAGAAAAGAAAATGAAGAAATGGTTTGTAATCGGTTTGGTGCTCTTAGTGTCCGCTCTTCTGTATGCCGGAGGAGGACAGGAGAAAGAACAGCGCGAAGGCAAGAGCAGGTTCGAAGGCCAGACGATAGTTGTAAAACTATCACCAGATATGGCTATGTCAGGACTGAAAGGGGTAACCGAACAGTTCGAAAGGGAATATGGAGTAAATGTTGATTATAATGAAATCGGATGGGATGTGTGGTTCCCACAGCAGGCACAGATCCTTGCAACTGATGAAGCGCTTGATGTAATGGGTAATGGGAAAAATGCATGGATAGAATTTCCCGACAAGCTTACACCTCTGACTGATATTTTCCCGGATATATTTGCTGAAATGGTACCCGAATTGGTGGAGTATTCGACTCTTAGGGGTGAGGTCATGGGAGTACCTTTCCTCGCCAGTTACCAGATCATGTTCTACAATAAGGCCCTATTTAAAGAAGCAGGAGCTGATATTCCTGAGACATGGGATGAATTTCTGGTAACACTCAAGAAATTGAATGACTATAACGGCAACTATAATTATGTTGCTGACTGGACCACTGAGAACTTTTTTCTAAACTTCATCCTGACAATGCGATCAGCAGGTGTAGATGAATATAACTGGATAGATGGTAAACTGAAATTTAATTTTGATGATCCTGGAACAGTTGAAACAGTTAAGTTTATGAAATCATTATTGGATCAGGATCTGATTGATCCGGGAGTACTGGTTCAACTGCAACAGGAAGTCTCTTCGCTATTTGACCAGGGTGATATTGCTATGATGGCTATGTGGGAGATGTATGCCGGTTTTTTGACTGAAGAGCAATTTAAAAATACCGGTTATTTTGCATTCCCCGGTAGGGGAAAAGGTATGACCGGAACACTCGATGGTCACGAGTACCTGCTTATCCCTAAATCGGCAGAGAATCCGGAATTGGCGGCTGAATATATAAAGTAC
>CAZBXU010000153.1:0-8824 GCA_964495755.1 uncultured Spirochaetaceae bacterium | reverse complement strand
TTGACTGGAACAATGCCTTCAAATTCTATCACCTGTCATACGCATCAGCCATATCTTATGTGATACTTATGTTTTCAATGCTATTAACAATAGGATATGTTGTTATCATGAGGAAGAATGAAGCATAGTAATATGAAAACGAAATTTTATACTTCAAAAAAAACAAAAAGGATAATGCTATACTTTTTTCTGACTATAACTATGGCATTCTTTTTATTCCCATTTTACTGGATCGTAATGACAAGCATCCAGCCAAAGGACCAATTATATGCACCGACACCCAATTTTATTCCAAAAAATATAAATTTTGATAATTACATCAACATCCTCGGGGCTGGAAAAGTCAATATTGCCATAGCACTCAAAAACAGCTTGATAGTAGCAGTATCTGTGACAGTTGTCTGTATTGTTTTTGGGATCTTTGCTGCCTATGCTTTTGCAAGATTAAAATTTAAGGGTTCCAATATATTGTTTATTGCACTTATTTTCGCACAGATGCTTCCACCTGTTGCCCTTCTTATTCCTTTCTATCTAATCTTTAAGCAGCTTGGTCTTACAAATACACTACAGGGCCTGGTAATCATGCAGACATCCTGGCTATTGCCGATAGTCACCTGGATATTATACAGTTATTTCAAGACTATTCCTAAGGATCTTGAGGATTCTGCGCGCATAGACGGAGCATCGAAAGTCGGTGCATTGTTGAAAATAATTGTGCCTGTTTCCCTGCCGGGGTTGGTTTCTTCAGGAGTCATATGTTTTGTTTTTTCAATGGGTGAATTCATGGGTGCAATGGCTATTATAAATGTTACTAGGTTTCATACACTACCACTGGCACTGGCACAATTTGTCACAAAGTATTCAATAGAATATGGGAAGATAACCGCATCAGCTGTACTGACAGTTATATTTCCGGTGGCCTTTGTTTTGCTATTCCAGCGTTATATTGTTAAGGGCCTGACCGCTGGAGCCGTAAAAGAGTAACACAGGACCCTCTATAAACTCATATATGCTAAGGGATAGTATTAATAATACACCAGATTTGAGCCATTGTTTAATAAATATTTCTGTGATATTTGCACGTTCGTTTTTTGTATAGGTTTGATAGAGTGCCTGTAAATAAGATATCAGAATTTGGCGGTAACTACGAACATGTGGATAGAGTTTACGGACACTTTAAACTGGCCCAGCAAAATGCTGCAAGGGTCCTGTCAATAAAAATAGATCAAGAATTGTTTGATATAGATAAAGCCAAAGAATAAGCAGGAATGCTTTTTATGATAATCCTAAAAAATTATTTAGAATATACAGCAATAATCCACCTCCCCGATCGTGTACCCATCAGTATCTTAAGTTTCCAGAACGCTGTCCGTTTGGCCGGAATGACCGTCAGGGAGTACTGTCAAAGCGGAGAGTGTATGGCCGAAGTCCAGCTCGCCTACTGGGAAACCTTTCGGCACGATATCATCGACATCGAGAACGGGATCGTCGCTATGGCGGAGGCGGTCGGCTGCCGGGTAGAGTATCCAGAGCTCGAACCGCCCTGGGTTGTGGAATCGGCTCTTCAGGACCTGAACGAGTTGTGCATCAGAGGGGAATCCGACCAGGGACCATTCAGCCTGGCAGCGGAGATTCTGAGCGCCGAATAATTCCTCACCGCCCTGGTGGATGCGGTTCGGCGGTTTGGAGTATATAATCGACGGGGAATACCATTGGATATCGGAGAGAGAAGCTGAGCTGACCCTAAAGGCAATGGCTATGCAAAAAGGAGATGGACACCGATGAAAGGGAATTTGAACGGAAAGATCGCCCTGGTAACGGGAGCATCTCGAGGATACGGCGTAGGGATTTCCGAGGTTCTCGTTGAAGAAGGTGCGAGGGTTTGGATGACGGCCCGAAACGAGATTCAGCTTCGGGAAGAGGCCGGGCGCGTAGGCGGAGAAGCGGTCCCGGCGGATGTGACGGTTCCAGCGGACTGGGACCGTGTGTTTAAATCCATCCTACGGGAATGCGGCCGTTTGGACATCCTGGTAAACAACGCCGGAGCAGGAGTGAAGGTTGCACCCCTGGCGGAGCAGTCCGACGAGGAAATCTTCAGCTCCCTGGCGGTGAATCTGACCGGGGTGGCGCTCGGTTGTCGCCGGGCAGCTGAGATAATGGTGCGGCAGGGCAGCGGCACGATTGTAAATATCTCATCGGTATGCGCTGTGGAAGCCTGGCCCCAATTCGCCGTCTACTCGGCCGCCAAAGCCGGGGTGCAACAGCTGACCAGATGCCTGTACACGGAGTTGAGACCCCACGGGGCGCGGGCCACGTGCATCATCCCCTCTTGGGGAGCGACTGATTTTGCCAAAGCAGCGGGTATGGAAGATTTCGATCCGGAAACGAGATCTCAATGCATCCAGCCCCGTGAGCTGGGGCGGATCGTAGCGGATGTATGTCTGCTCCCGAACCATCTGGTTGTCCAGGAGATGGTTGTCTGGCCCCTGGTGCAGGAAGCCGTACCCCTTTGAGAGGTTCGGTTCTCAAACCTTGGAGGCAGCGCCCCTATCGGAGTGACAACACAAAACCGATTCAGGAGGGATACACAGTGGCGGCAAAATTGGCGATAGACGGGGGAAAACCGGTAATCGATGCGGCGACGATCAAGCCCTGGCCCGTCCTCGACGGGCGGGATCGACAGGCGGTGCTTCGAGTTCTGGAAGGGGAGTTTCTCTGCGGAGGCGAAGCGCCCCAAGCGATCGCCCTCGAGCAGGCATGGGGCCGCTATGTGGGCAAGAAACATTGCCTGGCCACCTCCAGCGGAACCGCAGCCCTGCACATGGCTCTGGCCGCCCTCAATATCGGTCCCGGGGATGAGGTGATCGTTCCCGCCTATACCTTTCTGGCCTCCGCTTCCTGCATCCTGCATGCCTGCGCGATCCCGGTGTTCGTGGACATCGACCGCAGAACCTACACGATGGACCCGGCCCTGATCGAAGAGAAGATCAGCGAGCGGACCAAGGCGATCATCCCTGTACACCTGCACGGCCTGCCGGCGGATATGGATCGAATCACGGCGATTGCCAAGAAACACAACCTCTACATTATCGAGGACGCCTGCCAGGCCCACGGCGCTGAATATCGAGGCAAAAAGGTGGGCCAATTCGGAGACCTGGCGGCCTTCAGTCTCAACAGCTCGAAAAACCTCGCTTGCGGTGAAGGGGGCCTGTTGGTCACCGACGACCAAGATCTCTACATGCGGGCGGGTATGCTCCGGATGTTTGGGGACGAGATCGATGACGAGACCCAGCTTCGGGTCTACAACGCCTCGATCCTGGGCTACATGTACCGTACCCAGGAATTGCCCGCCGCCTTGGCTCGATCCCAACTAGAGCGGCTCGATGAGTATAACGAGATCCGTATCCGGCACTGCACCTATCTCACCGAACAGCTGAAAGGCATCCCCGGTGTGCACACCCCCTATGTGCCTGAAGAACGCAAGTGCGTGTACTGGATGTACATCGTGGAGTTCTACCCCGAGGAAGCCGGGGTGGAGGACCTGAGCCCCGAACAGTTCCGTATTGGAATGGAAAAGGCACTGTTTATGGAGGGGGTTCAGTTGGGGCAGTGGCAGACCATGCCTGTTCCGGCCCAGGACCTGTTCCAGACAAAAATGGGGTTTTCCGGAAGCGGCTATCCTTGGAACTTCTCCCGGGCGGGGCGAGACATGGTGTATCGTGGAGAGGACTATCCCAATGCCCAGGACCTCTGTCGGCGCTATACCGCGGTGGTGGGCTTCCATCCCCCCAACGGAATGGAGGTGGCCGAAGAATATGCCGAGGCGTTTCACAAGGTGTTTTCCGACCTCGATGCGGTGCGCCGGCATTGGCAGGATAAGGTGCCGGCTCACTACCGCGGCTCTCTGTTTCGAGCTAAGTAATGATGAGCTCAAGGAGGCTGATATGAAGGCAGTTTTTGCACGTTCGCCTTTCGATATCCAGATTCGCGACGTCGAAGCTCGTAAACCGGGTATAGATGAGGTCCTGGTTCGGGTTCGGGCCTGCGGATTGTGCGGGACGGATCTGCACTTTGCCCGGGATTGGCAGGGGGAGCACCAGCCGCTGGGGCACGAGATCGCCGCTGAGGTCGTAGAGGTAGGCGATGGAAACGTGCCGTACAAACCCGGCGACAGGGTGATCGTGGAAGATGTGGCCCAATGCGGCATCTGCGCTCACTGCAAATCCGGAAAGCCGTATCTCTGCCGGAACATGTACGATCTGAACGGCCAGCCGGGAATGGCGGAGATGATGACGGTGAACTACCATCTCCTCGAACCTTTTGAGGGTATCGACTGGGTCCACGCCACTTTAGTGGAGCCCATGGCCGTGGCTTACAACACGGTGCTGAACTCCCGGATACCACTCGGTGGCAGCGTGGTGGTCATGGGTCCCGGGCCGATCGGCTTGATGTGCGTCTACCTGGCCAAGATGCGGGGCGCGGAGAAAGTCCTGCTGATCGGGTCTTCCCGCAAGCGCAAACGGGGCCGAGCCCGGCTGGAAGCGGGGTTGAAGATGGGAGCGGATGCCGTGGTGGAAGCCCTGGAGGTGGACCCGGTAGAGGAAGTGAAGAGTGTGTTCCCGGCGGGAGCGGACAGCGTGCTGGTTACCTCTTCTCCCAAGACCCTTGCTCAGAGCTTGGACATGGTAGGCTTCGGTGGAACCGTATCCTTCATCGGGATTGACCTTGGCGGAGGGAATACGGTTGAGATCGATGTCAACAAGCTCATCTTCGGTAAGATTTCCCTGATCCCAACCTTTGCCGAGCCGGCTCAGAATTTTCCCGATACGATCCGCATATTGAAAAGCGGGCTCTTCGATTCAAGCTTGATGGTGAATAAAACCTTCTCTTTTGAAGAGCTCCGGGAGGTGTTTCTGGCCAGCGACTGCGGAGAAGCGCCGATCCTGAAAGCGGTGCTGGTCCCCTGATGACAGTGACGAACATGGTACTCGAGTAGGAGGAAATCAGACATGGTTGACAAGAAAGTGGTCGCGATAGCAGGAGCGTCGTCGGGAACCGGAAAGGCGATGGCCGAAGTGCTGGCCGGAGAGGGCTATCCGGTGGCTCTTGCCGCCCGCCGGGAAGCTCTTCTGAAAGAGATCGCCGGTTCCATCACCGAAGCCGGCGGCAGGGCTCTTCCCGTACAGGCGGACTTGGGGGTTTGGGAACAGACCCAGGCATTCATCCAGCGCACCGTTGCCGAGTACGGGCGCGTTGATGTGCTGATCAACAACGCCGGCTGGGGAATCCGCTCTTCCGAGTTTGACGAACTGAGCATCGGGGAGGTGGAGGAGGGTCTAGCGGTCAACCTGACCTCTGTCCTCTACGGCTGTAAAGCGGTACTGCCGGTTATGAAACGGCAGAAGGGCGGGCATATCATCAATGTCTCCTCGATTCTCGGGAAGAGATCCCGCTCGGGATTGGCCGTGTACACGGCCTGCAAACACGCCGTGGAGGGCTTCTCCAGGTCTCTGATGAACGAGGTGAGCAAGTATGGGATCAAGGTGAGCATTTTCGCTCCTGCGGCGATCCGCACCCCATGGGCGGAAAAAGCAGGGATTACCCTTGCCAAGGATATCCGCTTTTTGGAGGCGGAGGATGTTGCCCGGGTGGTACAGGTTCTTATCGAGACGGCGGAGCACGTCAACGTGTGGAACCTGGATGTGATCTCTCGGGAACAGACCATCGATCCGATATGAGGAGGAACAGATGATCAAACCCACGGCCGGATTCATCGTTTTCGGGGTGCATAAGGACGGTCTGGAAGATCCGATGGGTGTTCCGTTCATCGATCAGTCTATCATCGACCGCTCCAAGGCGGCCCTGAAGCAGCGGGGATTGAACCTGGTCGAGCACGACACCATAATAGCCGGCAAGAGTGAAGCCGTGAACGCTCTAGGCGCGATGAAAAAAGACGATCGGGTGGACTGCCTCATCCTCTTCTCCGGAACCTGGGTCTGGGCGGCCCACCTGATCGCGGCGGTTCGGGACTTCGCCTTCTCCGGCAAAGGGATCATCCTCTGGACCCATCCGGGCTCTCAGGGCTGGCGACCCGTGGGCGGCCTGGTGATGCACGGAGCGCTGATGGAGGTGGGGATTACCCACCGCTTCGTATACGCCGCCGCGGAGGAGGCTGAAGGGATCGACAGGATCTACAGCTACTGTCAGGCATCTCATCTCAAGAACCTGCTCAACATGTCCACGATCGGGACCTTCGGAGGGCGCGGGATGGGCCAAACCTGCGGAGTGGCCGATCCGTCCCAGTGGATGCGGATGTTCGGGGTGGACATCGATCCTCGGGACACCTCCCAATTGATTCGCAGGGCTCAGGAGTTTCCCTTGGCCGAAGTCGAAGCTCTGGAACCGCGGCTGGTCGAACTGTTCGGGGAAAAACCGCCGCAGAGCGTCGCCAACGAGCGATCGATCCGCCTCTACCTGGCTCTGAAGGCCACGGTGGAAGAGGAGGGTTTAGATTTTTACACCATCCAGTCCTTTCCAGGGCTCGGCGACGAGTACTCTGCCACCTGCTTCGCCCAAAGCATGATGCTGGAAGACGGCCATCCCACCTCCACACTTGGAGATTTCAACACAGCCCTCAGCGTATTTCTTCTCATGAAGTTGAGCAGGGAACCGGTGTACTACGGAGACCTGCAGCACATCGACAAGGGCACACGGGAGATCAAGATCATCGGTGACGGTGCTGTTCCTCCGTCTTTGGCCGGAAAACTCGGGCCGGCTGGTTTTGCCGAACACGGAATTCCCACAGAGGGGGAAGCCGGCGGCCTATCGGTAAAACTGATCTGCAAGGTCGGAGAGGGTGTGCTGGCCCGGCTTGGCAGGGCCTGCGGCGAGTTTCAGATGGTGATCACCCGCTGCTCGATCTTTGAGCCTCCGGCGGAGCAGATAGAACAGCGGCTGGCCGAGTGCGGTGTACCTTTCTGGCCTCACGGCTTTGTCACGGCTCACTGCGACATCGAGCAGCTGCTTCAGAACTGGACAAACGAGTATGCCTGCCTGGGGTATGGGGAGGATCTGTATCCCGCTCTGGAAGATTTCTGCGAATTGACAGGGGTGCGGGCAATAGCCCTGTAGGGGATTGGGGATAGTAGAGATGAAGGATCTGCTAGTAAAAGAGTTCAAACCAAAATCGCTGATCCACCTTGCCGACAACACACCGAAGCAGGCGCGCTATCCGGTGATCGACGCCCACAATCATCTTTTTGGGGATGTTCCGGCTTCCGAGCTGGTCGGCGCCCTGGATGAGGTGGGAGTGAGGGTCTTTCTCAACGTTACGGGCAATGTCAAGCTGCCCTACGATGAGAAGGGCTACACGATCGAGCGGCGCGATCTGGATGTGTATCTCGACAACTACTGCCGGGCCTATCCGGGACGCTTTGCCGCCTTCACCATGTCCGACTTTGCCCGCTGGGATGACTTCACTCTGTTCCGAAGCGAGGACAATCCCGACGGATCACCGGAGCGATGGGTGCAGCAGTGCATCCGGCACCTCGAGGAGGACGTGGAGCGGGGTGCCCTGGGTCTCAAGGTAACCAAGGAGTTGGGCCTTCAGTTCAGAGACAACGACGGATCGATGTTAGCGGTGGATGACAGGCGTCTGTTCCCGATATGGCGCAGAGCCGGGGAGTTGGACATCCCGGTGCTGATCCACACCTCCGACCCGGTAGGGTTGTTCCTGCCTGTCGACGAGCACAACGAGCACTACCAGACTCTACAGGAGTTCGTTGACTGGAGCTTTTATGATGCTGAGTTCTCCAAGACTCAGCTCCTCGAGCAGCGCGACCGCCTGGTCGCCGAGCACCCCGGAACCCGCTTTCTCTGCCCCCACGTAGCCAACTTCCCCGAGGATCTGGGCTACGTCTCCCGTTTTCTCGATGAGCACCCCAATGCCTGTATCGATTTCTCCGCCCGCATCGACGAGCTGGGCCGGCAGCCCTACACGGCCCGGGAGTTTATGCTCAAATACCAGGACCGTATCCTCTTCGGAACCGACATGCCGTCGCGGCCGGACATCTACCGCTGCTACTTCCGCTTTCTGGAAACCCGGGATGAATACTTCGACTACCCCGATTATATCGGACGATGGGGGCACACCCGCTGGCGGATCTACGGCCTGGGGCTTCCCGACGGAGTACTGAAAAAGATCTATCATGACAACGCCCTGCGGCTGATCCCGGGATTTCCCCGGCTTTGACTGGGATCGGAGTGGGCTTTTAGGAGAAGTTGAATATGAGCATTTCACCGAAAGAGCTCTACGAGTGGTGTCGAGTTCCCTATCAGGAGCTGGAGGGACACCCGGATCTTAAAATCCCTTTTCGGCTGGTCAAAGATTCCGGGAGCATGGGCCGGTTGATGGCTCGGGAGCTGGTCGAAGAGATCCGGGCGGCCGCCTCCCGGGGTGACGAATTCCGGGCGATCATCCCCTGCGGGCCGAGCTGCTGGTACCGACCCTTTGCCGACCTCGTCAACCGGCAGAGAGTGTCCCTGCGGCGCTTCGCGGTGTTCCACATGGACGAGTGTTTGGACTGGCAGGCACGGGAGCTTCCCCGCAGCCATCCCTACAGCTTTCGCGGCGCCATGGAGAGGCAGTTCTACGATCCGGTAGACGCCGAGTTGGCCGTTCCGGAAGGCAATCGCCGCTGGCTGTGCCCCGACAAGGTAGAGGAAATCCGGCGGGAGATCGCCTCTGGGACAATCCACCTCACCTACGGCGGCTGGGGGCAGGACGGGCACATCGCCTACAACCAGGCCCGGCGCCATCCCTACA
>CAZBXU010000152.1:0-8835 GCA_964495755.1 uncultured Spirochaetaceae bacterium | reverse complement strand
TGCCATCCTGGAAAGGAAGCTGGTGGGCGCTGGCCAGCAACGGTTCAACATTGCCGATATCCGTGTTCTCAGATCGAGTGAGTTTATTTTTCAGCTGTTCAAGCATGCCCGGTTGTATGCCGCTTTGCCGGATCAGCGCCTCCACCACGATTCGCAGCGCCAACTGTCATGGATGGAAGAGAACCCTTGTGGACAACGGTCAGTACGCCATATAATTCTCACATGGACAACCTCGATGGCCTGTGTGAAAATTTGAGGAACTATTTTGCAACCCGTTCCGATATCGCTATGGCGTTTCTGTTCGGATCTGCAGCGCGTGAGGAACAGACCGTAGACTCCGATTTGGACATAGCCGTCTATTTCTACCCAAAAACCAAAGCACTGGAATGGGAAGAGGAGACAGAATTCCCCTCCACCGATGAGGTTTGGGGAGATATCGACAGCATCACGTCCAGCAACACAGATCTGGTTGTTCTAAACAGGGCGCCTGCCACCCTGGCCTATGCAGTTCTGAATGAGAGTCGGTCGATCATTATCAAAGATACCGCCCTTTACTGGCGTTTTTTTCTCACAATCAGCTCTGCAGCAGAAGATTTCCGCCAATTCGCTCGTGAGTACTGGGAGATCAAGCATCGATCTCGATCACTGAGTGACGTTGACAGGGATCGACTGCTTCGTATTGTCGATTTTCTGAGAAACGAACTTGCAGATGTCGAAACTTTCACCAACCTCTCCCGAGAGGTGTATTTGAGAGATTCTAATATTCGCAGAAATGTGGAGCGTTGGGTCGAGAATATTGTCAACGCCTCGATCGATATTGGGAAGGTACTTTTAGCTTCCAGTGAAGCACGGATTCCCCAAACGTACAGAGAAATCTTGTCAAATCTAAACGGGCTCTCGGAATTTGATCCGGCGGTTGCAGAAAAACTGGCAGGATTTTCCAAGTTGAGAAACATACTCGCGTATGAGTATATGGACATTCGTTGGACCCGGATTTCAGCATTTGTTCAGGAAGCCTTACCGGGGTATGAATATCTGGCGACCTATACGGAAAAGCTCCTCTCAGCAGGTGGCGAACAGATTCATCAGATCAAACCAACCCCTTAGGTTGGCGCCGCAAGCCCTGTCTTAATGAGCTCCTTCAGCTTGATTTTGCCGGCTGAAATTAGCTCGATTGCTTTCTCGTAGTCCTTGCTATGATGGTCGAACCCTTGCGGGCGGAAACAACCGAGTCGCTGATGGTTGCCTCTCTCGCCGTTTGACCTCGAGGATCAAAATGAGGATACTACACCCATAACATCACACAACAACGAGACACCACGGAGGTACCCAATGGCCAAAATCGTAATCGTCGGCGGGGTGGCCGGTGGAGCGACCACCGCGGCGCGGCTGCGCAGGATGGACGAACAGGCACAGATCGTGCTCTTCGAGCGGGGCGAGTACATCTCCTACGCAAACTGCGGTCTACCCTACTACATCGGGGGAGTGATCACCGATCGGGAACAGTTGTTCGTCCAGACTCCGGAGGGCTTTTCCGCCCGCTTCAAGATCGACGTTCGGATCCGCTCGGAGGTGACCCGTCTCGATATCAAAGAAAAACGAGTGGCTGTGACAAACTTGAAGTCCGGGAAAACCTACCAGGAAAGCTACGACAAGCTGGTCCTCTCCCCCGGCGCCGAGCCCGTCAAACCGCCGATCCCGGGAATCGATTTGGAGGGTATCTTCACGGTGCGCAACGTCCCGGACACGGACAGGATCAAGGAGTATATCGAAGGCAACAACGTACGGCGGGCTCTTATTGTCGGAGCCGGCTTCATCGGATTGGAGATGGCGGAAAACCTTCATCACCGCGGCATCTTTGTCACGATCGTGGAGATGGCCGAGCAAGTCATGACCCCCCTGGACTACGAAATGGCCGCGGAGGTGCACCAGCACCTGAAATTCAAGAAGGTCGAGTTCTACCTGAACGAGGCCGTCTCCGCCTTCGAATCGAAGCTCGGCCGTCTGGTCGCCCGGCTGTCCAGCGGCAAGGAGCTGCGGGTCGATCTGGCCGTGCTGGGAATCGGGGTGCGGCCGGAGAGCGCCCTGGCCCTGGAGGCCGGATTAAAGACCGGGGAGCGGGGCGGGATCTCGGTCAACGAATATCTGCAGACTTCGGATCCCGATGTCTACGCCCTTGGGGACGCCATCGAGTTCCCCAATCCGATCGTGGGCAGGCCCATGATCACCTACCTGGCCGGCCCGGCCAACAAGCAAGGCCGGATCCTGGCGGACAACATAGTCCTTGGAAACAAGCGACGCTACCGGGGATCGATCGCCACGGCCATTGCCAAGGTATTCGACTTGACCGTAGCCTCTACGGGCATGTCGGGAAAAGCCTTACGCGCCGAAGGGATTCCCTTCATCTCCTCGATCACTCATTCCGCCTCCCACGCCGGCTACTATCCCGATGCTCAGCCCATCAGTCTGAAAATCGTCTTCAGCCCTAAAGACGGCAGGCTCTTTGGAGCCCAGGTCGTGGGCTACGAAGGAGTGGACAAAGGGGTGGATATGATCGCTACGACTCTCAAGCAGGGCGGAACGATCTACGATCTTCAGGAGATCGAACACGCCTACGCTCCACCCTTCTCCTCTGCCAAAGATCCGGTCAACATCGCCGGTTTCGTGGCGGAGAATATTCTGGCCGGGCTGGTTAAGATCGTTCATTGGCACGATCTGACCGAAGAAGAGCTGGCCAGTTGTTTTGTTCTCGACGTTCGGGAGCCGGAAGAATACAAGGTCGGCAGAATCGAGGGGTCAATCAACATTCCCCTGAACTCGCTGCGGGAGCGCCTGGGAGAGCTTCCCCGGGAGAAGCGGATCATCGTGTACTGCGCCGTCGGCCTGAGGGCTTACCTGGCCTGCCGGATCTTGAGCCAAAACGGTTTCCCCGAGGTCTACAATCTGTCCGGGGGATACAAGACCTACGAGTTTGTTACCGAGAAACAGGCCAACGAAGACATCTTCGAGGGAGATTTTATCGGAAAGGACGGCAACATATACCAGGCTCCCGTCGACGAGGCGTAACGGCAATTCCTTTTCTCGACAGCCGCCCGGCCCCCTGGTATAGTGTCAGGAATCAGGAGGTGCACGGATGAACTTTTCTTGGTCTATCTTCCTCGACCTCGGTGTGATCTGCATTGCCCTGTTGATCGCGACATTTATTCGATCGAAAGTCAGGTTTTTTCAGAAATTCCTGATTCCCAACGCCCTCTTGGCGGGATTTATCCTTCTTCCCTTCTACAACTTCCTCGCCCCCAGACTGGGGATGAACAATGAGGGGTTGGAAAACCTCGTTTTCCACCTGTTGAATCTCTCCTTCGTGGCCATGAGCCTGCGGGGCATGGGAATGAAAGGTGCGGGGAGAAGGATTTTCTCCTCCTCCGTCACGATCATCATCCAGTATACCCTGCAGGTGATTGTCGGTTTTGGGCTGACCCTGGTCTTCATCTACACCTTTCTACCGAAGCTCTTTCCCAGCTTCGGTCTCCTCATGCCCCTCGGCTTCGCCTTGGGACCGGGACAAGCCTTCGCCATCGGCAAGGGTTGGGAGGCGAGCGGCTTCGAAGGCGGGGGCAATCTGGGCTTGGTATTTGCCGCCGTAGGTTACATCTTGGCCTGTTTTATCGGCATTGCCCTGATCAACTTGGGCCGCAAAAGAGGGTGGATGAATCCGGATCTGGCCAAAGCGATCGAACAGCGCCGCGTGCGCACCGGGATCCTGCCTTCCCGGGAATCCAAACCCGTGGGAAGCCATCTTACCACTGAAACGGAGGCCATCGACACCCTCTCCTTCAACCTGGCCGTTGTTCTGGGGGTGTATCTACTGGCCTATCTGTTCCTGCATTTGCTGACCTTTGCTCTCTCCTTCGCCGGCAGCATGGGGACCCAGTTGGCCAACAACCTCTGGGGTATCGCCTTTATCTTTGCCGCGGTGATCGCGATGATTGTGAAACGGATCTTTCGAGCTTTCAATGTGGATCATGCCGTCGACAACGGCACTCTGACCCGTCTGGCCGGAGGCTGTATCGACATCATGGTCGCTGCAGCCATCGCCGCCATCACCATCGTCCTGCTGACACGCTTCTGGATTCCTATCTTACTGATCGCCGTGGCCGGGGGAATCGTTACCACCATCACGGTCTTCTGGACCGTGTCCCGGCTGTTCACGGACAACCGCTTCATAAGAGCCATCATGTTTTACGGGTGCCTGACGGGAACCCTATCTACGGGTCTTGCCCTGCTGCGGGTCGTGGATCCGGACTTCAAGACGCCGGTGGCGACGGATTACATGTACGCCTCCGGCATCACCTTCGTTCTGGTCATACCCCTGATCCTGATGCTCAACCTCCCGGGATACTGGTACACCACCGGCAATAGTTGGTATCTGTGGTTGACCTTTATAATCATCGGTGCCTATGTGATCTTCTCGATCCTCAGCTACTCCCTGCTGGCGGGCAGGCGAGGATTCAGGAGAGCATCTTCGCTCTGGCTGGAGGATTGAATCGGAATCCGTTATAATCGAGGAAAAAAGTGGAGGAAATTTATGGCTGAATATCTCGGGCGAAGCTGGAAAAAACAAGAGCTGATCTCGATGATCGGAGATCCGCGGCAGATTGCCGGAGTTTCCCGCAGCACCCTGGGGGAGGGAAAGGCGGCGGGCGTGCAGATCCTGCAGGTGAACACCGGCGGGGGCTTGCAGTTCACCGTTCTCCCCGGCCGGGGTATGGATATCGCCGGCGCCTACTTCGAGGGCAAAGCCCTGGGCTTTCTCTCGCCAACGGGGATCACCTCTCCCGCCTACTACGATGAACCGGGACTGGCCTGGGAGCGCGGCTTCTACGGTGGACTCCTGACCACCTGCGGCATAACCAACGCCGGTGCTCCCAGCACGGATCAGGGCAAACCTTTCGGCCTTCACGGCCGAATTTCCAACGCAGCCGCGGAGGACGTCTCGGTCGATCAAGAGTGGGACGGCGATGAGTACCGAATGACTGTGAAAGGACGGATGCGGGAAGCCGAGGCAATGGGGGAAAACCTGATCCTCACCCGATCGATCCAAACAAAGCTGGGCGCCGGAAGCTTCACCCTGCAGGACAAAATAGAAAACCGAGGCTTCGAGGAACAGCCCCTGATGATGCTCTACCATATCAACTTCGGTTTTCCCCTGTTGGGACCGAAGGCCCGCGTGGTAGGTCCGATCAAAGAAATCATTGCCCGGGACGAGGAAGCCCGAAAAGGCAAGGGAATCGAGGAAGCCTTGATCTTCCCGGAACCGATTCAGGGCTATCAGGAGAAGGTGTTCTTTCACCAGCTGTCCGCTGACAGCAAGGGGGACACCTTCATCGCCCTGCTCAACCGGGATATCGGGAACGGAACTCCCCTCGGGATCGTTCTGCGTTTCAATACCAAGGAGCTTCCCCAACTCACGGAGTGGAAGATGCCCCGCAAGGGTTCCTACGTGATGGGCCTGGAACCCGGAACCGTCACGCCCCTTGGCAGAGGAGTCCTGCGGGAAAGGAACGAGCTGCCGATGCTGGCCGGCCAAGCAAAGTATACGATCCGAATTCACTTCGAAGTGGTTGCTTCGGCGGCAGAGATGGACCGGGTCGAAAAAGAAGCTTCGGAGCTGCAACCCCTGTAGCAACGAAGGTAATCATGAAAGAACTCAAAATACGCCCGATCGGCATCATCCACTCCCCCTTCACCAGCCCGAAGGGTACGCCCATTCAATCGGCGGCGGGGGCAGACATCCAGGCCACGGTGGAGGTATATCCTGAGTACACCGAAGGACTGCAGGACCTGGAAGGATTTTCCCATCTCATCCTGCTGTACTACTTTCACCTGGCCAAACCGTACAGCCTGACCGTGCTTCCCTACATGGACTCAATCCCCCATGGGTTGTTCGCCACCCGGGCACCCTCCCGTCCCAACTCGATCGGACTGTCCGTGGTGCACCTGTTGTCTCGAAAGGAGAATATCCTTACGATCGAGGAAGTCGACATTCTTGACGGAACACCCCTGCTCGATATCAAACCGTATATCTCGGATGCGGACCTCCGGCAGGGCACCCGTAAAGGCTGGTTGGAAAAAAAGGTAGAGCGAATGCATGCCACGAAGGACGACTCCCGCTTTGCCGAAGAGTCGGGAAAAGGAGACAAGTCATGATTGTCGAGTGGTTCAAATCTCTGGATCCGGTCATTCAGGCTCTGGTAGCTACCTGTTTTACCTGGTTCGTGACGGCCGCAGGTGCTGCTCTGGTTTTCTTCTTTAAAACAATAAATCGCAAAGTGTTGGACGGGATGCTCGGGTTTGCCGCGGGGGTCATGGTGGCGGCCAGCTTCTGGTCCCTGCTCGCCCCGGCCATCGAAATGGCGGAGAACGACTCTTCTTTACCCGCCTTTATCCCGGCCACCGTGGGATTCCTCCTTGGCGGCGTCTTCCTCTTCGCGGTAGACAAGATCCTGCCGCACTTGCACCCCGGTTTTCCGAAAAGCGAGGCCGAAGGGATCTCCACCACCTGGCAGAGCAGCATTCTGCTGGTTCTGGCCATCACCCTCCACAACTTTCCCGAAGGGCTGGCCGTGGGCGTGGCCTTCGGCGCCCTGGCTACAGGACTTCCCTCGGCGACTCTGGCCGGAGCGGTTGCCCTGGCCCTGGGCATCGGGATCCAGAATTTCCCGGAAGGAACTGCTGTTTCGGTGCCACTGCGCCGGGAGGGTTTTTCCAGGAGCAAATCCTTCTTCTACGGACAGCTGTCTGGAGTGGTGGAACCGATCGCCGGTGTGTTGGGAGCGCTGGCGGTCATCGTTATAAAACCCCTGCTCCCCTACGCCCTTGCCTTTGCCGCCGGGGCCATGATCTACGTGGTGGTCGAGGAGCTGGTTCCGGAATCCCAGAAGGAGAAGCACAGCGACGTCGCCACCATCGGGGCCATGCTGGGCTTTGCCGTGATGATGACCCTGGACGTTGCCCTGGGATAGGAGAGCTTATGCTGCTGAATCTGAGAATCCTGGCATCCACCTTCCTTATGATCTTTCTGGCTGAGCTGGGAGACAAGACTCAAGTTTCGATCTTCGCCCTGGCTGCCAACCGTAAGGCCTTCCTGTCGGTGTTTATCGGGGCAGCCGGCGCTCTGATTCTGACAACTTTGATCGCCGCAGCCTTGGGAGCAGCGATCGGCCGTTTCATACCGGAGAAGGTCATTAAGTTTGTAGCCGGGGCCGTGTTCATCGGTTTCGGAGCCCTGAGCCTCTACGAAGCCTTCAAGATTTGAGGATGGAAAGAAAACAACGATGGGTGTACTCCATTTCTTCAGGACACTGGGCCTGAAGTCGATCCTCGGCAGCGCCCTGACTCTGGAGGAGGAGATCTACAATCTCTACGCCTCCCTGAAAGAGGAGCTCGCCGAGCTGGAGGTGCCGCCAAGCATCGTGCATATCGTGGACGAGGAAGTCGGCCACCAGAATTTGATCCGGGATATGATCGCCAACCGCATAGGCGACGAGGAGATGGAGAGAATTCTCGAAGGGGAGAATCTTCACATCCACGATCCCCAAGCCCTCGAACCGCTCTCCAAGAACCGCTACGGCCCGGTCCTCCAGCGCCTTGAGATCATTCTCGACAGGGAAAAAGAGATCCGCGATATGTTCACCGGCCTGTACAGGAAGAGCAAGATTCCCTTCGTCCGGAGGGCGTTTCGATTCCTCAAAGAGCAGGAACAGAACCATGTTCTGTTGTTAGAGAGACTGCTCGGAAAGCCGAACTCTTAATTCTCTTAATAATATGGAGTTACAAACCGATAATTTTTACCGGTTTTTTTGTTTGACAATCGGCACTTTATCGGCATTAAATTCAGGGTATGGGAAGATATGCCAAGACCTTTTCACTTCGCAAACGCAAGGATACCGGCTACTGGTTCTACAAATTGAAGGGCTGGAAGGGGTACAAATCCACCGGCACGCGCCGTCAGGACCTGGCCCTCGAGGTCGTGCAGGAAGCCCTGGCCCGGGGGGGAGGATCCCTCGATTCTCTGCGCTTGTATGCCTTGCCTTTTTTCATCCGTGACACTTGTCCCCGGACCCAGCACCTTGCGGGGGAAGGGAAGGAAACCGGGAATCGGCATCTGCGGGAGCAGCGGAGGATCCTGGAACGCTACGTGCTCACCGATCCCCTGGCCTACAAGCCGCTTGCTGAGATTACTCGGGGCGACGTCGTAACCTTCCGGGCACGTCTGCTTGATAAACTTTCAGGAAAGTTCCGCACGGTGAACAAGACTCTGGGAGTATTGAAAACCATCTTCGGGGAGGCCGTATACCGCGAAGATCTGCGGAGCAATCCGGCTCAGGGAATCGGGAATACCAAGTACCGGGTCCTCAAATCCGGGATCCTGACTCTGGAGGAGCTCTTGAGGCTATTTCCTGCCGACACGCTCAAACCCTGGAAAGATCTAACAGATTACACGGCATTTCTTGTCGCCGCGGCTACGGGAATGCGTAAGGGGGAGGTCTTGGCGCTGCGATGGATGGACATCGATTTTGACAGCCGCCTGATGCATGTACGGACCGCCTGGAAGGACCTGGACCAGGTCGGAATCCCGAAAAGCGGGGAGGAACGGATCACGCCGATCCTGCTCTGGCCTGATCGGGTGATCACCCGGCTGCAGGAACTATATGCCGGAAAAAACGTGGTCAGTCCTGTGGATCTGGTGTTCTGCTATGCCGACGGCCGACGGATAGGAAATACCTGGTGGCAAATACGCTGGGAGGCCGCCCTGGAAAAGGCGGGGATCGATCG
>CAZBXU010000151.1:0-8880 GCA_964495755.1 uncultured Spirochaetaceae bacterium | reverse complement strand
CGTGGACTTTCCCTGGGACGAGCGGGACAAGGTGCTTCGCTATGTATTTGCCCACTATCCCGGGTGCGTCGGCATGGTGGCGGATCATGTGACCTTTGGCCCCCGCTCGGCGGTGCGGGAATCCGCCAAGGCGTACGGACTGCCGGAGCGGGAAATCGAAGCAATGGTGAAGTACTACAAGTACGCCGAGACCCGGCGGATTCCCGGATATCTGCTCTCCGCCGCCCGGGCAATTCAAGGCCTGCCTCGACACCTGGGAACGCACTGCGGAGGCGTGGTGATCACCCCCGGGGCCATCACGGAGTACACCCATGTGCAAAGCTCGCCTTTGGGCTACCCCGTGATCGCCTGGGACAGAGACAGCGCCCAAGGGGCCCGGCTGGTCAAGATCGACCTGCTCGGCAACCGCTCTCTCGGAGTGCTCCGTGACACGATCGAGCTGGTGAACCGTCAGATCTCCGGTGCATCCGCCCCGCCGGGGTCCAAGCTCACCTGGGACGGTCTCGATGGGGTGGAAAACCGGGAGACCCGGCGGATGATCGCCCGGGGGGAAACCGTTGGGATCTTCTACGTGGAGTCCCCGGCGACCCGTCAGCTACTGCGCAAGATGGGTAGGGGAGACTACGAGCACCTGGTAATGGCCACCTCGATCATCCGTCCGGCAGCTAACCGCTGCATCCGGGAGTTTCTCCTGCGCTTGCACGGAGCACCCTACCGGCCCTTGAGTCCGGCCCTCGATCAAACCTATGGGCTGATGATCTACCAGGAGGATGTGTCCCGCGTGGCCATGGCTGCGGCGGGTTTCAGCCCCGGCCAGGCGGATCGGCTGCGCAAGACCCTATCGGGAAGAAACGGCTCAGCAGACCTGGAAAGGTACCGGAAGCTTTTTTTCTCCAAAGGCGCCCGGAGTGCAACCCCCGCGGCCGCCCTGGCTCGATTGTGGGACATGCTCTGTTCCTTCAGGGGTTATTCCTTCTGCAAGGCCCACAGCGCCTCCTACGCCCTCGTTTCCTTCAAGCTGGCCTATCTGAAGCGTCATTTTCCCCTCCAGTTCTTCGTGTCTGTGATCAACAATGGAGGCGGCTACTACTCCCGCCAGACCTACCTCAACGAGTGCCGCAGATCGGGAGTGGCCGTCATGCTTCCCGATGTCAACAGGGCCGAGATGGCCTACACCGCGGAGGGTGACGCCTTGAGGATCGGTTTGGGCCAGCTGAGGGGCATTAGCCGAACCTTCGTTCAGAAGCTGCTAGACGAACGGGGAAGGGGAGGTTTGTTCACGGGGTACGCGGATTTTCTCAGGCGGCTGCGCCCGGGTCTTCTGGAAATCCGCGTGCTCGTGCGTTCCGGTGCCCTGGACCGGATCTCCGAAGGGATGTTTCGGCCTCAGCTGTTGTGGCGTTATCTCCGAAACGACAGAACCGGGGGATTGTTCGCCGAGGAGATTCCGCCAGTCCCCGACTACCCCGAGGAAGTGAAGCTGCTCGACGAGATTCGAACCCTTGGGTTAGTGGTCTCCAGGCATCCGGTTTCCATCTTTCGCTCCCGGGCCGGGCTCTTGAGCAAACGGCTGGGGTTCCCGCACCTGATTCGCTCCGTGGAGTTGCCTCGATGCATCGGCCGGCAGGTGAGCCTGGCAGGACTGGTGGCCGGCGGCAAGGAAGTGCTCACCCGCACCGGCGAGCCAATGGTGTTCGTCAGCTTCGAGGATGAGTATTCTCTGTTCGAAACCATCCTGTTTCCTTCTCTGTTCCGTTCGGTTTGCCGCCGGATCGACGGCGGAGGACTGTTTCTGCTGGCCGGGGTGGCGGAGGAGGAGTTGGGGGCCGTCTCCGTGAAGGTAAAACGGATCTCCCGGCTATTCTGACTTGACACAGACGGGGTGAGGAAAGTATTTTTCTATAGATGGCGGAGAAGGATCGAGTATATATTTTTCATATTTTCCGTAGAGACGGCAACTCCCTGTTTCTGAATCCCTTCGGAAATCCCGGGAAGATCGTTGGCGTGTTGGAGAGAAGTGAGGTGGAGGGACGCTACGGTATGGAGCCCAGGGTGGAAGCCCTGACCATGTTTCGCAACGAGCTGTACAGGCAGATCGAAGTCGGAGTGAAGAACTGGCTAAGCGACGTGCGCTTCATTCCCAAGTTCCTGATCTCCGCCCTGGCATTTGTGGTTGTCTATTTTTTCATGTCCTTCGTGGTAAGGGACCCCCTGCCGGTGATCGACGAGCTTGCCTTCGGCCTGGCTGCAGGCGTGGCCGTGTTCTTTATTCAAAGTCGCCGGGACATAAGCTCAAAGGCAGCCACAAAAAAACGTCTCGACCTGCGGGTGATTGTAGACAGGATCACCTTTCGGGAAAGTGATTTCGTGAAGCAGGTGGAGGCAGCCCTCCACAGAAACGAGACCGGCAGCATCGAGGATGTGGTCAAACAGATCGTGGAGCCGGCCAGGCAGGAGTTGGGCGAGGATGTCCGCGAGGAGGCGGCTCAGTTCATCCGAGCGTTGGAGAGCAGGTTCGATTTTAAGAAGCTTCAGCGGGAAGAGCGCATGCTCAAGCGCGTCATGAGCAGAAGTCCTGTGGAACTGAAAAAGAACTTCGCCCGGCTGGTAGAATCGAAAAAGTACGATTTCCCCCTGTACGCGGTTTACAAGAGTTTCAAGAAAACAGTAGCAAATCAAAAATAACCGGAATAACGCTCTCCGCCTTCCTCTTTTTCAGGTAGTGGGAAAGCAAAGCCAGGCCCACGGCCATGTTTTCGTTGCGTATGGTCACGTCCGCAGAAGTGCTGAGCTGGGTAGGGGCGAAGTTCCAGATCGCCTTGATATTCTGCCCCACCACCAGATCACAGACACTTTGGGCTGCATCCTTGGGTACGGTGATGATCGCGATCCCTACGGAGAAGCTTTGAACGACTCTCTGCAGGCTTCCCATCGGTAGAACTGTAAAACCGCCGATGATTTTCTCCTGCTTGGTCGGATCGTTGTCAAATACGGCGACCAGCTTTAGTCCGTACTCGTTCAAGCCCGGATATTCGATCAGGGCGGATCCGAGCCTTCCCACCCCGATGAGGATCGCCGTGTTCTCCGTGTTTATCCCGAGGAAATCCCCGATCGCCCCTTTGAGCCCGGAGACCGAGTATCCTGATTTGGGCTTGCCCTTGTACCCGATCACGGACACGTCTTTTCGCACCTGGGTGTCGTCTACGTGGAAGAAATGGGCCAGATATTTGGAGCTGACATATTGCTCGCCTTTCTCCTCCAGATCGGAAAGGATCTGGTGATAGTAGGGAATTCTTCGCAGGGTTTGCACGGGAATCGTAGGTTTTGGTTTTTTGAGTTTTTCAGTATTTTCCAAGGTGATAAAACGTAGCAGAATCGGTCCGAGAAAGTCAATCGCCGATTCTCAAGCGCTCCTCCATCTCGGACTGCAGCTCGAGGGCTTTTTGTGCCGTGTCGATGTTGGCCCGGGCAGGGGTGTAGCTTGGGTCGATCTCCAGAACCTCTTTCCAGAAATCGATCGCCTCTTCCAGGTCCCCCTCGGCGTAGGCCTGAAGACCGCTCAGATACAGGTCATCGATACGGTTCTGGGCGGCAAGACGGCCCCGATCACCTAAATTGAGCTTGGCTTGTACGCTGAACTTATCGAGGGGATCGACCCGCCCGCTCAGATCGAGGTTGTAGTTCAGCACAAAGCTGACTTTTTCCAGATCTACGCTGCCGCCGAGGCTGACTTTCGGGTTCTCTCCCTTCCACTGAAATCCGGTCTGTATGGAGAGGAAGTTGGTCACCGTAAAGTTGAAACCCGTAGCCAAATACCAATTCTCAGCAGGTGCATCCTGCGGGAAAAAGCTGAAGGGCAGGTTGAAATCGAGAGCCCAGGTGATCGGACGAGCCGGGCAGTAGGCAATCCCCAGGGTAGCCATGGTGGGAAGAGGATCTCCAAGCGCCGGGATCCCGACATTCTTCACCACTCCACCAACGGAAAAATTCTTGCTCCGGGAAATGAAGAATTTCAGAAAATTGAAACGGGTCAAAACTCCTACATCCAACATCGCTGTCAGTACGGACTGATCCGGGTAAAACGCGTTGGGAATGTTTCGGTAGGCCGTCTTGAGGTTGGCCCCGATTCCCAAACCGTAAAAGTTGAAATCCGAAAAGAAGTTGTAGGACACATTGAGAGTGGCTACGGTTTCAGAGATGTAACCGCGGTTCTCCCTCTCTCCCCACTCATTGTATTCGGTGAAGGGCACGTAGAGGAACTTGCCCCCGACACCGATCCCCAGATCATCGTAGCGGATCGTATACACTACCCCTTCGAGATTGGAATCTGCGATCCAACTGTGGTGATAGAAGGAAAGCTCGGTGATCTCCATGGAAGAGCTGGCCGAAGGATTGGCCTCCAGGTACCCCGAATCCAAGGCCACGGCGGTGTAGGCCGTACCCATGCCTTCGAGCTTTCCGCCCAGGGGGATCAGCAAGGTGGGAAAAGCCGTCAATCCCGTGTTGGGATCTGCAAATCGAGACAACGATTCGTTGAGATTGTAGTAGAAGTCGGAAAAATCCGCGAACACCGGAAGGCTCAAGAGACAGAGAACTGTAACGAGCAGCAAAATCCTCTTCATCTATAGAGAATATACATCCAAAGTGTGCAACTTTCCAGGGTTTGGGAAAACTCCATCCACTAGCTAAACTATCGGTCGTTTCAACATTTCGCTGTACGTAGACGGATATTTTCCGTCGATAATGATATAGACTATAGTAGAGCAGACGAAAATAATCCTCAAAACGGTTTTGGGGGCAAAAACAGCGTTGTATTCTCCTTCGGTAAAGGGAAAAATTATTCTCCTGGCTCTTATCCTCTGTCTGGTTGCGGCGGTCAGCGTCCAGGCTCGCGGCCGGGCGGAAAGGCAGTCGCGGGAACGCCTGGCGGAGGTGGAGCAGCTTATCGAAGAGAAACGCTACAATCAGGCCATCCTGCTGTTGTCCCAGGTCGTCAAAGAGGACCCGGACCGCTTCGACGCGGCGGAAAAGCTGATGAATAGGATCCGTACGTTCCGGGGCGAGATAGACGCCGGTTTTGCCGAACTGAATACGGCGATCGGGGAAAACGATCTGGAAAATATCGTGACCCTGATCGATAAGTTGGAGGATCTGAACCCATACCCGAACGAGGCGGAGGCGGAGTTGCTCGATATGCTGCGGGCCGCCGGGGTCGAACAGCTCTACTTTGTGAATCGGTTCCGCGACATCATGGCCAGGGCCAAAGCCCAGATCGATGCGGGTCGGTACCGCCAGGCCATTACGACCTATCTCGAAGGATTCGAGATCAACAAGGATCGATTCGACAAAGCGGGGTACGGCAACATCCTGGCGAACTCCGTGAATACGGCCCTGGGAAACATGAGACAATCGATCGATGATTTCCTGGCTCTGTCCTCGAACCTGGATCAGGAGGACACCCTGATCAGTGCAGAGGGGGAAGCCTTAAACCAGGCCGCGGCCGCGGTTGCCGCCGATTTAGAGTCGATGATGGTGGGGAAAGGCACGGTGGATCGCTCCGGCCTGACCTTCCAGGTTCTAAACACTCAGATCCGGGACAACTCCGCCGACGACCAGTACGATTTGTTTATCTTTTTTGCCGGCCAGCTGGTATTCGGCCCCAGTGACAGCGCTACCGAGGGGATTGCCAACGCCATGGATGCGATCTGGCGGCAGGATTCCGCGAGCCTCGAGTCGGGGTTGCTGCAGCGGGGTGAAACCGCCTATGCAGCGGTGGTCGAGGAGTTTCGAACCCAGTCCATGGATCAAGCCTTGGAGAGCGTGGCCGAGGCGGGGGCCCTGTTCACCGCTCTACTCGATCTTCAGGCTCTATGGCCGCTGCGGGTCGCTCCGACCCGCAGTTACCCCCCCGGCGAATCGGGTCAGACAGCCGTTGACGCGGCTCTGCCCGCGTTTGTGCGCCCCCAGGAATACCACGCGGCCCGCGGCGACAATCGATCCCTCATCGAGACCAGCCAAAGGACTTCGGTTTTGGAGGAGAAGGAGGTCACCACCACGGCGCAGATCTTCGAGGATCGCAAAGAGCTGGTCGATCTGATTCAACAAACCACTTCTTTGGACTCGGCCTGGCAACAGCAGCTGGCCTTCTATACCAATGGCGCCGGGGTGGGATATTCGTTGAACAATCATGCGGCTCAGGCCCGGGAGGTGATAGCGGACATCAACGGCACCTTGGCTGCGATCGAAGCCCTCGATATACGCCTGCTGGATCGGGTGGCCAGGGTGCAGGGGGTGGAGTTCGAGGAGCGTTTTCAGCGCTACAAGGACAGCTTCGAGGAGGGAGTGCGGCTGCAGGAGGGTGTGGAGGCGGCCCTCGAACCGATTCGGGATGAAGATGGACAGATCGTCGAGATACCGGTCCGAGTAGAGCAATTCCCCTCCCGAGCCGTGGCCATCTTCCAACCCCTCGTCACTGACCTGGAGGAACTTGCCGAAGGTGCGGGAGGCATGCTGGAAGACACCCTGAAGAACAGAGAATATCTCGACCGCAGCGAAGAGCTTAAGATCCACGTTCGTTCCCTCGAGAGCTTGGTAGAAAGGACAGCACAGCTGCAGGAGGAGCTGGCGAGGCGATTCGAGGACGCCCGGCAGGCTGCCCTGCAGGCGGAGCGGTACAGGCGGGAAGGCATGCTGCGTTACCAGCAGGCCCAGACCAACGTAAACAACGAGCGCTACGCCGAAGCCCGACTTAACATCCAGACCGCCCGGGAGGCCTTCGACAACTCCTTGTCCTTTCAGGAAGATCCGGAGGTACGGCAAATCCGGGATGAAGATCTGGTGGCATTGTCGCGGGCGATTATTAACCGGGAAAACGACCGCGTCATCAGAGAGATCCGCGAGCTGATCGATGCGGGGCGCAGGTTGTACACCCAGGGTGATTTTACCGGTGCAGAGCAGACCCTGCTCAAAGCCCAGGCGCGATGGGCGGACACCAATCCGGCGAAAAACCCGGAGGTCAGCTTCTGGCTCGCCCTGGTGAGAAGCGCCGTAGATGCCACAACGGGTCGGGAGATTGCCGTGACCGATCCTCTGTACAAGGAGATGAACCAGCTGTACAATCTGGCCTACGGTGATTTTCAGGCCGGCAGACAAGCTGTTGAACAGGGGGAAACAGGAGTTGCCCTGCGTCTGCTGCGGAGGGCGGAGGAGCGAATCGCCAAGATCCTCGTGCCCTTCCCGTACAACGCCCGAGCCCGAGTGCTCACCTTACGGATCCTGCAGATCAGCGATCCCGACGCCTTCCGGCGCAGGATCACCGAGTTGTACAACGATGCACTTGCTCGAAGAAACGACAGCCCTCAGGAAGCCTATGCCGTTTTTAAGGACATCGAGCAGCTTCAACCTCAGTATCCGGGACTGCAGACGGCGATCCGCAATATCGAAATCACCCTCGGGTTCCGCATTCCCCCGCCGGATCCGGCTAAAATCGCCGAATCCCGCGACTTGTACCTCCAGGCGAAGTCCATTCGGGACAGGAATCTGCGGGACCTGTATACGGTCGCCCTGGATCAGTTGAACGAGGCACTCCGTCTGAATCCGGATAACCGGGACGCCGTGGCTTTAAAAGACCAAATTCTGATCGCTACGGGGGGAAAGCGGGAAGATGTGCTCTCCAGTGACGATCAGCGCCTGCTGCGGGAGGCCGAGGCCAAGTACCTGGCCGGCCGGTACTTCGAGGCCCTTGCCATCATCGAACAACTCCTCAGGAAACCGAGCAATCAAAGGAACCAGGAGGTCCTGGATCTCGAGAAGCGGGTCCGGGCAAAGACGGGGTAAGTGAGGTGTATATCTGCACACGGACAGTACAGGCGGTTTTCCTGCTCTTTCTCCTTTTCCTCGTTATGTTGTGTGCTCCAGTGGGCGCTCAGAGTTTCTTCTGGGAAACCCCCCGAGTATTGGTACCGGAAGGAGCTCGGTTTCCCACCGCCGTATCCGGAGGCGGTCTGGTTGCTGTTGCCTGGCAGGTGATAGAGCCCAATCCCGACGGGGGAGGGCAGGTCTTTCTGTCGATTCAAACCTCTCGGGACATACGTACCTGGAGACGGAACAACCGCTTCCTCGGACCCATAGCGTATGAGGATCGGGAGGTTCAGCTGTACTCGATCGCCATCGATCGCAGCGGTACGATCTATCTGGCCGTGGCCGCCGGAGACAACGAGACCGCACTGTACCGTTCCTCCGACGAGGGGAAGACCTTCATCCTGCTCTCCACGATCGAGGCGGGTGCGGCCAGCCTGGCACCCAACATCTCTTTGACCGACGGCGGCAATATCCTTCTGTTTGTCACCCGGGAGAGGGGCAATTCCCTGTTCATCTACTACGGCGTAAGTGAGAACGGAAGAAGCTGGAGCCCCTTCGAACCGCTGGTGGCGGGGGACCAGCTGCCGATCAATTTCCTGCCGGCCCACGCCTCGCTGAACGGGCGGGAATATGTGGTATTTCAAGCCTGGCCCAGCGCCACGGGGGCGGAGAGGAACTATCAGCTGTATCTGGTATCGAGCAGTGATGGGGCCTACACGTGGGGCGCTCCGAGCCGGCTCCCGCTGTCGGAGAACATCAGCGGCGAGGAGTTCGACCAGGACGCCTACTCGAATCAGCGGCCCTTCATCAGAACGGTGAACGGGAACCTGGCCGTCGCCTGGGAGCGCCAGCGGGGTGCGGGGGTCCCGCAAGTATTTTTCGCAAGCATCAGCACCGACGGTACGGTGGTGGGTGAAGCCGAGGCGGTCACAGCCGGTGAGGGTGCCGCCCACTTTCCCAGAATAGTGCGCCTGCGCGACAAGATCCTGCTGTTCTGGTTCGACAGCCGTCGGGGGGAGG
>CAZBXU010000150.1:0-9050 GCA_964495755.1 uncultured Spirochaetaceae bacterium | reverse complement strand
GAAACGTATCGGAGTCGTCGGGTATGATTCCGGTGGGAACATGGCCTTGATGGTCGGTCTAACCGATCCCTCCGACGGACTTGAAGGTCAATGCGGTGACATGAGTATCTCGAGTCGAGTACAGGCAGTAGTCAATCTGGCTGGGGAAACGGATATGGTGATGCACTATAACTGTTCTACCAGTGCCAATTTTTATTATATCGACTTACTTGGAGGCACTCCAGAACAAGTTCTCGAACGATACAAGGTCGCTAGCGCAAAGACATATATAACCCAGGACGATCCACCCGTTCTCACCTATTGTGGCGAAAATGACGACCGGTTACCCCAGGCTGAATTTCTTGACAAACGGATGAATGCCATCGGAGCCTCTCACACATTGATCGTGAAGCCAGGCGGCCGGCATAAACCCATGGAGCTTTGCGACTTTGCTCAAGATAATCCCGTCTGGGATTTCTTAGATGAGCATCTGAAATGAGCTCTGTATCCTACTAGTCAAATTGTGGCTGGCCCGCTCCATCCTCATTCCTCCCAATGGGTAGGATCCAAATCCATCACCTGGGCGATCGGCTGAAATCCCAGTTCCCTGAAGAAGCCGGCCAGCTGCAAGCCCTTGCCGCTGAGATCGCTGCGAATCCGGTGGTAACCCCGGTCTCGAGTCTCTGCTATGATTCGCTTCAGAAGCATGGTACCGAGCCCCATCCCCTGATAGCGATGAACCACGGCGAGCTGATGCACCTGCAGGATGCGACCCGGGACAAGGGCGTCCGCACTCTCTACAGCCCAGACGAATCCAGCGAAATCGTGTTCTGCAGTTTCGGCGACCAAAAGAAGGCTGTCATTTGCCAATAGATCTGGAAGACTCGCCCGGGTTTCTCTCCAAAAATCGGCAACATGTCGGGCATCTGCGTCGGGGAACCTGGCAGCAAAGGACGCCTCGTCCAATTCGCACACTGCCTCCAGGTGTCGCTTCTGACCGGGAAGAATCGCGAAATCACTTCCCAGGAGGTCCTTCAGACTGTCGATCTCCTCAGGCTCCTCCTCCAGTCGCTCCAGGCCGTCCAGCTCCCGTTGGTCGTTGTACCACTGACGGACGACCTGCCGCAGCTCCCGTTCTTTGAAGGCAAACCATACATGTTCGGCCCCGCGGCTCGTTTTCAGGATATCCTTGAACTTCCGAAACACGCCTTGGCCGGATGCCAGGGCATCCTTGAGCTTATCCCGCAGCAGAGGATTCCGCAGCCGACCTACGAACTTTTCCATTAGAAGAAATCCGTGAACGGGCTGCCATTCCGGAATGGGCACGAAGGGATCTTCCATCCCCTCCCGCCCCTCGTCCTCCTCCTCAATCTCGTCCTCCGGCACCAATTCACCGCTGTGGCGATGGATGCAGTAGCTGTGCTGCTGATCCTCCATGGCGAAGATGATCTGTTCGATCAGTTCAATATCGAGCGAAAAATCCATGCCGCTTACCCGGAAGAGAGGAAATCGTCAACGGCCCGACCGACCTTGCCGCTCCTGCGTTCCTTGATCTCCACTTTTCCCTCACCTAAATGCTTGGCTGCCACCACGATCCGAAGGGGGATGCCAATCCGACTCCGAAGCAACCCATATGGGGATAGGTCGAACCGCCTCGTTCGTCCTTGTAGGTCAGGTTCATCATTCTGGTGTAGCGCATCCTCTCATCCCCGCTTGATCACAGTATTGTAGGATCCAGTTGCTCGCCGGTCAAGGACGAGGGTCCCGGCTCTCGCTTTGCATCCCTCCTGCCAATGATATATACCTCAATATCAAAGGGGCGAACATCATGAAAAAGATACAAACCCTCACGGGTATTTTTCTCATGGCACTCTACTGCTCAGCTGTATCAGCCAGCCTGGGGGAGAATCGATCATCCAGGGTATAGACGGGGTAATCGAAAAAACCACTCCGGGGATCTTTGCCGACCTTCCCTAGGCGCAGGCAAGAACTTTGGCAGTGTATTACTTCACCGTCGGCGGAGAGGTCAGCGGAATCAGCGACTACCTGATCAACGGCCTGACAACCTCCCTAGCCACTCAGGGAAAGGGACGGGTTCAGGTGGTGAGCCGGCAGGTGTTGGATCGGATCCTTTCTGAAGCTTCATTCCAGATGTCCGATCTGGCAGACAAGGAGACCCAAACCCAGATCGGTCAGCAGCTCGGGGCGGACTACTACAAACTCAACACTCAGGTTGTGGAAGTGACGACCGGGGTGGTCGTCACCGGTTTGATCTTCGATTTCCAGCTGGAAGAGGATTTCGCCCAGAAGGTCGGTTACGGATCCGAAGTCATCGCCGTGGAAAGGGAAGTAATCGAGGTTACGGTACGGCCACGGTGACCACGTTGTTCGAAACCTTTGACAAAGGTGCCCCGGAGATCCAGCTCTCCCACCGGGAAGAGTACTGGGGCGATCAAATACTCGACGCCTTCGGGACCATCGAGCTTCACGAACAGGGCTCGATCGACGATTCGGCCTACGCCCACTTTGCCTTCAAGGGCAGCTTCGATTCGGTCGATCTGACTCAAGCGTGGGAGGATTCGGATCTGTACTTCACCGCGATTGTGAACACTGCGGAAAAGCCGCGGGGATTCGAGGGCTTTAGCCTCAGCATCAAACCCGAGGCCTTTGCCGTGGCCGGCGTCGCCTTAGTGCAACCGGGGGACAAGCTCGATCCAAACCTGCCCGTGGTCCTTGAAGTGAACGGGGACTTCGAAGAGAATTACCTCGCCCACAAAATGCGCAGCGGAACGGATGTAGAGTGTGCAGTGTCCCTCGACAACGTGGGCTTTTTCCGCAAGAAAGGAGAGGAAGACCCGCGGATACTGGAAAGCTTTAATGACGACATCGAACGGTTGGCCTTCAACGCCGAACTGTACGGCTCCAGCATCTACACGGACTATTCGACAAGCGATCAGGGGGAAATCAAGGTCAATCCGGGGGTAATAACACAGGATCTGTTCCTTACAAAGTCCGAAGGGGGCCAGTCCGGCGATTATCTCAGCGTCAAAGGCCGCCTGGAGCTGACAGAGAAGATCCGGGAGTTTCACGAGGATGAACAGACCGTCGCCCTGGTTATAAAAACCGTACTCCCCCGCAGTCTGGAAGGTTACGGTGCTTTGAGTTTCTACATCCGCTCGGATCTGCTGACCGAAGGGTCGTTGGAGCTGAGCCATGAAGCGAGTGAGAGGTACTACGGCTACACCTTCGGAGTGAGCAGTTTTTGGACCCGGGTACGCATTCCCTTCGATCATCTTTTCGGCGAAGAGGATAGCCTGGAAAAGATCGGAGAATATCCGGAGCATATGATGCTTTCGCTGTATTTCGAGCTACCGGCCCAGAGAGTGGAGCGGGCGGTCAGCCGAAACGGGGGATTGTTGGAGTTTGAGCTCGCCTTGGACGATTTTCTGCTCGAAGAGTAAACGGGTGCGAATCGCCCCGGCCCTGCGAAAAGCCCGGGATTCCCTTGACAGCGCAGTAGAGCTCTTACCATATTACAGTTGTACCCAATACCAAGAGAAAACCAGGAGAGATCAATGAGCATTATTGAATGGGTCGAAGCCCGAGAAATCCTCGATTCCCGTGGAAATCCAACGGTAGAAGTCGAGGTACAGCTAGAGAGCGGCTGCATGGGCCGGGCAGCGGTACCCTCCGGTGCCTCCACCGGAGAGCACGAAGCCGTAGAGTTGAGGGACGGGGACAAGGCCCGCTACCTCGGCAAAGGCGTGATCAAGGCCGTAGAAAATGTAAACAATGTGATCGCCTCGGAAATCGTGGGATTGGACGCCTTGAATCAGGTTGACGTGGACCGCACCATGATTGCCAAAGACGGCACGAAAAACAAGGGGAAGCTGGGCGCCAACGCGATTCTGGGCGTTTCCCTGGCCACTGCGCGGGCATCGGCGGAATACCTCGATCTGCCGCTGTATAAATATCTGGGGACCTACCATGCCTCGGTTCTCCCCGTTCCTATGGCCAACATCATCAACGGCGGGGCCCATGCGGACAACTCCGTTGATTTTCAGGAGTTCATGGTCATGCCCGTCGGTGCCCCTACCTTCAGAGGGGCGGTCAGGACTCTGGCTGAGATCTTTCACAACCTAAAGGCGGTGCTCAAGGGCAAAGGATACTCTACGGCCGTCGGAGACGAGGGCGGCTTCGCTCCCAACTTGAAGTCCAACGAAGAAGCGATCGAAATCATTCTCCAAGCGGTGGAGAAGGCCGGGTACAAACTGGACGAGGATGTTCTCATCGCTCTGGATCCTGCGGCCTCCGAGTTCTACGACAAGGGGAAAAAGAAATACGTATTCAAGAAATCGGACAAGCGGGAGCTCTCCTCTGAAGAGATGGTCGATTTTTGGGCTGAGTGGGCGGATAAGTACCCGATTATATCGATGGAAGACAGCATGGCAGAGGACGACTGGCATGGATGGAAGCTTCTGACCGATCGACTGGGCAAGAAAATACAGCTGGTTGGAGACGACCTGTTCGTCACCAACACGGAGCGTTTGAAGCAGGGCATAGAGCAGGGGGTGGCCAACTCGATCCTCATCAAGGTCAACCAGATCGGCACGCTTACCGAGACCTATGAAGCCGTAGAAATGGCAAAACGAGCCGGCTATACCGCGGTGGTTTCCCACAGGAGCGGGGAGACCGAAGATGCTTTTATCGCGGACCTGGCGGTGGCCCTGGAAACGGGCCAGATCAAGACAGGATCTCTTTCCCGCTCCGACCGGCTGGCAAAGTACAACCAGCTCATGCGCATCGAAGACCATCTCGGTTCAATCGCCACCTACCCGGGAAAGGACGCCTTTTATTCCATTCGCGGCTAAAACTCGATCGTAAAAGAACGATACACCCCCAGAAAGGGGGCGTAGTGGCTATCGACCCGGCGCACGATCGCCCCGGGTGGTCCGCGGTGCAGCCAGCGCTCGAATTGCTGCAGCTTCTCCTGCTGTCCTTCCGCCACAATCTCGACCACCCCGTTCCAGAGGTTGCGCACATACCCGCACAGGTCGAGACGGCGGGCCTGATGCAGCGTTGAATATCGAAAACCAACTCCCTGGACAACGCCATCGACGCGGGCATGTAGTGTTTTGTTTGTTATTTTTTCGCTTGGGTTCTTTTTTTCCGGCATAGCCCACCCTAGTCCGGGCGGCATCGATAGCTCACGCCTGTGTGGATGCTCAGCAGCTGGGCGCCCCCGGCTGGCGGTGCGTCGCCTGCGACGCCCCCGGCTGCCCGCACCGCCTTCGCCCTACTCCAGCTCAGCGAGAGCGGCGGCAACCATCTTTTCCAACCCCGAGTAGTCAAAGGGCTTATAAAGAACTGGAAAGGGAATGGGAAACTCCGGCTTGAGGAAACCGCTGGTGATGATGATCTTTTTGTCGGTACAGTACTCCCTGAGGAAGCGGATCCAGTAGTCCCCACCGAGGATATCCATGCGATAATCGGATACGATGACTCCCACCCGATTGTCGAGAAGCTGCTTGATCGCTCCCACCCCGTCAGAGGCAACGACTACTTCGTACCCTTTGTTCTTCAGATAATCCCGCAGGGTCAATCGGATCGAATCCTCATCCTCGACGATCAGAACATAGATCTGCTCATTCTCTTCCATTCCAACTTCCCTATTCGCCTTGTTGTTGCTACCATATATTACTTTTCACCGCTAGGTCAACGGCAGATGAGTTTTCAAGACGCCATAGAGGAATACAGATACCTGAAAAACCGCGGGTATCCTGACAAAGCCTCCCTCAAGCTGGTCAGCGATCATCACCGTCTCAACTCCGTCTTGCGCAATTGTCTGTTCCGCGCGATCTTTGCCTATCCCGACTGTGAAAACCGCAGATCCAAGCTTATGGCAGCCGGGGATGTTGAGGGGCACATGCTCGGTGTGGACTGGTATAACGTTCTAATAACCGTGGAGAGCTACCTGAAAGGATTTCCTGTATTCATCTCCGATGATGGTCTGGTGCGAGACTCCTCCGGTGTTCACGGCAGTTACAAACCCGGAAAGATCACCGAAAGAGGAATCGGCGAAATTCTGTCCCTGATCACTGCATTGAAGCCATCCCGGGTCGAGCTGTTTCTCGATTCTCCGATTTCATTCTCAGGAGACATGGCGGAGGAGCTGCGTGGCAGACTCTCCCGTACCCTCTCGGTGCCCTACTCCGTGTCCGTCTTCCCATCGGCGGATTATCCGCTAAAATCTTTCGACGGGATCGTGGCTACCGCCGATTCCAGCATCATTGACAGGGCACAAGTTCGCCGGGTTTTCGACTTGGCGAGACATGTCGTAGAAACAAGCTTTGGGACGCAGATTCCCACGGTACAGGCGCTGGGGGAATAATCTCTCGAATCTAAACCGACGCCTCCGGATTATCCTGTAATACTTGTCGAATCAAAGGATAGGAAAAGCCTCGAGCTCTCAACATCTTCATGAGCTTGTCACGATCTGTCTCTCCTCGTCGCCGCACCTTGTCCAAAGCCTTCACCGCATTCGCGTACTCCACCCGAGCGGTTACAATGCCGTTCACTACCTGCTCGGCAACCTCACGCTTCACTCCTTTTCGGAGAAGGCCGGCCACGAGGACTGTCCGTCCCTCGGCTCGGCGATCGATGCGGCTTCTTAGCCAGCTTTCAACGAAGCGGCTGTCATCGAGGTACCCTTTTTCTGTCAACCAGGAGAGGGTCTCTTCGATCTTCTGGGAATCGTAGCCACGCTTGAGCAGTTTCATCCGCAGGGAAAAGGTAGAGTGGGGCGCCCGCGCCAAGAGGTTAAGCGCTTTTTCTTGAATCTGACGTCGAAGCCAGCCGTCTTTGAGTCTCTGAATTACAGCCCTGGTGAGTGTAAAACCCGGGATGAGCTCCAATGTTGAAATATCCTCAGCCCGCAAATCATGTTCGGAGACAAAAAAACAGGAACCGTCAGAGAGCTGGAGCTTGATGCGCTCCCGGGCGGTTCCTGTTCGTTTTGCCTGTACGAGCTTCAGATTATCGCTTGGAGAACTGGAATTTCCTTCTTGCACCCCTCTGCCCATACTTCTTACGTTCAACCATGCGGCTATCCCGTGTGAGAAACCCATTGGTTCGAAGCGCGGGTCTATTGGTCTCATCATGAGCCACCAATGCCCTGGCTATGCCGTGCTTGCAGGCGTCGGACTGACCCGCATGTCCCCCACCGGAAACGGTAATCATAAGATCGAAACTGGAAAGAGTATCCGTAACCCCCAGGGGTTTCTTGATGTTCTGAGCCAGCAGAACCGTCGGGAAATACTCCTCCGGGGTTTTACCGTTCACCGTGATCTTTCCGCTCCCTTCCCGAAGGAAGACCCTTGCAATTGCAGTTTTTCTGCGGCCTGTTCCATAGGCCAAATTTTTAACCAAAACCTCAACTCCTAGAATTCTAACTTTTCCGGTTTTTGAGCCTCATGAGGATGCTCCGGTCCGGCATATATCTTCACATTCTGGAAAATCTTACGTCCCATCTTGCCCTTGGGTAACATTCCCTTAACAGCGTGCTCTAAGGGGAAGGTGGGTTTTTTCGTCATTACCTTGCCGAGAACTTCCGTTTTCAATCCACCGGGGTAACCGGAATGACGGTAGTAGAGTTTTTCTTCTCTTTTGTTGCCGGTTATCTTCACCTTTTCGGCGTTCACCACGACAACAAAATCGCCCGTCTCCATATGGGGCGAGTAGATTGGCTTGTGTTTTCCACGAAGGACCAGGGCAATCCTGCTGGCCAGCCGACCCAAAACCTGATCCTCCGCGTCGACGAGCCACCATTTCCGCTCCACATCCTTCGGTTTTACGAATATGGTTTTCATTGTTCAACGTTCCTTACATTGCTCAAACAGGGGGCAATATTTGCACAGGTCAGGAACTTTGTCAATCCTTGTCCTGTTTCTCTTTTACCTCTTCCTCTTCTTCCTCTTCTTCTTCCTCTTTCTTGCTTTCGATTTTGTCTTTGATGTCGGCAACGCCGACGAAGAAAGAGATCAATCCGATGAACACGGCAATCAAAGGAACACCGCCCTTGAGAAACTGAATTACGTCAGACCACCAATTCAAGGACCAAGAAAACGGCAGCACCGCGTAAACCGCGAACAGAATGAGTAGGACTCCAATCAACAGTGCAATCATTGCGACCTCCCGCGCATAGAGCTAATACATATCGCAATCTTCCTTTCTGTTGGAGGGGGACGCCCAGTCCGCCCGGCCAGGAAGGGGCGTCGCAAGGATGCACCGCCAGCCGGGGGCGCCCAACCGCGAAGATTGCGATATGTATGAGAAAGATAATCAATTGTAGGATTCTGTCAAGGCTAAATGTGATATAAAAAAGTAATTTGCAGGCAATCCTGGACTTGCAGGAAGCGGGAGTTTGTATTACTCTTGCCCCGATAGAAAACCATTTTCCAAAGGAGTTTCCGATGAAGGTACGGATTGATCCTGATCTGTGCACGGGATGTGGGCTTTGTTCCGACAGCGTTCCCGATGTCTTCAAAATGGGCGATGATATCGCCGAAGTGATCGCCGCGGAAATACCCAGCAATCTCGAGAGTGCTGTGCAAGAAGCTGTGGACGATTGCCCGGCGGAGGCCATAATCGCCGAATAACGCTTTGAAGCGGACAGCAACAAGCCCGGTTTCCAAAACCGGGTTTTTTCTTGATCTCCTGCCCGTCGATAATGGCTGATAGATAGACCGTAGCTTCCCGCTCGACCGCGAAACATCTATCTTGACAGGGGACAGCATTTTTTGTTCTTTTACATTATAATGCGGCTGTTTCAACACGGCAGCAATGATACCGGGGCCCATAGCTCAGTTGGTTAGAGCGGCGGACTCATAATCCGTTGGTCCGGGGTTCAAGTCCCTGTGGGCCCAGTATATGATCTTATGAAGGTACTGTCTTTCCCTCGGTGCCTGAAAACAGCCAACCGTTGAATTGAAAACCTCTTCCCGATGAGTAAACGCCTTTCCTCCCTCCCGATAGGATTACGGTGGGAGGGTATCGAATCATGATGCAACAAG
>CAZBXU010000149.1:0-9056 GCA_964495755.1 uncultured Spirochaetaceae bacterium | reverse complement strand
GGGCCAGGAGGGGCAAACTCCCCCGGCCTACAAAGATCTCTCCAATCTGGTGGGAAAGTACGATCAATCCGCCCTGATCCAGAACGAGGTGGTCAACAAGAAGAGCACCTTCGAGGAGAAGAGCCCGTGGAGAATCGACAGGATCACCACAGGGGTGGCTATTGATGGAGTGTGGCGCAGGGTATACAATGAAAATGGTCAGCTGGAGGTGAATCCGGATGGCAGTATCAAGCGGGAGTATACGCCGGTCAGCGACGAAGATTTGCGCAAAGCGGAAGCTCTGATCAAGGATGCAATCGGCTATGACCGCGATCGCGGGGATTCGGTCACCGTAGAGCACATTTCTTTCGGCAGGAGCGATCAATTCCGGACCGAAGATGAAGAGTTCCGCCGTCAGCGACAGTTGCGCACCACGATAATCTCGGTCATTATCGGCATCGGAGCGATTATTTTTGCCGCCATCCTGTACCGTCTGGTCGCCAAAGAGCTGGAGCGCAGAAGGCGGCTGCGGGAAGAAGAGCTGGCTCGGCAGCACCAGGCCATGCGCGAGGCTGCCTTGCGCAGAGCCGAAGAGGAAGGTGCGGATGTCGAGCTCTCGGTCGAGGAGCGGGCTCGGATGGAGATGCAGGAAAATGCAATCAATATAGCCCGGGAGCATCCCGAGGATGTGGCCCAGCTGATCCGAACCTGGCTGTTGGAGGAGTAGGAGATGGCAAAGAGGGAAGCAAGTGCTACCGTCCAGGCAGTACCGCCGCCGGGTAAGAAGAAAAGAGCCCACGCCGGACCGAAGAAGCAGCTGACGGGTCGCCAGAAAGCAGCCATATTCATCATTAGTCTGGGGCAAGAGATCGCCTCGGATATCTTCAAGCATCTGCGGGATGACGAGATCGAGCAGCTTACCTTCGAAATCGCCCGCAACGAGTCGATTGATTCGGGGGATCGGGATCAGGTCCTGATGGAGTTCCAGGAGCTGATGATGGCTCAGGACTTCATTTCCACGGGCGGCATCGAATACGCCCGGGAGTTGTTGGAGAAGTCGGTAGGCAGCCAGAAAGCCGTAGATATCATCAACCGCCTGACCAGCTCTCTGCAGGTACGTCCCTTCGACTTCATCCGCAGAACCGATCCGGCGCATCTGCTCAACTTCATCCAGCAGGAGCACCCCCAGACCATCGCCCTGATTCTGGCCTATTTGGAGCCCAACAAGGCTTCGGTCATCCTCGGCGCCCTTCCCAGCGAGGTGCAGTCCGATGTAGCCAGGAGGATCGCCACCATGGACAGAACCTCTCCGGAGATTCTGCGGGAGGTTGAACGGGTGCTGGAGAAGAAACTCTCCACGCTGTCCTCGGAAGATTACACCGCCGCCGGTGGTGTAGAGAGCATCGTCGAGATTCTCAACCTGGTAGATCGCTCGACCGAAAAGGGGATTATTGAGCGGCTCGAAGAGGATGATCCGGAGTTGGCCGAAGACATCAAGAAGCGGATGTTCGTGTTCGAGGATATTGTGCTTCTCGACGACCGGGCGATCCAGAAAGTTCTCCGTGAAGTGGATACCACCGAGCTGGCTAAGGCCCTGAAGGCTGTTGATTCGGAGGTGCAGGACAAGATCTTCCGCAATATGAGTAAGAGAGCAGCAACCCTTCTGAAAGAGGATATGGACTACATGGGACCGATTCGTCTCAAGGATGTGGAGGAGGCTCAGCAGCGGATCGTTTCAATCATCCGTAAACTCGAAGAGCAGGGGGAAATCGTGGTCGCCCGTGCCGGCGAGGACGAACTGGTAGTTTGAGGCAGGGAGGCCGAAATGCCGGTGCAGCCAAGGATGGCGGATTAGCACCGGCGTGAGTGCATTCCGAAGGTGCCCGAAGGGCAGATGGCTGATCAGCACCGGCGTGAGGCAAGGGTGAGGCGAAAGAGCAAGGAGCTGTAGGACGTGGCAAAGAATGTCTTTAGAGCGGACGAGATTCTCTATCAGTCCCGCAAGGTGTTTATCAAACCTCCGCAGTTAGAAGTGGAGGAAACGCCCGAGGAGGTTGAGAGTCTCGAGGAGTTTACCGGCCCCACCGTGGAGGATCTGCGGCGGGAGGCGGATGGGTTCAAGGCGAATTGGGAACAAGAAAAAGCCCGCCTGATTCAGGTCGCCCGGGACGAAGCGGAAGAGATCAAGAAGGAAGCTGAGCGGGCCGCCTTCGACGAGGTCAAGCGCAAGAACAACCAGGCCCAGAAGATCCGCCAGGAGGGGGAAGACGAGGCCAAGCGCATCGTTGAGGAAGCCAAGAAGAAGGCGGAGGAACTGGAAGAGGAGATTCAAGGGAAGGTCGACAAAGTGGAGAAGGAGGCCTTCGGAAAAGGCCATGCCGAAGGTCGGGAAGAGGGTTTCCAGGAGGGTAGCCAGGAGGTGGAACGCCTCGTGGATACGCTGCAGAAAATCATTTCCGCGGCCATCGATAAGAGGAACGAGATCATCCAGGAGTCGGAGACCCAGGTCATCAATCTGGTTCTCCTGATATCCAAGAAAGTGATCAAAGTGATCTCTGAGAATCAGAAAAACGTGGTCATCAACAATGTGGTCCAGGCGCTGCGCAAGCTGAAGAGCCGCGGCGATGTGGTCATTCGGGTGAACCTTGGTGATGTTGAGCTCACCTCGGAACATATCAGCGATTTCATGAAGATGGTTGAAAATGTTAAATCCGTTACCGTTCTCGAGGATAGCTCGGTGGATCGGGGAGGGTGTATCATCGAGACCGACTTCGGTCAGATAGATGCGCGGATCTCTTCTCAACTCCACGAGATCGAGGAGAAAATCATAGAGTTGGCGCCGATCCGCTCCAAAGGAGAGGGATAGCGGCGAAAACCCATTTTTCAGGGAGGGGAAAAAGTGGGACTATTCGACAAATACGCTTTCACGTTAGAAAAAATCGATCCCATTAAATACACAGGGGTGGTGCAGAGGGTCCAGGGCGGCCTGATCGTTGAGTCGAAGGGACCCCGGGCCGTGGTCGGGGAGCTGTGCCAGATCGTGTTGCCGGAGAGTCGAAGAATCATCTGGGCTGAAGTCGTGGGCTTACGAGAACAGACCGCGCAGCTCATGCCCTATGACGAGATGGAAGGGATCACCGTAGGGTGCAAGGTCATCGCCATGGGGGAGCAGCTCTCCATCCCGGTCTCCGGAAAGCTGCTAGGACGGGTGCTGGACGCTATGGGCAAACCTATCGACGGAAAAGGGGATATCGGTTCTTCTCTCTGGTACCCAATCTACCAGGCTCCCCCGGATGTGCTTCGCCGACCCCGAATCGAACGGAAGATCGGGACGGGAATCCGCTCCATAGACTCCCTGGTCACGGTAGGAAGGGGGCAGCGGATGGGAATTTTCTCCGGCAGCGGTATCGGTAAATCCACCCTTCTGGGTATGATTGCCCGCAATACCTCCGCCGATGTCAGCGTTATCGCCCTGATCGGTGAGCGTGGCCGGGAAGTCCGGGACTTCATCGAAAACGACCTGGGACCGGAAGGTCTGGAACGTTCGGTGCTCGTCGTCGCCTCCTCGAACAAGCCTCCCCTGTCGAGAATTCGGGGCGCCTATGTAGCCACGGCGATTGCCGAGTACTTCCGTGATCAAGGAAAACACGTCATGTTGCTCTTCGATTCGGTGACTCGTTTTGCCCGGGCGCAGCGAGAGATCGGACTGGCCATAGGCGAGCCGCCGGCGAACCGTGGATTTACTCCTTCGGTATATTCACTGCTTCCCAAGCTGTTGGAGCGAAGCGGGACCTCCCCGAAGGGGACGGTGACCGGTTTTTATTCCGTCCTGGTCGAAGGGGATGATCTGGACGAACCGATTTCTGATGCAGTGCGGGGTATTCTTGACGGGCACATCGTGCTTACCCGCAATCTAGCCCAGAAAAACCACTACCCCGCGGTGGACGTCCTGCAGTCCGTGTCCAGATTAGCCGAGAAGGTAACTGGACCGAATATTAAGAAAGCCGCCGGCGGCTTACGCCGGATGCTCGCCACCTATAGAGAGGCGGAAGATCTGATCAACGTAGGAGCGTACGTGGAGGGGTCGAACGCCGAGATTGACGAGGCGATTGCCAAGATGCCGGAGATCAACGAGTTCCTCGTGCAAGCTATCGATGAGAAGCATCCGATAGAGGAAACGTATCGTCGCTTGGGTGAAATCGTCGGAATATCGATTCCGGAGGAGGAATTGGGGAGTGAAGCGCTTTCACTTCAGGCTCGAGCGGCTACTTGAGCTCCGTTCCTATCGGGAACGGCAGTGGTTGGCCAAGCTGGCGGCCGCCTCGGGACACTGTATCCGGCTGTCCCAAAGGATCACCGAGGCGAGCGTAGCAGCCCGGGGAGCGTTCTACACAGATATCAAGAGAGGCCGTGAGCTGGACCTGTCCCTTCTTACCTATAGGGAACACTACATTAACAGGATGAACCTGGAGCAGAAGAAACTCAAAAAGGAATTGGAAGAAAAGCTGCGCCGCCGCTCGGAGGTGCAGAAAAAGTATCAAGAGGTCTCGCGGGATAAGAAAGTGCTTGAAAAACTTAGAAGCAAGCGAGAGTCGGAATATTATGCACAGGCAAAGCTGGAAGAGTTTAAGATCGCAGACGACCTGAACTCCAGCCAGTTTATCAGGAAAAGCCTATGAGGGGGGATAGAACCGTGACGGATTACAGTTCTGTTGGAGCGGGTTTCCGGATTTTAATCCTTCTGCTCCTGGTGGCGGTTCTCGTGTTGGGCGGGTTGGTTTGGTTTGATTACCTGGGAATTGTGGATGCTCAATCGTTGCTGGCTCCCGTGTTCGCCATGATCCGGGGGGAGAAGATCGTAGTGGATGCCGAGGATCCGCTGCTGTTGGAAAAGGAAAGGCTGGCCAAGCAACTCGAGGCGTTGTCGATTCGTTCCGAGGAACTGAATGCCGGGGAGCAGGAGCTTGAGGCCAACCGGGCCGAGGTCAGTCAGATGATGGAGCAGCTGGAGGAGCGGGAGAAAACGATCGAGGATCGAGAAAAAATGTTTAATGAACGTTTGCAGACTTTCGAAAATAGAAGAGTAAACCTGCGGCAGAATGCGGATTATCTGGTAGGCATGCCTCCCGAAAACGCTGTGAAAATTTTACTGCAGATGGAAGATCAGGACGTGATCGACATCTTTCGTATGACAGAGGAGCAAGCCCAGGCGGCCGGGGAGGTTTCCCTGGTATCCTATTGGCTTTCCCTGATGCCTCCCGACCGGGCTGCGGTTCTTCAACGGAAAATGTCGCGAAAGACAGGGGGTTAAAATTTGCTCCAGTCTCTTTTAGATTTTGCTTCCCCGAAGATCGTGAAGACAGAGGTAGCCGCTAAAGGCCCTGCGTCTCCAGCTGCCCAGGCCCTCGTGGAAAAAAAGGCCGGCGGAAAAGTGGGGGAGGCTCCCGGGCGCTTTGCCAAGAACCTCGAGGAAGCCCGGTGCTCAGCAAAATCAGAGCCCGGAGAGACGCGGGTGCAGACTGGAAAACCCACAGGCAAAGATGTGCAGAAGGAACTTGAACAGCTCCTCGCCGGCGTCAGCCTGGAGGAGCTTTCCAGACTGCTGTCTCAGCTCAGTCCCAAGGATTTGGCGAATCTTGCCGAAGTACTCGGACTCAAAAACTCAAAACCCGACATCCTCTTTTTTTCTGACAGTGCCCCAGCGGCGGGGGACCCGGATGCCCGAAAGCTGGGGCAGGGGAAAAGAAAGTTGGTCGATTCTCTCGGCCGTCTGGCCAGGTCAGTTGGCGCGCAGAGGTTACTCAATGCAATCATCACCGGCAAGGGATTGAACAAAGCCCGGACGGGACATGCGGGGGAAGCTAAGCTCGGAAAGAATTCCAACATCGGCAAGGTGGGTGTAACCGTACACGAAGGAAAACGGGCCAAGGTTGTGGTTCTGGATCTGCGCAAAGAGCGGGCGGAGGCCGAACAGCTTCGGGAAGGATCGACCGGTGAAAAGGCAGCTGTGGCCCGCAGCGATGGGAAAGCGGGATCGGCGGAGGGTCTGGAGAAGGATTTTTCCGTTCTGTTTAGGGGCAATTACGCCCAGCGGGCTCCGGCACCCGCAGCGGAGGCGGCTCAGAGTGTACGATCTCAGGGTTTGCCACAGAGATTTCAAGAGCGCTTCGTACCGGAGGTGGTGAAACAGACGGGAATTATCCTGAAGGACGGAGGCGCCGGGGAGATCCGGCTGGTGCTCAAACCGGAGAACCTCGGAAGCGTTCGGATCCGGCTATCTTTGAGCGAAAGCAGTTTAGAGGGCCGCATAGTTGTCGACAATAATAGTGTTAAGGAGCTGGTCGAATCCAGTCTGGACAGTTTGAGAAACGCCTTGCGTCAGGAAGGTTTTCAAACGGCCAGTCTGGAGGTCTCCGTCGGACATCGACGGAGTGGAGATGGGGCTGCCCAAAACCAGGGGGAAATGGAAACCCCGCTTTCAGATTCGTGGAGCAGCGGTTCCGAAGAGTTCGAGAAAGCGATACCGCTTTATTTGGACATCAAGCCGGACTATGAGCTGATAAATCTTTTTGTGTAGACCGGCAAACGACGCGAAGGAAGAGAAGGGCTATGGATATAACATCGTTACTTTCAGCCGATGACCTGGTGAGTCTGACCAGACAGGTGGAGAATTACAACACGGCCCTGAATCCTGCCAAAGCGGCCGGGCAGGGCCAAGCTCTGGGTAAGGACGATTTCTTGAAAATTCTTCTGACCCAGTTGACCCACCAAGATCCAACCTCACCGCTCGAAGACAAAGAGTTCGTCGCTCAGATGGCCCAGTTCTCCACTTTGGAACAGATGACAAACATGAGCGCCGAACTGGCAAAGGTGTTTGGAGTCATGGCCAAGAGCCAGGCGATTGGGCTTTTAGGAAAGACCGTTGAACTCGTACTGGGAGAAAGCAAAATATCTGGGCGGGTTGAGGAAATCACAGGTAGTGAGTTTCCGCAAATACTGGTACAGGGCCGATACTACGACGTCTCACAAATCGTGAGCGTGAAGGAATAGCAAGGAGGAGCTTGTAAAACCATGATGCGTTCGCTTTATTCCGGGGTTTCCGGTCTCCAGAACCACCAGATTCGAATGGATGTTCTGGGAAACAACATCGCCAACATCAACACTACCGGGTTTAAGAAGGGGCGGGTGAATTTTCAGGACATGCTCTCTCAGACCCTCTCAGGCGCGGCTAAACCCACCGATGAGGTGGGCGGGGTCAATCCGAAGCAGGTCGGCCTGGGCATGATGATCGCCACTATCGATACGATTCATACTCAAGGGTCGCTGCAAACGACCGGGGTGATGACGGATCTGGCCGTTCAGGGCGAGGGATTTTTTATCCTGCAAGATGGGGAGAAACGCTTCTTCACCCGTGACGGATCATTCGGCATCGATCAGGATGGCAGGTTGGTCAATCCCGCCAATGGATTGCGGGTTCAGGGGTGGCGGGCCGTCACGATTGACGGGATTACCAGGATAAACAACGCGGCGGACATCGATGATCTGATTATTCCCGTCGGGGATAAAGATCCCGCGGCGGCTACCACGGAGGTCGAGCTGGCCTGTAATCTGGACAAACGGACCACCGAGATTCCTCTCGGAGCGGCTCCGCAAACGGTCCTCGATGGGACCTGGTTCACAACTTTTGATATCTATGATTCCTTCGGGAATGTCCATCAGCTGCAGGTCAATTTCACCAAGGTGGTGGGGATCGCCAACCGCTGGCAGGCCGAAGTGATCGTAGATCCGGCGGCAGAGATTCCAACCAACACTCTGGCGGAAGTGGGGGCGGCTAACAACACGGATAATCTGTTCTTCATCGATTTCGACAACCTTGGCTCTCTGACGGCGGTTCTGGACGCTCAAGGGGATACGATCGCCGAAGAGACGCTGCAGGTTCAGGTCTCCTTCGATGTCCCGGAAGCCACGATTCCGGCCGGAGAGGTGGCGGTGCGCCAGCTGTTCAACCTCAATCTCGGAGAGGTGGGAAGCTACAGGAGCGCCGTGACCCAGTTTGCCGAGAAGAGCTCGACCAAGGCGATCACTCAAAACGGGTATCCCATGGGCTATTTAGAGAGTTTCAAGATCGATCAGAGTGGGGTGGTCACGGGAGTGTACTCCAACGGCACCAACCGAGCCATCGGGCAGGTCGCGCTGGCCGGCTTTACAAATCCGGGGGGTCTGGAGAAGGCCGGAGAGAACACCTACGAAGTGTCCAACAACTCCGGAGAAGCGCGTATCGATGCAGCGGGAATCGCCGGGAAGGGGAAAATCATCGCCGGCGCTTTGGAGATGAGCAACGTCGATTTGGCTGAGCAGTTCACAGACATGATCGTTACCCAGAGAGGGTTCCAGGCCAATTCGCGGACCATTACGACCTCCGATCAGATGATCCAGGAACTGTTGACATTGAAACGGTAAAGGAATTAGATGAAATAGATGATTGAGGTGACCAGGCTTGATGGGAGGACCTACTATGTGAATCCGCACCAGATTGAGTACATCGAGTCCAATCCAGACACAACTCTGGTCATGCTCTCCGGGAAACGGCTCGTGGTGCTCGAGCCGTACGAGCAAATTTTGGAGCGAATCTTGAGTTATCGCAGGCTCATCGGGGCTTTTAAGAACGAGGAGTAGCGTGTGGATCTAGCGACGATTGTCGGCCTAGTGGTGGGATTTTCGGTTCTGATTATTGGTGTTTTCTGGGCCGGCGGATCTCCGATGGGCTTTGTCAGCATATCCTCAATTTTCATCACGATTATTGGTTCCTACTGTGCTCTTATGGTGGCCAACCCCTTGAGCCGTGTGTTGGGCATCATGCGTTACTTCCGACTTACCTTACGCATTCCCAACTATGAAGAGGAACGCATCATCAGCCAGCTGGTCACCTTCTCCGAGAAGGCCCGGCGCGAGGGCCTTCTGGCATTGGAGGACGATCTGGAGGAGGTGGAGGACGAATTCTTAAGAAAGGGAATCCAGCTGGTCGTAGACGGGACAGATCCCGACATCATCAAGAACATCCTCTTCAACGAGCTCAA
>CAZBXU010000148.1:0-9063 GCA_964495755.1 uncultured Spirochaetaceae bacterium | reverse complement strand
GAATCTGCTCACCTACATCTACCGGCTTGAGATAGCGGACCTGCATATCCACGGTCACACCCATAATTGCCTTACTGATACAGGAGTGGGCCATGGTTTCATCCAGGAGCATAGCCAAAAAACCGCCGTGGGTGATCCGCTTCCAGCCTGTGAAATATTCCGGGATGATACATTCGGTCTCCGCTTTTCCTTTCTCCGGATAGCGGAAACTAAGCTGCAATCCTCGACTGTTCTTTTTCCCGCAGCAGAAGCAGTGATCATCGTTGACAATTTCTTCGTTCATGGGGTGGGCTTACTCCTCCTCGACGAAATTTCGTAAGATCCCGATACCCTCGATCTCTACCTCTACCACATCACCGGCGCGCATCGGACCTACACCGCTCGGTGTTCCGGTGGAGATAATGTCTCCAGGTTCTAGAGTGAAGTTCCTGGAGACAAAGGAGAGAATCGCGGGAATCGAAAAGATCATAAATCGAGTGTTGGAATCCTGAACGGTCTCTCCGTTCAGCCGGGACCGGATATTCAGGTTCTGGGGATCTCCCAAGTCCTCCCGACAGACCACGCAAGGACCGATCGGTCCGAAGGTATCGAAGGATTTCCCCCGAAACCAGCCGGAACGGTCTGAGTTCTGGATGTTGCGCTGGCTCACGTCATTGTAGCAGCTAAAACCGTAGATATGCTGCCAGGCATCCTCGGCCGCTACGTTCTTGCAGCGGTCCAGAATGAAAAAGGCCAGCTCGGCCTCGTAGTCTACACGGACATCCTTGAAGCCATAACTTCTGACGAAGGCGGGTATAATGATCGGCTGTTCCGGCCCGATCAACGTGTTCGGGGTCTTTGGGAAAAGGACAGGTTCCTCGGGAATTTCTTTAGTGAATCCTTGAACTTTGACAGATTCACTTTCGGCAATGTGATCTCGATAGTTCAGTCCGAGGGCAATGATCTTGCTCGGTGCGACGGTATAGAACCGGCCACTGTCGGCTCCCGAGGAAAAAATCGGCAACTGGATCATACAACAAGCTCCTCCATCTCATCTCGCCAGAGCTGTTCGAGGTAGTAACGAATGATGTCCTCCCCCTTCAGGCTCTCGGTAGAGATCCGAAACACCCGGTAGACGATCATCCGCGTCGTCGGTAGGGGCGGCGCCAGAGGAAAGCCATTGATATCCACCAGTTGGTTGATGGATAGGATGCGCTCGATCTCCTGGCTGTCCCCTCCAGGATAGATGATCTGGCGGGTGGTCAGATGCATATTGGATGCTACCTGGATTCCAACTCCATTTCAAGGTGGGGGGGGCGCCCAGGTGCGCCCGGTTCGGAGGACCGAAGTCCTGAAAAAACATTTCCCTTCGTCTCGTTAGTAGATTTCTTCCATCCTCCGATATATTACTTGTACCTATGGAGTTTGAACGATGAGACGGTTGGTATATTCCATCATCTCTGCCATATTTGTATTCTACCTCTGCTCCTGCGCATCCATCGCTCCACCCCCCACCCGCGCTTCCTCACTTTCCCCGACGGCTCGAGAAACCGAAGATGTCCGGCGGAAGCTTGCCGAGGGCGGCAACTACGTACTGGGTAAACAGGAGTTGGTCATTCGGGGAAAACGCTTCAACATGGACTGCACCGGAGCGGTGCTGGCCATCTACTACTACGCGGGTATCGACTTAGCCCGGGATTTCAATAAGTACAAGGGAAACGGCGTTACCAGGCTGTACCGAAGCCTCGAGTCGGAGGATTTGCTCTACGAAACCCAGCTTCCCCTCACGGGGGACATCATCTTCTGGGACAACACCTACGACCGCAATGAAGACGGGCAGTGGAACGATTCCTTAACCCACGTAGGCATGGTCATGAATACTTCCAGGGACGGCACCATCGAATATGTGCACCTGAACTACCGAAAGGGCATCATCATCGAACACATGAATCTCCGCGAATCGGATGTGCATCAGCAACTTAAAAAAGGACATATGAGGATCGTCAACTCCCCGATGCGTATGAAGCAGGCCGGCAAGGATCATCCGCAGAACTGGTTGGCCGGCCAACTGTACAAGACCTTCGCCATGGGGTATCTGTTCTGACCGGGCCGGCTCTACTCGCCGTCCAGCAGCTCCCGTACCTTCTGAACCAGTACCGAGGGCGAGAAGGGTTTCTCCAACAAGTGTATCTGGCCGTTCCGCTCTGTCGGTGAGAAAAGACTCCGATCGGCATAACCGGATATAAACAAAACCTTCATCTCCGGTCGGGATGCAGCCATACGATCGGCCAACTGTTTTCCATTCAGTCCTCCCGGCATCACTACATCGGTGACCATCAGTTGAATCGAGTCTGAAAGGTTCCCGGCAATTTCCAGGGCGTCCGTGCCGCGGGAGGACACCAAAACTGTGTAGCCGTACTCCTTCAACACCCTTTCCGCCAGCTGCCGTACCATATCGTCATCTTCAACAAGGAGGATCGTCTCCGTACCGGATAGCTTCTCCCGTGCTTTGGGTTTGGGGGCTCGAGATTTACTTTGCTCTTTTTCTCGGGGCAAATAGATCGTAAAGGTCGTACCCTGCCCGGGATCGCTGTCCACAAGGATTGTCCCATTGCTCTGGCGGACGATCCCGTAGACCGTTGCCAAGCCCAATCCTGTTCCCTTCCCCATTTCTTTGGTGGTAAAAAAAGGTTCAAACAGTCTTCGCCTGGTTTCTCCATCCATACCACTTCCAGTATCGCCTACAGAAAGAGCAACATAATCCCCGGCATTCACAGCAAGCTTTCTTCCCGAGTGGTTCTGTCCCACCGTAAGATTGGAGGTTTGCAGGGTCAGGGTCCCTCCGTCGGGCATGACATCCCGAGCATTGACAACCAGATTGAGAATGACCTGCTCAATCTGCCCGGGATCGGCCTTCACAAGATGCAGTTCATCCTGCAGCTTCGCGACCAGTTCGATATGCTCCCCAATCAGGCGCTGCAACATCTCCTGCATCTTCACGATTACTTCGTTCAGATTGATGACACGGGGCTGTAGGACCTGCTTCCGACTGAAGGCGAGGAGCTGACGGGTAAGACGAGCCGCCTGCTCGGAGGCTTTCTTGATCTCCATGAGATCTCTGCGCGAGGGATCGCCGTCATTGGAACGGCGCAGGAGAAGATCCGTGTACCCCTTGATCGCCGTAAGCAGGTTGTTGAAATCGTGGGCAATCCCGCCTGCCAGTTGACCCACCGCCTCCATCTTCTGTGCCTGCAGCAACTGTTCCTGAGTCGTCTGGAGCTCGTGTAAACTCTCCTTGAGATCTTCCACCAATCTCATCTTGCGCCAGGCGGCTGCCGTCTGATTAGAAAAGGCGGTTACGGCCGGAATGTCGTCTGGACTAAGATCTTCGGATTGGACCGACAGCATCCCGATAACCCGGTCCTCGGATGCCAACGGAGCCGAGATGGCTTTGGCAACCCGCAGGAGCTCGATCATCTTGTCCACGGATTTTGCCAAGAGCTGCGGAAAGGTACGGTGAAATGACTCCTGGGCTGTAGTGAAAATGGTCTCTCGTGTTCTCACCAATCTCTCGAGTACCGTACCTTCTGATATCGGCAGGGAGATTTCCTGCCACTCGACTCCCGTCAAATCTTTGAGCCGTTCCATAAGCCTGGGCTCGAAACTAACATAGTGAAGCTTGAGGGACCCTTCATCCTCAGCAAGAAGGAAAACCACCAAATAGAAACCGAACTGCCTGAATCGCTCCCCCGCAGTGGAGAAAATCTCCTGGGGCGATCGCGCCTGCTCCATGGCTGCACTGGCACTGTTCAGCGCTTGCAGCAATCGTTCGGTTCGTTTCCTGGCGCTGATATCGGTGATGATGCCCAGGAGAGCCAGCTGATTTTCATACCTGATGAGCTTGGGGGTGATGATCACGTCCAAACGTTGATTCGTCTTGGTGATCAGGCGATACTCGTAGGGTGGAACTTCTTCCCCGGCCAGGTGCCTGCTAAAAGTCGCTTTAATACGTTCGACGTCTTCCGGATCAATCAGGCAGAGGAAATCGAATTCCGCCTGATAAAACTCCTCCCGGGTATAGCCCATAACCTCCTCGCACTTCTGATTGGCATAGACCACCCGTCCCATGCAGTTGATGAAAATCATATTGGGAGATTGCTCGGCCAGGTTGCGGAACTTCTCTTCCGATTCCCGCAGCTCCTGCTCGGTGCGTCGTCGTTCCGACAATTCCCGGGCAGCGGTTTCGTAGAGCCTGGCATTCTGCACTGCCACCGCCACCTGATCGGCGATCGTGCTCAGCAACAACTGTTCCTCCCCTCCATAGGGGCGGGGTTGATAGGTCTGGATACAAATCACCCCAATTATCCGATTTCCGACCAGCATCGGCACTCCGAGCCAGGAGGCGGGCATCTTCAGGGTGCCGTAGAGCTCCGGCTGCGGGACATCTTCGGGAATACGATCAAAGTCGGCGATCAGCAGGGGTTTTTTATTCTTGATTACCCAGGAGGTGAGCCCTGTTCCCAACCGTTGCCGGTCCGGCGGTACGCGGGTTCCCTCATCGACCTGAAGGCGAAACTCAAGCTCGTTGTTGCGCTCGTCGTACAGAGCGACAAAGAAGGCGTCGGAACGGAATAGCGGGGTCACCTCGCGATATACCGTTTCCATCAGGGCGTCCAGCTCCAGGGTCTTGCCAACGGCGGCGGCGATCCGGTTGATCACCAGCAGTCGGGCTTCCCGTTCCCGCAATGGATTGAATAATTGACGGGAAATCACCCCGTATCCGATCAGAGAAACACTGAAGATGTTGGTTATCGAAAGTATGGGAAAAGGCAGCTCGATGATGCCGCCGGCAATCAAACCGACGAGAAGTACGAAAACACTCAGTGCAAAATACCGCTCACCGACCTGTTTGCGGTCCCTCCAAAAGAGGAAGAGGGACCAGAGCAGAAACACGGCGGGGATCGGGGATAGCATGATCCCCAGCGGGCTGAGGCTCAACGCCGTAGAGCCGTTGGCAACCAGCCGGGGATTGAGGACGATGCGATGCCGGAACAGCGGCACAGCGATCGCCGCAACGAATGCCAGCCCCATCAGCGCGGCAATATCCGGCCAGCGGGTCGACCGGCCGACATAGCGAACGGAAAAACTCAGCAGCGTGATGCCCATGAGTACGATACCCATGGTGGCTAACTCCGCCAACAGGAGCACATTCCCCCGATCTAGCCAGAGAGACAACCGTAGCAGCAGGGACGAAACGGCCCAGAAAGCCCCCGTGGCGGCAAACAGTGCAAAGGATTGGTTGAGGGAGCGCCGGAAACCGGTCCCCAACACCGTCAGAATCAGGGCCAAGCCGACAGCGGCGGAAGAGCACAGGGCAGCAATATCGATCCAGTAGAGTGCGGTCATAAGCCGTTGAATTTCCTTCGTATTCTATCCCCATAATTTGAAAAAGATCAATCTTGCCCTTTTTTTTGCGCGATCTATCTCGCTGCAGCCTCCATACCGTAAAGATACTCGATTAAATCAATCAGGTTTGATTTATCCAGGCCGGCGTAGTACTATAAACAAAAACGTCGGAGGCAAATCATGGCGAACTATTACGATGACAATTCCTACTCCATCGGTAGAACCCCCCTGGTCAGACTGAACAGGCTGCCGCAGGGCAAAGCCCTAATCCTGGCAAAGATCGAAGGCAGGAATCCCGCCTACTCGGTGAAATGCCGCATCGGAGCTTCGATGGTCTGGGACGCGGAGAAACGGGGAGTGCTCAAGCCGGGCAAGGTGATCGTGGAACCTACCAGCGGCAATACGGGGATCGCCCTGGCCTTTACAGCTGCAGCCCGCGGATACAGTCTGATCCTCACCATGCCGGACACTATGTCCGTCGAGCGCCGCAAACTTCTCAAGGCCTTCGGGGCTGAGCTTCATCTGACCGAAGGATCCAAAGGAATGAAGGCGGCCCTGGCCAAGGCGGAAGAGATCGTGGCCGGCGATCCGGACAAATATGTGCTTCTTCAGCAATTCAAGAATCCCGCCAACCCGGCCATCCACGAAACGACCACCGGTCCGGAGATCTGGGAGGACACCGACGGAGACATCGACGTATTGGTTGCAGGAGTAGGAACCGGCGGTACCCTTACGGGGATTTCCCGGTTCTTCAAGAACAAGATGGGGAAAAAGATCACCACGGTGGCAGTGGAGCCCGCGGCGAGCCCGGTGATCGGACAGACCCTGGCGGGAGAGGAGATTAAACCCGGACCCCATAAGATCCAGGGAATAGGCGCCGGTTTCATCCCCGACAACCTCGATCTCAGCATGATCGATCGGGTGGAACAGGTAGAAAACGAGGAAGCAATCGAGTTTGCCCGCAGACTCCCCCGGGAAGAGGGCATCCTGGCCGGCCTTTCCTGCGGTGCGGCTGCCGCGGTGGCGGTCCGGATCGGCAAGCTGGATGAGTTTGCCGGAAAGACGATCGTAGCGATCCTACCCGATTCGGGTGAACGATACCTCTCTACCGTTCTCTACGAGGGACTCTTTGACGCCAATTCCGGACTTTAGGAGGCTCGAGCAGTTCGATCCGTTCTGTGCGGATTGAAGATCTCACCGTTGCCCATGTAAGTGCTGCGACGGCGAGCTATACTATCGTTTATGAGAAAAAAAACACCATGCATTGCGATTGGTCTATCCATCCTCCTCTTTATCTTTCTGTCTTGCTCCGTCTTTCCCGCCGGCCGGGTTGAAGAACCTTCGGGGAGGCAGGAGGTACGGATGTTCTGGGTCCTCGACGGCTCCATGGGCAAAGAAAGTGCCGAGATGTTCCTCGAGCGCTACCTCCTTCCCACCTCGTTGGCGGCAATGCTGTGGACGGAGTTTTCCACGGAAGGAGAGGAGGTACGCTTCGATACCCGGGGCGGATACAGGGTCGTACGGAAAACACAAGCCCTATCCGATCCCCTTGGAGCGTACACGGTGTACGGCTACGATCTGGTGATCGATGTGACTGCGAGCCCCCCCGCCCCGCGCCGGTCCACCGATTCCTACTCGGTGCGTTTCTCCTACTCCGAATCAACGGTCTCGGGATCCGGAGTCATCCCCCAGCCTCTCGAACAGGCTCTGTTGACCGCAATCAGGGAAAGCGGGTATTCCTCAGGAATGACCCGGGTCGGAGATATCAGTTATTTGGGCTCAGGAAAGTTCAAAGCAACGGTGCTGATCAGCGATTGAAGAGAAATTAGACCGACCCTTTTCGAACCCGTTGAGCCAGGAGGATCTGGTTGCGAAGCTCCGCCGTATTGCGCAGCCGCGTCCAGGTAGAGAGAAACTCCGGGTTCTGTACGATCTGAGCGATCGCCATCAATGCCTGGAGGTGAAAATTACGTTCATCTCTACTGCCGGCCAGGGCGAATACAACCTTCACCGGGGCTGTCTGCCCTCCGAAGTCGATTCCCTCTCGGGACCGAGCCACAACGATCTCGAAGCGCTCATTGCCGTCTACGACGATATGGGGAATGGCAAGGCCGGGATGGATCACCGTGGTGGACTCGGCCTCCCGGGCCACGAGCAGCCGATAGATGTCCTCGGGCTTGGCGGCGAACTTGCGGGAAAAGACGTCGGACAGAACTCGGAACAACCCCGCCTTGTCCGGCGCTTCGGAAAAATCGATAATCTCCGCCGATTTGATGATCCTGTCGAAGCGGTCCTCCACGATCTCATCCCGCTCGATGAGGATCTCCTTCAGTTCTTCGGACAAGCTGTCTGTGCGCAGCTCCCGGTTGGTCAGCCGCTCCACCACATGGAGCAGGGCCGACTCCCTACGGTTGCGGGAACGGGAGTAGAGGAAGTACCAGAGCAGACTGGCGGCAAAGAATCCCCCGGTCATCAGGAGGGGAATGAGACCCATCTCTACGATCAAGAAGAAATAGACGACCGTACCGCCGATCTGAAGGAAGGGGTAGAGGGGGGAGCGGAAAGAGGGTTTGTAGGATACAATCTTGCTCTCCCGCATCAGGATCACCGACAGGTTGACGAAGGCGAACAACAGCAGCTTCATCGTGGAAGCTACTTTTACCAGGCTCTCCAAGTCGAGAAAAGCGATTACCGCGATCATGAATGCAGAGGTAACGAGAATCGCCACCACCGGAGTCTTCAACTTGACGTTTACCCGGGCAAAGAAGGCCGGGAGAAGATTGTCCTTGGCCATGGCCAAAGGATTACGGGATGATGCCAGGAGCCCGGCATTGCCCGTGGTAACAAAGGCCAGTATCGCCGCGATCGAGAGCACTAAAAAGCCGGCCTGTCCGGTGTAGGTGGCGGCCGCAGAGGAGAGGGGCGCCAGGGTGTTCTGGAAATCAAACTGCCCCAGGATTCCCACCGTGATGAAGATCGCCAGAAGATAAAGCACGGACACGACAATAAAGGAGGCAAACATACTCTGGGGAATCGTCTTTTGAGGGTTTTTGATCTCCTCGGCCACCGAGGCGATTTTTGTCAAACCGCCGAAAGAAACGAAGATCATCCCGGTAACCGTGAACACCGCCGGCCAGCCGCCGGGGGCGAATGGCGAGTAGTGGTGTACATCGACGCGCCCGATCCCTGTGGCCACATAGGCAAGCAGGATAGCCAGCAGGAAAAACACCAGTACAACTTGAAAACGCCCGCTCTCCTTAACACTCAGTATATTGAGCACGGTGAAAAACAGCGTGCAGGCAACGGCGATCAGCTTTACCACGTATCCCGGAAAAACCGGAACAAGGGGAGCGAGAAAAATCCCAATACCCACCAGAGCAAAGGCGCTCTTGAGGCTCAACGAGAACCAGGCAGCCAGGCCGGCGAAGGTTCCGAACAGCGTCCCCAGACTCCTGTGCACGAAAAAATAGTCACCTCCCGATTTGGGCATGGCCGTGGCCAACTCCGTCTTGGAGAGCATGGCCGGCACTACCAGCAGGGCCGCGATAAAATAGGAGAGAAGGATGGAGGGTCCGGCTTTGGGGTATACCACGGCGGGAAGGATAAACAAACCGGAGCTGATCATGGCACCTGTGGAGATGGAAAAAACCTCGAGAAATCCCAGCTTCTTTTCCATGT
>CAZBXU010000147.1:0-9087 GCA_964495755.1 uncultured Spirochaetaceae bacterium | reverse complement strand
CGAGAAATACAAGTTCCTCAGGAGACATTTCGTTTTTTCCATAACGCGGCGGCAAGCCCCAAGTCCTCAGATACCTGAAACCCAATTTCATCTTCTTTAAAATACTCAGTCGGTAGCCTGTGAAGTCTACAACGACTAATGATCCTTCATTTCGTAAAATACGATGGCTTTCATTCAGGCACTTGGAACAATTATCAACTACATGGACTAAATTAATCATAAATACGCTATCGAAACTTTCCGTCGGAAAGGAGGTGTTTGCGCAATCAGCTTTTTGGATCGTTACGTTCTTGAATTCCCTTAGCTGGACCCGCGCCACTTCCAGCATCTTATCCGAAAGATCCGTAGCAACAAGATGCCCTGCATTCCTTGCGATTGTCTTTGTAAAGTATCCTGAGCCGCTTCCAAATTCTAGAGCATTTCCAGGAGATCGTTCTTTCAATAACTGTTCGTCAATTGCCTGCAAAATCCGTTTCCCTACAACATATTCACCATCTCTATCATATGAATTGGCGAATCTACTCCAATAATATTCTTCTCTGTGCTCTTTCATGAACCTCTCCTATGGGTCAGATGGGCGCCTGCAGGTACGGCGCGGGCGCGGCTATTTACCGTGGCGCTTGCGAGTTCGAATTTGCTCTGTCGCCAAATAGCATCAGTTGCCCGTGAATTTTTTTCTGTAGCGTATTAACTTTTTAACGGAGAAAGGCCTTCCATGTGCTGGATAAATCCTTTTCGCACCATGTTCTATCAATTTTTGCCAACTTTCAAATACCGATTCTACATCCTCAATAAAAATGGGTCTGTACTTGATGTCACAGAGATTTAGAAAGTTCATGGCTGCATCACCAACGAATGCATTGCCATCCGATAGTACAACTGAGATTGAGTCTGTCGAATGGCCGGGAGTATGAAGAATCTTGCCTTCAATTCCTATGCTCTTCAGTAGATCGAAATCATCGCCGGATACAATATTGTTCTTATCTATAATAGACAGTGGAGGATATTTGAATTCTCTATGGATTCTTTTAAAAAGTGAAAAAACTACGCTTACGCATTGGTTTACGGGCTTTATTGTATCTTCAGATTCCCCCTTGCTCAAAGGAAGAATCGCGTTTTGATGGACAATCACCTTGCAGTTGGTTTTCTCAACCAATCGCGCTGCAAAACCCGCATGATCGTCGTGATGATGGGTCAACAAGAGGTAGCGTACACTGTTTTGTTCGACGTCAAGCCAATAAATAGCTTTCACAAATTTCTCATATTCTTTGGGATAGGCAGTGTCGATCAACAGGTATCCCTCTGAACATTCCAGCAGGTAGCATTTGGTAATCCCCAAATTTAAATGGTAAAAACTCTTGCTTATTTGTCTCATCCTAGATCCTCTACCGATATGATAATTACACTGCTCTCCGGAGGCCTACCTGTAGGAGACGGGCGGGTCCTGAGGAAAGTAGCGCGCTACCCTGCCGGCTTGTCGAATTCGCTGCAGACATGATAGGATCTGGTGAATCTATTCACTAATTGTACGGAATTTGGGGTTAAGCGATCGCCTGGGTGTTTGACTATTCTTTGCCTATAAAAGTGAGACATATCGCAATCTTCAATTGCAACTGATAGAAAGATTGCGATGTCTTCAACCAGTGCTAAAATCCTGTCGGAAAAGCAAGATTTTCACACTGTAGTCATAATAGCCGGCAACGGGACAATAGAAACCTTTCGGAGGAGTATGCATCGTGGAAAAGGGTTTTGACGAGCTTCTGCAGCACTGGAAAGGCCAAAAGGGAAATGTGATTCCCCTGTTGCAGAAAACACAGGAGCTTAGAGGATACCTGGACAGAGAAGATATGACGGTCATCGCCGGGGTGACGGGGAAATCCCCGGCCGAAATCTACGGGGTAGCCACCTTCTATTCCCAGTTCCGCTTCCAGCCCGCTGGAAAGCATACCCTCAAGGTCTGTCACGGCACCGCCTGCCACGTGAACGGCGCCGAGAGGTTGGATTTGGCCCTCAAGACCGAGCTGGGTATCGAACCGGGACAGACAACGGAGGACGGACAGTTTTCCGTTGAGAAGGTAGCCTGTCTGGGCTGCTGTTCCCTCGCCCCGGTGGTCATGCTCGACCAGGAGGTTCATGGCCGGCTTACCGGGGACAAATTGAAGAAAATCGTACGCAGGGCGGGGCAGTGATGACTGAAATCTTTGTTGGGCTGGGATCCTGCGGAATTGCCTCCGGAGCCAGGCAGGTCTACGAAACCCTGCAGGAAGAGCTGACCAGGCGCAAGCTGCAGATACCCCTGTCGGTCACCGGCTGCATCGGAGCTTGCCACAGGGAGCCCCTGATCGAGCTTCGTCTTGATGACGGCAGCCGCTTTCTCTATGGAGAACTGGATCCGGAGAAAACCCGTCGGGTTGTCGAGGAGCACCTGATCGGTGGGAATCCGGTCGAGGAATATCTGATTCCTCTCGACTATCCGTACCTTTCCAAGCAGAAAAAGATCGTGCTGGCAAACTGCGGTGTGATCAATCCCGAATCCATCGAAGACTATCTGGCCGCTGAAGGATATGCGGCGCTGCGGAAAGCGGTTACCTCGATGAGCCCGGAGGAGGTCATCGAGGAGATCAAGACTTCGGGCTTGCGCGGCCGAGGTGGTGCGGGTTTTCCCACCGGCTTGAAGTGGTCTTTTGCCCGTGCCGGCAAGGGAGGCAAGAAGTATATGGTCTGTAACGGCGACGAGGGAGATCCCGGCGCTTTCATGGACCGCTCCCTTCTCGAGGGGGACCCCCACGCGGTATTGGAGGGGATGGCCATTGGAGCCTATGCCATCGGAGCTGACGAGGGCTACATCTACGTACGGGCCGAGTATCCACTGGCAATCAAACGCCTTGAGCTTGCCATCCGTCAAGCCGAAGAGAGGAACCTCCTGGGCAGTCACATCTTGGAAAGCGATTTTTCTTTTGAAATTCACCTCAAAGAAGGGGCAGGGGCGTTCGTGTGCGGTGAGGAAACGGCCCTGATGGCTTCGATCGAAGGCAAGCGGGGAATGCCCAGCATCCGACCTCCCTTTCCCGCTGAGCGGGGTCTGTGGGGAGCACCTACGAATATCAACAATGTGGAAACATTGGGAAACGTTCCGCCGATCCTGCGCATGGGTGGCCGAGCATACGCAAGCGTAGGAACCGAGAAGAGCAAGGGGACGAAAGTTTTTGCTCTGGCCGGAAAGATCAAACACGGGGGTATGATCGAGGTACCCATGGGCATAACCCTGCGTGAGGTGATCTATGGGATCGGTGGGGGAATCCAAAACGACAAGAAGTTCAAAGCGGTGCAGCTGGGCGGTCCCTCCGGAGGCTGCATTCCGGAACGCCTGCTCGACGTGCAGGTAGATTATGACTCGGTTACCGCTACTGGAGCCATTATGGGCTCCGGCGGTATGGTGGTCATGGACGAGACCACCTGTATGGTAGACATAGCCCGTTATTTCTTGAGCTTCACCCAGAGCGAATCCTGCGGCAAGTGTACCTTCTGCCGCATGGGAACCAAGCGCATGTTGGAGATCCTCGAGCGCATCACCAAGGGCGAGGGGCGGATGTCCGACTTGGATCAACTCGAAGATCTGGCTGTGAAGGTCAAGCTGGCCTCCCTCTGCGGCTTGGGCCAGACCGCTCCCAATCCGGTTCTGACCACCTTGAAATACTTCCGAGAGGAGTATGTCGAGCACATCCAGAACAAACGCTGTCCCGCCAAACACTGCCGGGAGCTGATTCGCTTCCGGGTGATCGCGGAGGCCTGCACCGGCTGTACCCTATGTGCCAAGGTGTGTCCGACCCATGCAGCAACCGGGGAGAGGAAGGCCGTGCACAGCATTGACCAACATCTGTGCATCAAGTGCGGCCTGTGCTTCGAAGCCTGCCGTTTCAACGCAATAGAGATTGCCACGGGGGTGGAGGCATGATGGAAAAACGGCTTGTTAAAATCCAACTGAATGGAAAGAAACTACTCGTTTCTCCGGAAAAGACCATCCTCGAAGTGGCGGAGCAGCAGGGGATCGAGATCCCCACCCTCTGTCACGATCCCAGGCTCGTTCCCTATGCCTCCTGTTGGATCTGCGTCGTGCGGGTGCCGGGGGCGAAAGGATTCGTTCCGGCCTGTTCGACCAAGGTGCGTCAGGGAATGTCGATCACCACCGATGATGCTGATATCCACGCCACCCGGCGGATGGCCCTGGAGCTGCTGTTATCGAATCACTACGGCGACTGTCGTCCTCCCTGTACCCTGACCTGTCCGTCGAACATCGATGTCCAGGGCTATATCGGGCTGATCGCCAACAGGCGCTACCGGGAAGCGCTGCAGCTGATCAAACGGGACAATCCCTTCCCCGTGGCGATCGGGCGGGTTTGCCCGCGCCCCTGCGAAGAAGCCTGTCGCCGCAATCTGGTGGACGAACCGGTGGCCATCGACTGGCTCAAGCGCTTTGTTGCTGATTTGGATTTGAAATCCGCCGACGGTTACGATCCTCCTCTGGCCCCCAAAACGGGAAAGAGAGTCGCGATTGTCGGTGCAGGACCCGCCGGATTGTCAGCGGCCTACTACCTGATCCAGGAAGGAGTGGAAGTCACGGTCTACGAAGCCGAAGAGAGGGCGGGGGGGATGTTCCGCTATGGGATCCCCGACTACCGTCTGTCCCAGGACACTCTGGACCGGGAAATCGACACCATCCTTCGCCTTGGAGTGAGCTTGCAAACCGGGATACGTGTAGGTCGGGATATCGAGCTGAAGGAGCTGCAGGAAACCCGCGATGCGGTGATCCTGGCCCACGGTGCCTGGAAGAGCCGGGGATTGCGGGTCCAGGGAGAGGAGCGGGCCGGAGTGATTGCCGGGATCGAATTCTTACGAGACGTGGCCCAAGGGGCCAGGCCCGATCTCGGCGAGAGGGTGGCGGTAATCGGTGGCGGAAACACGGCGATCGATTCGGCCCGTACGGCGGTACGGGTCGGCGCCGGGGAGGTAAACCTGTTCTACCGGCGAACCGATGTGGAGATGCCTGCCTCCCCCCTCGAGGTCCAGGAGGCCCTCGAGGAGGGTGTTCAGTTCTACTACCTGGTGGCGCCGATGATGGTTCAGGAGAAGGGAAAGGGCCTGAAGACATTGCGGATGATCAAGATGGAGCTGGGGGAACCGGATTCTTCCGGCCGCCGTCGCCCGATTCCGGTCGAGGGGAGCGATTTCGAGGTTCAGGTCGACACTATTATCACGGCGATCGGTCAGTATGCGGACACCCGCTTTCTGGAGTCGATCGATGGTCTGGTAGACGAGAAGGGGTATCTGGTCTGCGACCGGCAGACCGGCCGTACCCCTGTCCCGGGACTGTTTGCAGCCGGGGATCTGGTGACCGGCCCGGATATCGCCATCCGGGCGATCGCCGGGGGCAAGCACGCCGCCCGGGCCGCATTGGCTTATCTTCGGGGGGAGGAGTATCGAATCGTGCCGGAATTTTTAAGCAAGAAGGAAGATTTCGGCGAACTCACCGAAGACGAGTACAGGGATGAACCTCGGGTCGCCCGGGAGAAGATGAAGGTTGTCAGCCCGACCAAACGGAAGAGCAACTTCAAAGAGATCGAGAAGGGCTACAGCGAGGAGCAGGCTCTGCGGGAAGCGGCCCGTTGTATGGAGTGCGGCTGCCAGGATGTGGAGGAGTGCAAGCTCAAGAGCTATGCTCAAGAATATGGGGCCAGTTCGGTCCATTACCCGGGGGAGATCCAGCGCCATCCGATCGACCAGAGCCATCCGTACATCAACCGCGACCCGGCCAAGTGTATTCTCTGCGGCCGCTGCATCCGGATCTGTCTCGAGGTGCAGGGCCTGGGTGTCCTGGGCTATGTCAATCGGGGATTCAAGTCCGTTGTGGTTCCCACCTTCAGCATGCCCTTTGGGGAGGATCCTCTCTGTATCTCCTGCGGGCAATGCGTATCCGCCTGTCCGGTCGGCGCTTTGACGGAAAAAGTGCCTGGAGGAAAAACCGTACCTCTCGAGGAGAGCGTCCAGGAGGGCTACTGTGCCCTGTGTTCTGTGGGGTGTCCCGTGGAGTTTCGATACCACGGAAGCCTGTTGACTCGGGTTGTGCCCCGCTTCGAGGAAAGCTCAAACGGGGGAAAGAGATTTGGGGGCCGGCTGTGCGTGAAGGGCAGGTTCGAGCATGCCTTCCTGAACGAATCCCTGCCTGCACTTCCACGGGATGGAACGGGGAAGGAGATACCCTGGACGCAGGCGGCCTCTCATCTGGAAGAAGCTTTGAAGAGCTCCAGCAGAACGGTGATGCGCCTGTCTCCGTATCTACCCGGCGAGGTTCTCGACAGGGCACTGAACTTTGCCCGCGCCAGGGGCATCTCGGTGGAAGCGGCGGGACTCGAGCGGCTTGATCCCGGTTGGGCAGCTCTGATAGACAAGGGAGAAGCCGGGGGTCAAAGCGATTATCTGTTCGAAGATGGACAGCGGGGAGGCGAAGAGCGTCTGCTTCTTATTGCAGGTGATCTGGAGGCGTCGAACAATGTCGCCTTTACCGATTGTCTGGCCGTTGCCAGAGAGCGGAGCTATCCCCTCTGGCGGGTGGGTGCACTGGATCCGGTGTACAGGCGCTTTTTCGATCGATCCTTTTCCGACCTGAAGGCTCTGGCCGAGGTATTGGAGGAAGCTCGAGCCGCCGGCACAGACCGGGTGGAGGTCCTGCTCAATCCGGAAGAAATCCTGAAAGTTTCAGGAAAAGCGAAAGAAAAGGCGGTACTGCAGGCTCTCCAGAGTGCCCTGGCGGAGAAAGCAGAGAAAGTGACGGGAAGGCCGGAGGTGCACCTCACTCTGTTCTGGAACTCCCGCAACGCAGGCTATCTGCTGCGATCGCTGAACGGAAGCAGCAGATCAAAGAGCAAAGCCGATCTTCTGCTCGAGGTAGGTCCGGAACCGCAATTTCACAATCCCGAGCATTCCGATTCAGCAAACGCAGTGGAGGGTGTAAGAACGATTCGATGGGGATGGCGTCGGAATGGGGCCGAGCTGTTGATTCCTCTGGACAGATCGATCTGGTTTTCCGGATACAGCGAATTATCCGGGAGAGCCCCCCGCAGGGCCGGCGTGCCCTCGCGGGAGGCATACAAAAACCTTATAATATAGGGTAGAATGGATTGCGAAACCGAAAATTGGAGGTGAAAGAGATGAAAAAGATAGTTATCCTCCTTCTAGCAGGCTTGGTTGTGCTGCTGATCTCCTGTGCCACCCCCCCGGAACAGCCGGTGGATACAACGGCGCCTCTGCCGGCGAAGGAGTTGGAGGAAGCCAAATCCCTAAAAACACGGGTGGACAACAACGGTCTGTCCGAATTCGCATCGGAAGACTACCAGCAGGCCGAGAAGAGTCTCCAGGAAGGGGAGGCGGCTTACAGCAAGGACAACGCCACGGCCAAGAAAGCTCTTGATGCGGCGATTCAGTCCTACAAGACGGTGATCTCCAAGGCTTTCCCGCTGAAAACAGGCAGATCTCAAGCGGAGGTCGACACGATCAAGGCCAACGCCGAAAGCCTCAAAGCACCGGTGGCTATGAAAGCGGAGTACGCCGCAGCCAAGGCTAAATACGACGAGGCGGTGGCAGCCAAGGATGCCGGCAACTTTGAACAGGCGATCTCTCTGTTTGCCGAAGCCAAATCCCTTTTCCAAGACGTGTATGAAAAGACCAAGGAAAAGAAGGAAGCAGCCGAGGCTGAGATCAAGTCCGCTCAGGATAACCTAAAAGATGCCGAGGAAAAGGCCAAGGCCGCCGATGAAGAGATTCAAGGCGGAGAGTGAGTAAAGGAGGAACTGTATGAACAAGACGATCGTAATGGGTCTGCTGATTCTGGGACTCCTGTTTTTGGCCTCCTCTGCTTCAGGCCAGTCCCTGTTGGACAATCAGGACTATAATAAGGCGGTTGAGCTGCAGCGTCAGGCTGAAGCGGCCTATGCGGAAGGCGACTACGACAAAGCCAAGGAGTATTCCGAGCAGGCCAAGATCTACATCGAGAGATCGAACACCTATGTCGATGAGAGGCTTCTCATCTACCGGGCCAACAGCCTGCTCAAGAGGGCTCAAGAGCGGGTTTCCTACTTCAAGTCGGTGGGGGTTCAGCCGGACTATCAAGGCTACCTGGATCAGGCGGAAAAAGATCTGGCTCAGGCGAAGAGCAGCTATGATGCGGGCCGCTACGAGGAGAGCATCGAGTTTTCTAAGAAGGTGTTGGCCGGAATTGCGGTGATGAAGACCGTTCAGGAGAAGTGATCAGGGTATCTAAAATGTCTCTGACTCTTCGCAGCAGGGCGTTGGAGCTGAAGGGTTTCTGAAGGAAGATCTTTTTTCCGTCCCCGATATGCTGTAGCGGCATAAAATCCTCGGGATACCCGGAGATGAAGAGAACCTGAATATCCGGGTGGGACCTTTTCACAGCCTCCCAAACTTTGCTGCCGTTCATGCCCGGGATTCCGACATCGGTGACCAACAGGTCGATTGAAACCCCAGCCTGTTTACTCACGGCAATGGCTTCCTCGCCGCGGTTCGCCGTAAGTGCGGTGTATCCTTCGCGCTTGAGCATGCTTTCGATTATATCGAGTACTTGTTGTTCATCCTCCACGACCAAGACGGTTTCCCTGCCGCTGAGATGTTCTTCCGGCGTTGCCTGGGTAGGGCTTTCCACCGGTTTCTCGTCGATACGGGGAAAGTAAAGCTTGAACGTCGTACCGCGTCCGGGTTCGCTGTAGACGTAGATGAACCCATTGCTTTGCTTGATGATTCCGTACACGGTAGCCAATCCTAGACCCGTTCCTCTTCCGCTCTCCTTTGTAGTAAAAAATGGCTCGAACAGGTGGGACTTGACTTCCTTGTCCATTCCGGCGCCGGTGTCGCTGAGGGACAGCATCACGTACCGGCCGGGACGCATTTCCGGTCGAGGTTTCAAAGATTCTTCTGAAAAATGGACGTTCTCCGTCGCTATGATGAGCTTTCCCCCTTCTTCCATAGCGTCCTTAGAGTTAACCGCCAGGTTCAGAATTACCTGCTCCAACTGGCTTG
>CAZBXU010000146.1:0-9127 GCA_964495755.1 uncultured Spirochaetaceae bacterium | reverse complement strand
ACCAGAGAGGCACCGCGTGCTTCTCTATGACCTGCCCGCAGTGCAAATCCTCCCTGGTCAAAGCATAATGGTAAAAGAATAACATACCCGCAACGCCTGGCCTGAGTTTTCATCACACTGACCCAGGATTGCGCGTTGCGGATTTGCCGGCTTGGGAAGGGGTATATCTACCGAGCAGGCGTCCTCGCACTGCCCGCAGTTGACACAGCAGGCAGCCCCGTGCAGCAGTCGGCTCATGGATACCGCCTTGAAATAGGGAGCACCCATGGCGAGCTCACGAGCCCCGTAGGCGCCGGTTTTCAGGGTCACCCGGTCCACGCCGACGTTGCGGCGCAGATATTCCACCGTACGCATGAAAGTTTTTTCGTTGATAAACCCCGGACGGAAGTGCCGCGTATCGCGCCACCCCGAGCCGTTCATCTTCCACATTCATCTGTACGATTATATCCCCGTGCTCATCCTTCTATTCCTTGCACAACTTGATCCGGCGTGACATCTCCGGCGAATGGGTGACTTTTCCGTTCGCGTCAAGCTCCAGTCCGGGATCGATGCCGCAGACATTTTCGCATACCACCATGGTGATACCCGATATCGCAGTTTCCTGGGCAGCTGTCGATACAACGGGTGCAGATTCCTGAGCCAGCAACCATATGGCGAGAACGGTTTCTCGTCTGTGTGGTATCACTTTACCGTTTTCGAGACTAAGCCGGAGGTTGAAGTCTGTCTGCTGTTTGGATCGGCCATGAAAGGAAAATTGGGAGCCAACAGTGATATAGACATTGCGATATGCGGGGATAAGACATTCACTCGACATCTGATTGTAGTTTTTTTTCTGTCTAGATAGAAATCCTCGGGCAATCCGGGCTACTATTTTTCTAAAGACGATGGAAAGATATTTCACAGTATCTTTGCTTTTCCTCACCCTCCTGTTCAACGGTTGCCTGGATGGTAAAACTCCGGAGCAGCCGCCTGAGCAGCCCCCCCAGACTCAGGAAGAAGCTCCCCAGACCAGCCTCCCCGCTCCGGATGAAACAGAAGTCGAAGAAGTAAAGCCCGAAGAGGAACCATCTCCTCCGGAGATCGGCTACTACGAAGCGGTACGGCAAATATCGAGGTTGTATCCCGATGATCTTCAACCCCTGATCGTGCGGAGGCGGGTCCCGATCATTCTCCACGATCTCCACAAAGATCAGCATCCCGAGTGCTTCTCTTTAGGAATTCCCTCGCAGGGAATCGATGCTGAAGAGATGTCCCGGCTCAGTGATTCCTCCAGGCTGTTTCAGGAGGACAACGCACCGGTAGCGTTTACGCTGCTGCTGTTTGCCAACAACCAGGGCAACTTTCGTCGCATCACGGTCCTCGACCTCGGCGAACGGTACGTGTTTGAGCACTTGCGGAGAACCACCCTGTACTCTAACCGATCCCTTCCTGTCATCATCACCGTATCGTTTCAGACGGTGGAGGGGAGAGAAGTGGAGCTGCTTGTGTTCGACAATGCCAGCGGCCTGCCCCGTGCCCGTCGCAGTCTTACAGAAACTCTCTCCACCCAATATCGGCTGGAAGACATCGATGGAGACGGAATGATCGATCTGTTTATCAAGGAAAAGGCCATGGAGGAAGGTACAGGATTCGAGACCTTTCTGACCTGGCACCGCTGGAACGGTCGGGATTTCGTCGAATATCAAACCCAAAACATTGTACGCAATCTGAATACCTTTCTCGCATCGGCAACAGAGCTGCTGCTCGTCGGAGAGCTTAAGGATTCTGTGAGTTTCCTCGTAGATCCATCCATGGCCGGAGATCTGAGGAGGAAGGGATGGGGGGACGGAAAGATCCTGATCCGTACATTGGGACTGAAAGAACTGGGTCTGCAGGAATTTCCGACTCTCCGGGAGGTCGTGTTCCCGCCTGTCCTGGAAGATCCTTTCACCAGTGAGGACGAGGGGGGATCGTACTTCGTCATTACCTACAGGATGATCGATGTGAACGGGACTTCCTATATCGCCAAAGCCCGGCTCTATATGTCTACAAACCCGTTCAAAGACCGACAGTTCGTCTTCGCTCCCGCCCTCGATTGACAGGGAGCATCCATCTATTTACAGTGAACTCTAGACCATGTACAAATATCTCATCGAAGGAAGTCACCCGCTCAAAGGCAAGATCCGGCCGAGCGGCAACAAGAATGCAGCCTTGCCCTGTCTTGCCGCCACTCTCCTGAGCGATGAAGAAATCGTTCTCAAGAATATCCCCGACATCGAAGATGTGGAGGTCATGATCGAGATCCTGAAGACTCTCGGGTCAAGTGTACAGAGAGTGGCTAAGCACACCTATCGTTTCAAAACCCAGAATATCAAGAAATGCGCTATTCCTCTCGAGATGGCCAGACAGATACGCGCCTCCATCCTCTTTGCCGGACCTCTTCTGTCCCGCTGCGGAAAGGTCACCCTTCCTCCTCCAGGAGGGGATGTTATCGGCAGACGACGGCTGGACACTCATTTCCTGGCTTTCAAGGAGTTGGGAGCCCGGGTCGAGGTAGACGGGGTGTTCAGCCTTCAGGCCAACAAGCTGGTAGGAGCGGATCTGTTCCTGGACGAGGCTTCCGTCACTGCCACGGAAAATGCCATCATGGCGGCTGTGCTGTCCGAGGGTACGACTGTTATTCAGAACGCTGCCTCGGAACCCCACGTCCAGGATCTCTGCCACATGCTCAATGGCATGGGTGCCCGCATAAGCGGTATCGGCTCCAACATTCTGCACATCGAAGGCGTAAAACGTTTGGGAGGCACTGAATTTAAAATCTCTACGGACTTTATGGAGGTGGGATCGCTGATCGGCCTGGCCGCAGTCACCCGGAGCGAGCTGGAGATCGAAGATGCGGCGCCCCAATTCCTTCGAATGACCAAGATCGTCTTTAGCAGGCTTGGGATCCATTGGGAGACCGAAGGCGATACGATCCGGGTCCCCGCAGGACAGGAATTGAAAGTCATTCCCGACATCGGAGGAATGATCCCCAAGATCGATGACGCTCCCTGGCCCGGCTTTCCACCGGACCTCATCTCCATAGCCCTGGTCACGGCGACTCAAGTGGAGGGAATGGTCCTGGTCTACGAAAAGATGTTTGAGTCCCGGATGTTCTTCGTGGATAAGCTGATAGGAATGGGAGCCCGGATTATCCTCTGCGATCCCCACCGGGCGGTTGTCAGCGGACCCAGCCGCTTAAAGGGTGCCGAGCTGGTGTCCCCGGATGTCCGCGCCGGCATGGCCATGGTCATCGCGGCGCTGTGTGCCGAGGGCAAGAGCACTATTGGCAATGTGTACCAGATAGAACGGGGCTATGAGAATCTCTCCCAACGGTTGAAGAACCTGGGTGCTCATATAGAGCGGATCTCTGACGGATCGGCGAAATCCAAAGTTTCTGTCTAGAGACCCCGCTGCGAACGAATCTCCGCATACGCCTGGTTGATAAGCTTGAACTTCTCTTCAGCGACCTTCGTGAACTCGTCGCCCAGATTGGCCACAGTATCGGGATGATACTGGGCGGCCAGCTTCCGGAAAGTGCTGCGAATCTCCTCATTACTGGCATCGGAACTGACACCCAGGATCCGGTAGGCTCGACCGTTCTCGTACTTGAACTCCGCCGCGATACTCTGATACGTTGCGGCGTCGATGTGAAGGTTTTCCGCGATGCTCCGAATCACCCCTTCTTCCGCTTCGGAAATCCCCTTTCGATCAGCGTCTGCGATCTTGAACAGCAGCCGCAGCAAAAGTAGCCTTCCCGCTTGGCTGGATGTCACCCGGTAGTAGCCGGCCAGGGCATCTATATCCAATCGATCCCGTTTGAGGAAGGTCTCGTCAATAATTCCTTGGATAATCCTTTGATCGTCCTCGGAGTAGGGAAAGCTTTGCCTGAAGAAAACCTTGAGAGCGTCGATCTGGGAAACCCGAACATGCCGGTCCGCATTTGCCACGGCAATGGAGAGTCCAATCAAGGAGGTCAGGAAATCCACCTGGGCTGCAGAGATGGAATCCTGAAAAACTCTCGACCCTCCGCCGATTTGCCCGGTTGCCGCCCGTTCTTCGGTAGCTCGGTCGTAGAGGTGACCGATCAGCCCTCCCAAGATCGTTCCCATGGGACCGGCCAAAGATCCGAGCAGGGCGCCGATCAACTTTCCTTTGAAAGCCATGAGCCTATTCCGTTCTCTGACCGGCTAGAACAATCATGGTTACCAGCAGCAAGAATCCCTGAAGAACAAGAAAAACAACTAAAGAAAGGGAAAAGCCCAACCGCAGCAACACAAAGGATAGAATGATTCGCTGCGCAGTAAGGTAGAGGGAGGTTAGGGATAACGCCACCAGCGGAAACAGAGGCATGAACACGAACAGGATCCAGTGTGCGCGACCGGAAAGGCGAGCCTGGAAACGCCAGCCGATCGCTACGGAGAGGAGACAGAGCACAAGAAAACTGAAGGGCAGGAGTATTCTCCTGAGGATCTCCTCCGAAATAATAGATTCCAGGTATCCGAACCTTTCGATTTGGCTGCGCACCTGCCATAGAGAGAAGAGCCCAATGCTCGCGGCTGTGGCCGAAGCTACTTTGCCCGCTTTCAGGCTGGGAAGCTGTTCCAGGGCAGGAGTCAGAGTCAGTATATTGGGCAGACTCTCCGCACGGCGCCGTATCGATCCGGAGAGATAACGAGGCAAGGATTGCCCGCCGGTAGAGCCCCTATCGACCCCGTGCAGGTTGATGCTTCCGTCCCGCAGCCTCCCATATTCAGCGTAGTAGTGATAGAGCAACCCTTGCGGGTTGAAACGCATCACCTCGATATCCTTGCAGAACGTACCCGCCTCCATCCCTGCCAGCTTTCCCAGATACACGATCTCCCGTTCGCCTTCCTCTCTGTGATTAATGAACAACAGCTCCGTAGGACCGGGTAGGGTATCGATCTGTTTTGCCTCGTCGAGGAAGAAGGTTTCCTTGCTCAACCGATCCTGGCTCTTCTGGAGGTAGCTGATTACATCGGCGTCATTTGGATAGTTTTCCTGAAGCTCGCGGAAGATGTGAAAGGCTTTGAAGTACTCCTTGTTGGTAAAATACTCATACCCTTCCCGTTTACGTTCAAACAGCTGTTTCTCCTCGGCTTCCAACATGCTCAGGTCCTTTCCGGCAATCATCTCCTGAGCCCGGGCGGCAAGACGCTGGGCATCCCGTCGGTTGGGGTCGATCTTAAAAGCCAACCTGGCGTAGTAATGCGCGGAGAAATAGTCCTCCTGCTCGTAGAATCCTTCAGCCATCTCGAAAAGCTCATAAGGCTCTTTCCCTTCGGCCAGGTCTTTGATCCGCATCGATTCCAGATCGCTCGCGGCTGCCTGCCTTTGCTCAGGAGCTTCAGCCATGATCTCCATCTGCATGTCGTTCACCAGCTCCATGAATGACCTGTTTCCCTTGTCGATGGCCAGGTAGCGTTGATAGTTGAGCAAGGCGGTTTCGCGATCTCCCGCTTCCATCGCCTCTTCCGCCATATTCCGGAATGCCTGGGCCTGAAGAGTGAGGGATGAAAAACGCTCCATGTTTCGCTGAGCCATCGGATGAAGCCCGAGCATGAGTACCGTATACACGACGGTCAACGCGATGAAGGTCACCAGGTGAGAGGTCACCAACCTGGAGAAAGGCTGACTGCCCGAACGGACACGAATAGTCTCTGCTGTAGGCAGCAGCGAGAAGGCAACGGCTACGGCGGCTACGGTCACCGGGATGCTGTACTGCATAAAGAGCAGGAAGGCCTTTGTCCAGGCGAAGGGCCACAGAAAGGCTGCCAGATATCCGGGAAAGGTGAATATCGAATAGAAGAAGAATCCTCCAAATGCGAGCAGGTAAAAAACAAAGAGAATCGAAAAGGGATTTTGGACCATCTGCCTACGCACTGCTCACCCCTCTTCCCACCGATTGAAGGGTACAAAGAGAATATCGAGGATGAGCAACAACCCTCCCAGGATCAGGAGCACCAGTTCCGGCAGGAACTGGAGCACCTGGGGATTTCTCAAGACTTTGTCCAGTTCAAAAACCACCCCCTCTTTCATGAATCGGAACAGGGCCAGAAATCCCCGCAGCGCCAGAAGAGCCAACGCGGCGTTCAGCAGATGCCAGCGGGTGAGGCGGAAAAACATCCCACTGGCGTAGAAGGAAATCACCAGAGCAAGGACAGCAAAATAAAATGCAGGCAAAGAGAGCTGGAACATCCGTCGCAGCTCGCGGTTGAGAAAATCCAGGTCGGTAAAAAAACGCCGCAGCACCGGATCCTCTGCGAACATACCGGCGAACACGGGTTCAGGATCCACCTCCAGGGTGTACCCGGCCATGCGCAGGATTACCGAATCGTCCCCCACCGCCACCTGGCCCTGGGGGAAATACAGCAGCTTCTGGTCGGAGCCCCCTCTTTCCACGACTACGACAGAACTTAACCTTCGCTCCTCGAGGTCTTCGAAATAGAGCACCTTACTTTCCACCGCATTAAAGACTCCCGGAGCCAGATAGCGACGCGGTGTGGGATCAACTACACTGGGCTGAGCACCCTCAAGCGGGCCCAGCCCCACGAGGATCTGGTAGCCGAAGGCCAAAAGCACAAAAGCCCCTCCTAAAGGAATAATAAGAGAAAGAAAACGGCTTCCCGGCTTTATCGCTGTACGGGCCAGAAGAAAAGCCAAGGACACCAGGACCGCGGCGGGGAGCACGTTTAAAAGACTCTGGAGCATACGAGCTTCTATGACCTGAAGGGCTATCTCCCGACCCTCAGAATATGCGCTGCCCCACTGAGCGAGAAGACTCAACCCGAAAAAAAAGAGGAAGAGAAGCACAAAGAAAAAGAGAAAAAGTACAGGCAGGCGCAGGATATCCTTCACGTCTGATCATTCTACCATCGGCGCCCTGGCGAGATCAAGCTAAAGGCCGTTCGCCCTTACCTTGACCTTCGAGTTGAATCCACATAAACTGGGCGGCAATAAATCACTTGAGAATACAGGAGGTATCGTCTCACATGAAAAAAACGAAACTCCTCATATGCGCGCTCCTCTTTCTGCTCCTTCCGGTCTTGGGCGTGATGGCCGAGAGTGAGACAGGAGGTCAGATGGGCATGATGTGGGTCACCTGGATCGGATCGGTTGCCGCTCTGGTCTTCGCCTTGATCCTGACCTTGGCGATCTTGAAGAAAGATCCCGGTAACGAGAAGACCCGCAGCATCAGCAAACACATCCAGGACGGAGCCCTGGCCTACATCAAACAACAGTACAAGATCGTGGCGATCTTCTTCGTTTTTGTATTCGCCCTCTTTCTGGTTCTGTCCTTCGGCCTTGGGCTGATTTCCCGTTTCGTTCCCTTCGCCTTCATCACCGGCGGATTTTTCTCAGGCTTAGCCGGCTACATCGGCATGACCGTGGCCACCCGCTCCAATGCCCGAACAGCCTGGGCCGCCCGGACTTCTCTGAACTCAGGTTTACGGGTTGCCTTTTCTTCGGGTACGGTCATGGGCATGGTGGTGGTCGGGCTGGGACTGCTGGACCTGTCGATCTGGTGGCTGGTTCTGACCCTCTTCGACCTGCCGCCGGCGGAGATCCCGCCGATCATGATCACCTTCGGAATGGGCGCTTCTTCCTTTGCCCTGTTTGCCCGTGTGGGCGGGGGTATCTACACGAAGGCCGCCGACGTGGGTGCAGACCTGGTCGGTAAGGTGGAGGTAGGAATTCCTGAAGATGATCCCCGCAACCCGGCGGTAATCGCCGACAACGTTGGAGACAACGTCGGCGACGTGGCCGGCATGGGCGCCGATCTCTACGAATCCTACGTGGGATCGGTGATTGCCACCATGGCTCTGGGCGCGATCGCGTCCCTGCAGCTTCCAGGATTGACCGCGCTGCAGGCGATCCAAGTTCCCGTTACCATCGCCACCATCGGGGTGATCTGCTCGATCATCGGCACCTTCCTGGTTCGGGCTAAAGAGGATGCCACCCAGAAGGTGCTGCTCGGGTCGCTTCGCCGGGGAGTTTGGTTCTCGACGATCGCGATCGCCGTCCTGTCCTTTCTGTTCATCTATTTTACCATCGGGACCGAGTTTCTCGGTGTGTGGGCAGCTATGATCGTGGGACTGATAGCCGGAAACGTCATCGGTTATTCCACCGAGTACTACACCTCAGCCCACTACAGGCCGACTCGAACGCTCTCCAACGAATCCCTTACCGGTCCGGCCACCATCATCATCGCCGGTTTGTCCCTCGGGATGCTTTCCACTCTGATTCCCGTTATCGCGGTAGTCATAGCTACCCTGGCTGCTTTCTTTCTCTCGGGAGGCTTCGCCTTTCCGGGGTTGGGTTTATATGGCATTGGCCTGGCCGCGGTAGGGATGCTCTCCACCCTGGGGATTACCCTTGCCACCGACGCCTACGGACCGGTTGCCGATAATGCCGGAGGAATCGCCGAAATGGCAGGATTAGGGGAAGAGGTCCGCAACCGGACCGACGCCCTGGACTCTCTGGGAAACACAACAGCAGCTACCGGCAAAGGCTTTGCCATCGGCTCGGCCGCTCTCACCGCCCTGGCCCTGATGGCGGAATACGGCAACAAGGTCAAGGAAGGGATCACCCACCTGTTCGTCGATCCGGCCAGCTCTGAACTATTCGAGAGCTTTTACTCAGGCCTGGTGAACATCGCACGGGATGCCGGTGGAGCCATTCAAGATATTACCTTGAACATCAACATCCTCGATCCCCGCATCCTGATCGGTCTGTTCCTCGGAGGCATGCTGCCCTTCGTGTTCGCCGCTTTTTCCATGAGGGCTGTGGGACGGGCTGCCGGAGATATGGTGAAGGAAGTCCGGCGCCAGTTCAAGGCAAAACCCGGTATCATGAAGGGAACCGATCAGCCCGATTACGCCGCCTGTGTAGCCATCTCCACCAAGGGGGCCCAGCGAGAAATGATCCTTCCCTCTCTGCTGGCCATCATCGCTCCAATCCTGATCGGCATCCTCTTCGGACCCTTCACCGTAATCGCGTTGATCGCAGGCAGCCTGGCCACCGGATTCGTTCTGGCCATCATGATGGCCAACTCCGGCGGAGCTTGGGACAACGCCAAGAAGTACAT
>CAZBXU010000145.1:7305-9137 GCA_964495755.1 uncultured Spirochaetaceae bacterium | reverse complement strand
AGTTGAGAAATGTCGAGTGAGGTAAGAATCGCGGTATCGGGAAAAAGCGGCTGCGGGAACACCACCGTGTCCAGACTCCTGGCGGAAAGACTGGGGGTTCGCCTCATCAACTATACATTTCACGATATGGCCAAGGAACGGGGGATTCCCTTCGAGCAGCTGTGCCTTCTGGCCGAGAATGACAGTCAGCACGATCGATATCTCGATCGCAGGCAGGTAGAGCTGGCTTTAGAAGGAAGCTGCGTTCTTGCATCCCGGTTGGCCATATGGCTGCTCGAGCAGGCAGATTTGAAAGTCTATCTGTATGCCTCCGCCAAGGTTCGATCCAGGCGCATATCCCAGCGGGAAGGTACGCGGTGGGGGCAGTCTCTGCAGGATATAGAGCTGCGGGATTCGAGGGATAGAAATCGCTACCTCAAATTGTACGGAATGGATACCGATAACTATGCTTTCGCCGATCTCTTAGTAAATACTGAAAAAGGCGATCAGTTCTATGTAGTTGACAGAATTGTTGAGGCCCTCGAGGCAAAGAGGTGAACTCTATTCTTGATCTTTTTCTCGTTATCCTATATCTTTGCTATACAACAAAAAACTTAAGCCTAAACGCAACACTACCTGGAGAGAAAGGGTGATAATACCTTTGGATCGACTTATTCAATACAATGACAACGTCTACCCGTTAACAAATGCAATAATCAAACGGGCCACTCAAATACATCTGGCCGGGGATGAAGAGCTTGAAGAAAACAAGGGCAAAGTAGTGTCCACGGCAATCAAACAGATACTGACAGAAAAGGTACGCTATCGGCTGGAAAGTTGATACGCTCCGAGCCCGTTATCGTCGTATTTGGTCCCACCGCGGTCGGCAAGACCGTGTTCATAGAAAATCTGTTTTCCCGCATATCCAACATCGAAATCATCAACGCCGATTCGATGCAGGTGTATCGCTACATGGATGTGGGCACGGCAAAACCATCCGACCAGCTCAGAGAGCGAGTGCCTCACCACCTGATCGACGTCGTTGAACCCACCTTTCAGTTCAATGCAGGGCAGTTCGTTCATAGAGCGGAGCGGTTGCTGCCGGAGATACGCCGGCGAGGGAAAACCCCCATCCTCTGTGGAGGAACGGCGTATTACCTGCGCACTTTCATCACCGGTTTGCCGGACGCGCCGCCGGGAGACCCGAGCATTCGGCGGGCATTGAAGCGAGAGCTCGATGAGCGGGGAGTGCAGCCGCTGCTGGATGAACTGGCTTCGGTCGACCCCGGCACGAGAGCCAGGGTGAAGGACCAGGATATCTACCGGATTATCCGGGCGTTGGAGGTGTATCGAGGAAGCGGCCAACCCCTGTCCTCCTTCACAAATCCAAGCAAACCCCGAGAGGGATATACGTTTTTACTGTTGGGATTGAAGCGAGAGCGGGAACAGCTGTACAGCCGTATCGACGAGCGGGTGGAGCTCATGTTCCGAGGTGGATTGGTAGAGGAGGTGAAGTACCTTCTGAGCAAGGGATTTGGGGTTAATGCTCCGGGGATGCGTGGGATAGGGTATCGGGAGTTCTTCGACTTGAAAAAGGGATGCTCGACCCTCGGTGGGGTAAAAGAGATGATCAAGAGGAACTCCCGGCGCTACGCGAAGAGACAGATCACCTTTTTCAAGTCCTTGGAGGGAGTTGTGTGGGAGAGTCCTGAGCAGGTCGATTCCGCAAGTTCCCGAATTAAGGAATTCCTCGCCGATTGGACCTCTTGACGGCCGGCGTGCTCCCGCGCATAATTGATAAAAAAGTAGATAGCAGTTGTCATCCCGGCTAGGCTGACACTATATTGTAGCGG
>CAZBXU010000145.1:0-7205 GCA_964495755.1 uncultured Spirochaetaceae bacterium | reverse complement strand
GGCATAAAAAGAAATAGTTCATCCATCTTTGCATCCTACAGATAATTATCGTAGGAGCGCTATCATGAAAAACTTGAGAAACAGTTTTGTACTTGGATGTTTAATTCTCTGCTCTATTTCCGCCGAAAGGGTATTCGCAGACAGTCTGTGGACTCCCGGTTTTGAAGGCTACCTCAGCACAAAAACTGCGGTGCAGGAGGGGGATATCGTACTCGTGCGGATCGATACTTCCACCTCACTATCCTTCGATGCTTCGGTGAGTGATGTGAAGAACATTACCTTCGAGTTCTCCGGCGGCGAGTTCGGGAACCTCTTCTCTTTTCTTCCGGCCACAAGAACCGGCGGTAACCAGAGCGCCAGGGGAAAGCAGGAGTATACCCTTCAGACCGAAGTTGCCGCTCGGATAACCGAGATAGACGGCACGGGCAAGGCGAGGGTTGAGGGGACACGTAGTTTCAGTCTGGAGAACAAAGAGGAGCTGGTATCGATTACGGGTTGGATCGATCCGGGGATCCTGGGCCCGGATCGGATAGTCTCCTTTTCCCAGATGGCGGATGCACGGCTTCAGTATCGTACCCTCCTCGAGCCGGCAGGCGCAACTCTTACGGCGGCGGATATTGAAGAGGTCATCGAAACCATCCAGACCCAGCCTGCCGCCGGAGCTCCCGCTGCCCAATCCTTCGTCGAAGAGCGTAGGAGCTATCAACTCACCCAGGAGAAAAAGATCGAACTGTTTTTGAGCTACATCAACCGGATGGTCGATCTGTTGTTTCAGTAGGAATGTCGTTGGTTAAGATCCTCGATACGATTAACTGCCCGCAGGACCTGCACAATCTGTCCTACGCACAGCTCGAGGATCTTGCTGAGGAGATCCGTCAGCTGATCATGGAGGTTGTCAGCAAGAACGGCGGCCATCTGGCATCCAACCTTGGCATTGTCGAGCTGACCCTGGCACTCCACAAAGTCTTCCGCTCTCCCCATGACAAAATCATCTGGGACGTGGGTCATCAATGCTATACCCACAAACTAATCACCGGCAGAAAAAACCGTTTCCACACCCTGAGGACCCTTGACGGCATGAGCGGTTTCCCAAAGCCGGAGGAAAGCCCCCACGATATCGTCGAAACCGGTCATGCCTCAACCTCGATATCGGTGGCCCTGGGCATTCTAACCGGCCAAAAACTCACGGGCGAAGGGGGCAAAGTGTTGGCCGTGATTGGCGACGGCGCCCTCACCGGAGGGGTGGCTCTGGAAGCACTGAACCAGGTGGCGGGATTAGGCAACGGTCTGATTATAATTCTGAACGACAACAAGAAATCGATCAGCGATAATGTCGGAGCAATCTCGTACTACTTGAGCCGATTGACCGCAACACAGCTGTATCAAAGTTTCAAGAAACGGTTCGACGGAGCCGTGGAACAGATCCCCTGGCTGGGGCGGAATTTGCTGCAGGCAATCTACCGTTTGAAAAAGGGACTGAAAGCCTTGTTTTTTCGAGAAACCCTGTTCTCCGATCTAGGTCTCGAATACTTCGGCCCAATCGATGGGCATAACCTCAGGATGCTGGTGAGGATCCTGAATAACGTGAAAAAGCTCGACAAACCCTGCGTGGTTCACGTCTGTACCGTCAAGGGCAAGGGCTATGTCCCCGCCGAGGGAGATCCCACTCTGTACCATGGGGTGTCGCCGTTTTCCATTGTCGACGGGAAGCTGGAAACCAAGGATGCGCCTACCTTCACGGAGGCCTTCTCCGGAGCGATCGCCGATCTTGCTCAAGAGGACGAGCGGATCGTAGCCATCACCGCCGCCATGGCCGACGGCACGGGGTTAAGGCTTTTTCAAACCCGCTTTCCAGATCGTTTTATTGATGTCGGGATCGCCGAGCAGCATGCGGTGACCTTCGCTTCGGGCGTTGCCCGGGCCGGCCTGAAACCTGTGGTTGCGGTGTACTCGACCTTTCTTCAACGCGCCGTCGACCAGGTCATCCATGATGTGGCTCTGCCCGATCTGCCCGTCGTGTTTGCGATCGATCGGGCGGGGCTGGTTGGATCCGATGGGGAAACCCATCAGGGTACCTTCGATATTGCCCTTTTTCGCGGTATTCCCGGTCTCACCGTGCTGGCGCCGAGCACCCAGAGGGAGATGGAGCTGATGCTTCGCTATGCCCTGGCAAAGGGCGGACCGGTGATGATTCGATACCCTAAGGCTCCCTGCTGCCCACCCCTATCCGGGTGCGAGCAACCCCTCCTGGAGGGACGGGGCGCCATGGTCAGGCAGCAGAAGGGCGAGGTGTTGATCGTTAGTTTCGGAGCGCTGGTCCAAGAGGCACTCGAAGCTGCGGAGCTTCTCGGCCGGTTGAAAATCCGCACCGATGTGTACAACCTTCGTTTTATCCAACCTCTGGATCTTGATTATCTCGTTTCCCTTTTTTATCGATATCGGATGGTTTGCCTCGTTGAGGAAGGGTGCCGCTGCGGCGGGATCGGCGAGCAGATCGCCGCAGAATTGAAACGCCGCGGCGTTGTAATTCCCTTTCTTCATCTTGGATTTCCCCGGAAATTCATCCCACAAGGATCGAGGCGGGAGCTTCTCGAAGTTTACGGGCTCGAACGCCGTACAATTGCCGTAGCGGTCGAACAGGCCCTGGCCTCGGCTGATCGCCTGATACCATCGGCGCCGCTTTACACGTAATAGGTTTCCCCATGAGTGATTTCTTTTTTCAATCCTATATAAGCAAGTACTCTGCCGACGGGACGCTGGACTGCGGGTGCGGTCGCCAGCACCGTCTTGGAGTGAAACGGGTCCTGCTGGGTGATGGGGTACTGGAAGGGTTGCCGGATCTTGCAGCGCAGATGTATGGATCCGGCTTAAGTTTCTGGGTCTTGAGCGACGAAAATACGGAAACTGCGGCTGCTGCGCGGTGCAAAGAATTGCTGTCCCGGTTTCATCTCTCGGAGACCGTACTTTCCGCCAGTCCTCGGCCGCGCACTACTCCCGAATTGATCCAGGCATTGGCCGCGGATGCAGGCGCTGTCTCCCCGGATCTGATACTGGCTGTTGGGGGAGGGACGATCAGCGACATCGGGAAGATGGTATCCAAGATCGTCGGGGCCCCGAACTGGTGTGTGGCAACCGCTCCCTCGGTTGACGCCTACAGCTCCGGCACCTCGGCTCTGAAACTAAAGCACGGTCACAAGACACAGCCTGCTCGGCCCTCGGAGTTGATCTTCGCCGAATTGGCCGTTTTGGAGCAGGCGCCGGAAAAACTCTTTCTGTCCGGGATAGGAGATCTGCTGGCGAAGTATCTGTCCTATTTGGATTGGACACTCTCCGCCCTGATTACCGGAGAGTATATCTGCGAGGAAGCGGCGCAGCTTTGCCTGGATTCGGCCCGCCAGGCTATTCAAGCGGTGAAAGCACAAACAGTCGACAGAAAAGCTGCCACACGTGCTCTCACCGACGCGATCCTGACTTCGGGGTTCGCCATGCAGGGTCTTACCGACTCCCGCCCTGCATCATCCGCCGAACACACCATCGCCCATTTCTGGGAGACCGCCGGAACAGTCGGCGATCCCGCCTACGAGCTTCACGGTTTGCTCGTGGGCCTGTCCTGTAGAATCCTGCTGGAGGGCTACTCGGAGTTCTACAGAGATCCCGCAGCTTTGGAATTCGCCGTGGATGAGCGTTTACTCGCCCTGGCTGCTGAACCCCCGTGGGAGCAGACCCTCCTGCCCGAGATGGAACCCTTTCGTGGGCAGATGAAGGAGGAAATGTCGAAGTCTGTTGTTGATGCGGAGATCTACAGGCTTCGCTTGGAGCGAATTCAAAAGAACGTAGGATCGATTACCGAGTTGGCCCGTCGGATGTTGGAAGAGCTGGAGGTGGCAGTTTCGATTTTATCCAGCCAATCCTTTCCCTTCCGCCTGTCTGACTTTCAGATCGATCCGCAGCAGATGCTGATGCCCATTCGCTATATCCGCTTTCTGCGCAGCCGTTACGGTACGTTCAACCTGATGCACGAAGTCGGCGCGGAGAAGAAAATCCTCCGCCACTTGGAAGAACAACTATCCCTGCTTAGATAGAAAAAAAGGGATGCCCGGTTGCAGGGCATCCCTTCGGCTTTCATCTTATAAACAACGACTACTCGGAGGCGGGTTCCTCTTTGGCGTTGGAGTACCAGATATCGTTTCGGGCAACCTGATTGTCCGTGCCTCCGATGATCCAGAGCTTACCCTTGAAGCTCACCATCTGATGGCCGAGGCGGCCGACAAAATCGGCGGCTTCGGCGGCCTGTTTCCATTCCACACCGTCTTTGGTGTACCAGACGTCGTTCACCGCTCCGTAGCCCTCTACGTATCCGCCGGTCACCCACATTCTGCCCGCATATACCGCCGCCTCGTGAAGCATGCGCGGTGTGAATCCGCTGTCTGCGAGGTCACCGACTTGTGTCCAGGTAACTCCGTCGGGGGAGGACCAGACATCGGCAAAACGGGTGGATCCCTTTTGCCCGGCGATGATCCACATCTTGTCCTTGAAAGTTACGAGTTGATGCATGTCCCGGGCGGGAAAGGCGGCTTCGTGGATCTCTTCGATCCATACCTCCCCATCCTTGCTGGACCAGACCGAACGTCCGGTAGAACTCGAACCGTAGCCTCCGATGACCCAGAGCTTGCCTTTGAATACGGTGACTTGGTGATTGACCCGTTCGGGGAAGGGCACTTTCACGTCCACTTCTGTCCAATAGATCCCGTCTTTCGAAGTCCAGATATCGTTTTTATACTCGTACATTCCGCTCTCGCCGCCGATAAGCCACAGCTGCCCCTTGTATTCGACGACCTGGTGATTCCTACGCGGGGAGAAGCCCGGGTTTTCAGTTGCTTTGGTCCAGGATATGCCGTTGTCGCTGTACCAGATATCGTTGAAGTAGTCGAGGTTTGTCGACGAGCCGCCGATGACCCACACTTTCCCTTTGAACACTACCGACTCGAAACCGAAACGGCCGGAAAATCCCGCACTCCCGACGGCTTGAGACCAGGTCGGGTCGATGGGCCTGCGGATCACCTTCAGATGATAGGTGGTCACTGTTTCTCTATCCTGGGCGGTGACGGTGATCGCGACATCGGTCGCTGAATCCTCAGGCAGTACGATCGGCTCCACGGAACTCCCCGACGGGATGGTTTTTCCCGCTATGGTCACGGTTGCCACCGGGCTGCCCGTTTCAGGCGTCAGGATCGCCGTATCCATCGTATTGGGGATGGAAATTTCGTAGTCGGTGATGTTCCTCGAGAACTTCGGCGCTACCGAGGCGCCCTCATTCACCCCAATGGCGGCCAGGCTGGAATCCCGATCCGGCTCGGCCCTCTGGATGGTTACGGTATAGACCGTTTTGGTTGTCCCGTCCTGGGCTGTGGCCACGATATCAACGGATGTAATCAGTTCATCCCCCAGTTCTATAGTCCCCGATTCGGTGCCTGAAGGCACGGCTTTCCCCTGTACCGTGACAGTGGCGACCGGGCTGTTCGTTGTAGGTGTGAAGTTCAAGGCCTCCGGCTCGTAGGGAATATTGATCCGGTAGCTGGTGACATCCGTTGAGAACCTCGGTGCCAGCACGGTCCCCTCACTGACCTTCAGTCCAGCCAGACTGGAATCCCTATCCGGCTCCGCTCTCTTCACATTTAGGGTATAGGTACGGGTGGTCACTCCGTCCTCGGCAGTCACCACAATGCTGATCGCATTCACCTCACCGGCCCGCAGAGCTGCCGCTGCGGTAGCGTTTCGCGCCGGATAGGTCCTTCCGTCAATCGTGATGCTGGCGTAGGTGCTTTCTGCGTTGGGACGGATAGTCAATTCCCCGATCGCATAGGGCACTTCTTCGGCGGTATAGCTTTCGACCTCCGTGGAGAAACCCGGTGAAAAGGCCACATTATCTCCAAGAGTCAGAGAGGCGAGATTCGGGTTGGTCTCCGCCTCCCGCACCTTGACGACAAACTCCACCTCTGTGCCGTCTTCCAAGGCGAGCAGGTATTGCACGGGACGGCGGAAGTCGTTTGCCGTGGCCCCATTTGCCTGCGGGATCGTGCTGCCTTGGCTGCGCACGTACACCGACGCACCTTCCGGTGCAACGTAGGTGGCGATCATCGAGCTTACCCGTGTTCCCGGAGGTACCACAAGGGAAACGATTTTAGCCATCCAGTCGACGGCGCCTACCACATCCTTGCTCAACGATGGATTATCCGCCGCCGAGAAGATGTACGAGCTGAACGATTGTTTCCGGGCTTTGGCGCCGGCACAACCGAAAATGAGAAGCACCATCAGCAGAAACACTCCGATCTGTGCTCCCCGTTTCAACCATCTATAGTTCCCCATAAATAACTCCTCCAGTTTTTAAGAAAGCTTACTCTTTTACTGATCGGCAGATGGCCCCTTAGAAATGACTACAGTGGGATTCGGTTTTTTACAGAGATAGAAATGATTGGAGATCAATGCATGGCTCTCCAGGCGTAACTAAAAAGTAGTTGCACATGGTCGAAGGTTAGAGTATATTTTTAGTGTGGGTAGGAAGGAGAAATTACTTCATCGATTTCTGAGTAAGCCGAAAGACTTTTCCTACGATGAGCTAAAGCGACTGCTAGGTGATTTCGGGTATTCCACGGCAAGGACTGGAAGAGCCTCCGGGTCGAGGGTAGCCTTTGTGCAGGAACGCACAAAACATATTATACGACTACATAAGCCTCATCCATCACAAATTCTAAAACGATATCAGCTCGACTACATAGAAGAAGAGCTTAGAAATGTGGGAGCGATAGAATGAAAGATATTTTGACATATCAGGACTTTATCGGTTCAGTACACTTCAACTCAGAGGATTCGGTTTTTTTTGGTCGAATAGAAGGCATAAATGATCTGGTAACCTTTGAAGGAGAAAGTGTGGCAGAGCTGAAAAGCTCCTTCAAGGATGCCGTTGAAGATTACATACACCTCTGCAAGGAGAATAACAGACCGATTTACAAGTCATATAGAGGAAGCTTCAACGTTCGTGTTTCTCCCGAGCTTCATCGAAAAGCGGTTCAAACATCCCAGAAACTCGGTGTTTCTCTCAATCAACTTGTCCAGGCAGCCATCGAGAAAGAACTGGAAAAGGTAAAATTATAAAGCGCCCGATGGGAATCGAACCCACATCATAAGCTTGGAAGGCTTAGGTAATA
>CAZBXU010000144.1:0-9180 GCA_964495755.1 uncultured Spirochaetaceae bacterium | reverse complement strand
TAAAAATTACTATCTCTATCACTCACTTCAAAAAATAGCGGCCAGGCACTCCTCTACTTCCCTGCAGAAGTTTTCAGTCTCTACGGTGTAGCTTTTCAGAAAGGATATATCTTCGAGCTTGCCCCAGACCGCCTCCATTTCCTTCGGATTTCGGAAGGTGGCCCGGCGGAAGGGATTCGTGTAGTCCTTTCTTCTCGACTCGTAGGCCCTGTCGAGAAGTTCTTTGGCGATCTCAACCGATTCTTGCAGGACCTGGCGGACAAAAGCAGGGGTTAGCTCCTCACCTTTTCTGTCATAGCTGTAGAGCAGGCAGCGCAGGGCATGGCCGGTTCTCTGTTCAGGATACTCTTTCCAGGCAGCGTCGTAAGCTTCGTGCAGCTGCTCCCAAGAGGTAATCCGTTTTCTTATTACGCTTCGAATCAGCTCTGCTAGCACCTGTTCCGGGATGAGCTGTCCGCCGATGTTCTCCCAGCTTCGGTAGGGATTCTGATACCGGGTCTTGATCTCCTCGACCACGCGTTCCGCTATTCCCTTTTTACCTCGCACCCGGGTCAACGCCTGAAGGACCGCGGACTTCAGCTCCCGGGCTCCGTAGAAGCGCAGCATCTTACGGTACCAGAGGTAGCCGCGAAGGGGATGGAGAATCTTCGCCTTGCGTTTGTAGACCAGTCCGTCCAGCCGGAGATCGGCGGAATCATCGATCTCCTCATACCCCTCGAGGTCTTCCTCAAGCAGAGTCTTACCGGTCTGCTGCTCCAGCCCTGATCGGAGGATCTCCATACCCCGGATCATCTCTTCAGCCGTGTCGGGAGCAAGGAAATCATATTCGATGTTCTGCTCCTTGATCGCCCGTTTATCCCTGGCCTGGTATTTATGGGTGTTCCTCACTACGGCGTACATATTGTGCTCGAACCAATACCCCGGCATCACCTGAATCGTTTTCTGGTCCTCCGTCATGCTAACCAGCGCGAAAGGCAGGGTGATGTTGAGCTCGCAGGGGTAGCTCCCCTTGGTCAAAAGAGCGTAGGAAGCGAATCGGGAGGAGTGCTTGAAGCTGGAGGCCAGGCCGGGCCAGAATCCTCGGCCGGCGAGTACCTCGCCGTCGGAAGCGCGGGAGTTGTGATTGGAACCAATGGTGGCGGCAGCGGCGATGTTGGACTGACCCATCAGGGTGGAAGCGGTCAGAAAGGAATTGTTGTGGTGCTGTTCGTGAAAGGGAAAGATCAGGTTGTTCAAGATCTCGCAGCAGGAAACAGTTGAATTGCTCCCCAGGTAGGAGTTGATCAGACGGGCGCCGTATTTCAGATGTACGTTTCGTCCGGTGAAGAAACGAACCGCCTTCACACCGTAGAAGATCCTGTTTCCGTAGCCTACGATCCCATTGACCATTTCCACACCCTCGCCGATCTGGGTAGGCTCGCCACTGCTGGAATTGATCGTAAGGTTCTTCAGCTTGTTTGCCCCTTTGATGTAGCAGTCGCTCCCGATCAGGGTGTCCTTGATGACCCGGCTATTTTTGATCACCGAACGGTCTCCGATGATTCCGTAATGGCCGCGGCGGCTGTCGGCAAGACTATCGGTAAGTTCCCGGAAACGCTCTATCAGCCGCGGTTCATCCCGGTAGCGGGACCATATGTAGGCGTCGGCGGGCAGCATGCCCTCAAAGGGCAGTATCTTTCTGCCGCCGTTTTCATTGCCCACTTCCAACCAGATCCGTACGGATTCCGGCTCTCCGTCCTTCACGATGCCATTTCCGAACTTGGCATGGTTCACGGTGATCATCTCATCGATATTGAACAGGACGACCTGGTTTCCGATAATGTAATGGGCTATGTAGTGAAGGTTGCGCATCACCACATCATCGCCGATGTCACAGCAGATGACCGTGCTGTTGGAAAGCCCGACCGGAAGCTTGAGCTCGTGATACTCAAGAAAAATCGGGGACAGGTCCCCGATGCGAACCAGGCCCCAAAACTCGCAGTTGCGGACCAGGCGTGGATCGAAGTTCTCTGTAACCAGGATGCGATCCCAATCTTCGGCGGTGTTGTTGTTCTTCACCAGGACTTCGATCTGTTCCGAGCTCAAAGAGCGGTAGTCCCTGATTGCGCCCTGCCGGAAGCGCAGCAGGTCTTCGTCGCGACAGTCCTGACCGTAGTCCGGAGGCACAAAACTTGTCGAGAAATCTTTCAAGTTGCCCACCTTGACCTCACTCATAGATTTACGCTCCTTCTATTCAACATCCGATTCCAGCATTGTTATTTCAGGTGCTTGTTCCCACGGTTTTCCCGCCTGCCAGCCGGCAATCCAGATGTCGGGCATCACCAGGCTCAAACCGGCCATATCTCCCAGGTATTCGTCCAACTCGGAGTGTCTGAATACAACCTCGCGAGTGAGAGACGGGAAACACCTGTAGAACTCCTCCGCGACAAGAGGCTCCAGGAGATCCCAGTTCTTTGAAACACTTCCTCCCAGAATGATCAAACGGGTGTCCAGCAGGGCGACTGCATTATACAAGCCAAGAGCCATCACTTTTGTGACTTTACGGATCAACGCTTCTGCCTTTGGCTCCCCCTCCCTGTACCGCTTGAAAACTTCGCGGGATTCTTCACCGTACTGTCTGGCTATGGCGGGCCCGGCTACCAGCGCCTCCAAATGGGCATGCCCTCCACAGCCGCACCGAGGTTCGTCTTCATAGTTGTGATTCATTACAATGTGGCCCAAATGCAGGGCGTTGTCATTCTTGCCGGTGAGCAGATGGCCGTCAACAAATGCCCCGCCGCCGATACCGGTGCTCCAGGTCACGTAGAGCATGTCCTTTTCTCCCTGCCCGGCCCCGAAGAGTCGCTCCGCAACCGCGGCGCTGATGCAATCGTTGGCGATCCGCAAGCTGGGGTACTTCCCGGAAAGATCCTCCTCGAGAGGTATATCCGTCCAATCGTTTTCGCTTGCCTCCCGCTTCTCCGCCAGACCTCCGCAGATATTCGGCGCCACCACCACCAGTTTCTCACCCCTCTTTTCGAAGGGGCTGGCTGTGCTGATCCCGACGGCGTCAATCCATGCTTTCTCGATTGCAGCCCGCCGGCAGGCAAAATCGATCAGGAAATCGACCTGGCGCGGAACCGTTCCTCTGTCCCCCCTCTTTCGCGTGAGCTGATACACGCGGGCAAGAATACCGTCGCAGGAGGACACGCTGGCAGTGGTCTTGGTGGCACCGATGTCAACGGCTGCAAAGTACTCCTGCATTATTTTCCTTGATAGATATTCCCGACTTTCCGGGCCCGCTGGGGTTTGTCCAGGTCGATCCCGAGACTGATGCCGATTTCCACCAGGAGGTTCCAGCCGGCGGCGATCTCTACATAGCTCTGGTAGTCTCCCGCCTCCGGGATGACCATGGTCGGGAAGCTCGTTTTGCGAGTGGAAATAGCTATCACCTCCATGCCTACACCATCGACCAGACACTCGCGAAACTTGCGCTCTTCGGACTCGAAGGGTTCCACGACCACGACCAGTTCCCGGGCATCCATGACCTCCTCGATGCCGTGGACGGCGTAGGTGCCCTCCAGGAAATCGGCTTTCTTCCGGGTGATTTCATTCGTCTTCAGGGTAAGCTCCTCTGCCACACCGGTGTTGCGCCCGGCGAAGTAGACGGTCGTTGCATTCTTGGCCTTATCCACCAGTGAAGGATCGATCTGAACGGTAAGAGCCTCCTCGACCTTGTCGGCCAGGGCATCAAACCCTTTCATCCCTTCACCCCTCAGCACCCGCAGCAGGCTGTCGTAGAACAGGGCCTGCTCCACAACGGTCTTGGTAGCGGCCACGGCTTCCTCCTTGCCGCTGAGAAGGATATGACTGCCGGAGGCCAGTTGATCCAACGGAGAATCTTTGTAGGCTGTCAGAGCGAACAGGGCTTGATGACCGGCTTTCCTTAGGTTTTGGAACAGCCGGACCACCTCCTTGGTCTTGCCCGAATTGGAGGCGCCGAACACAGCGAAGGCGGACAGGTCATATTCCAAGGCTTGAGTGGCGCCGTCGGTAGCGATCGAAAGCCGGTCCGCCTTTTTCAACGCATCGTATTTGGCTCGTTTGGCTGGAAAGATCCTGCTCGATCCTTCCCCTGTCAGAAACAGGCGCTGTTTCTTTTTCACAGCAGGGGCAAACTCCTCCGCCGCTTTCGGATCGAACCGTCGGATGATATCGGGTGTCTGCATCATCTCCTTAACGAGGTTGTACTGGGAATGGCTGCTACTTTTGAAATTCATGATCCTTTCCTCCCTATTTTCTCTTTTTATAGCACCGCGAACTCGGGGATGTTCCCGATCAGCGGTCGGATATACTCATAGAAACTGTCGCTGACGAAATTGCCCTCAGGGTTGATGTATTCCCGGGGCATGGGTTTGCTCTTCACGGCGACCTCGGAAAGGGCGGTGGTCCCCAGTTCCGCCCGGTAGGGTGAGTCGGAATCTCTCATGATCGTGACCATGACCCCGGATGTGCCCTTCTCGACCAGCTCCACCGCCCTTTTGCCGCAAGCATAGGCTTCCTCACGGTCCAAATCGACCGCCCGATCCATGGCACTCATAATCAAGGATTCGGTGATTTGGAACTCTCCCCGAATGTCGAGCTTGTCCATGATCATCCTGTGAAGGTTCAGTCCCACACTGGCTCCGGCCATTGCCCCAAACTCAACATTGCCGAATTTATCAGTGGTCTCGGAGGCACTGACCGGTGTTCCGTCTGCATAGTGCAGGCCTTCGCCGCAAACAATCGAAACCCAGCCGTACTTTCCGATGCAACCCTCGACATCGGCCAGGAACCGTTCCTTCTCGAAGGCTACTTCCGGAAGATAGATCAGATGCGGCGCGTCCCCCTCCTCTCGCTTGGCCGCCGCCGTTGCGGCGCTCAGCCAGCCTGCATCCCTGCCGATCGACTGGTAGATCACGTATCTGTCCACCCTCTGCATGTCTCGAGCCAGTACGCCCGCCTGAAGCACATTGAGGATATTGCATCGAGCGGCGGAGGGAAAGCCGGGTGTATGGTCAGTTCCGAACAGATCATTGTCAACGGTCTTAGGAATCCCTACACCGAACAGCTCATACCTCTGCTTCCGGCAGTAGGTTTCCACCCGATGAATCGTGTCCATCGTGTCGTTGCCGCCAATGAGAAAGAAGTAGCGGATGTCATGCTTTTTTAGGACCTTCAAGATTTTTGGCAGGTCATGGTCTTGAATCTTGTGGCGGGAAGACCCGAGAGCGGAAGAGGGAGTGACTTTCAGCTTGTCTATGACACCTTTTGGCTTTGCAGTCAGATCGATCAGGTTGTCCTCCATCAATCCTTCGATCGCGAACCTCATCCCGAAGACACGATCCACAGCGGTTGAGGTGCAAGCCGTTTCCACAACCCCTGCCAGACTGCAGTTAATCACCGAGGTCGGCCCCCCGGATTGACCTACGACCGCATTCCCCATAGCGTTCTCCTGTTACTCTTTTCCTGCTGCGGATTCGGGTTAAAAAATTGTACCCGAAGCACAGCTGATGGAGTCTGTATTCTTGTACAGTAGTTCCTCTCTACAGTAGAAAATTCTAGTTCATTTTTCAAGAAAGTGATACAAATTATGGTACACTTCAGAAAACGAGACGGGACAACAAGATGAAACAGAGCAATCGTTTTTTTTGCGGTATCGATTTCGGCGGCACCGCAGCCAAAATCGGAATCGTGGATGAGAAAGGAAATTTAACGGCGACCGAGAAGGTGGAGATCTCCGCCGGAGACGGATACGATGACATCTTCGGCAAGGTTGCCAAACAGATCCGAAGCCTGTGCGGAAAGCTTGGTATTTCCTTGACCGGGATCGGCATCGGATCGCCGGGATTCATCGATCGAAGCGAGGGAAGGGTGCTGCAGGGATCGGAGAACCTTCCCGCTTTCAAGAACCGCTCCCTGGTTAAAAACTTGAGCGACGATTTCGCGCTTCCCGTATTCGCAGACAACGACGCAAACTGCGCCGCGGCCGGAGAATTGAAGTTCGGGGTTGGCGCCGGCTACGAATCCTTCGTCATGATTACCTTGGGGGCCGGAGTGGGGGGTGCACTGGTCCTGGAAGGAAAAGTATTTCGAGGCACCCGGGGGTTGGCCGGAGAGATCGGGCACATCTGCCTCGATCCGCAGGGCCCCTTCTGTACCTGCGGGAGCCGCGGATGTTTCGAGCAGTACACCTCGGCCTCGGCGATCGAGCGGAGTTACCTGGAAAAATGCGCAAAGAGAGCAACAGGGCCTGCCGGGCCGACCGCTGCAGAGTCCGTCACTGCAGAATTGGTGTTTCAACGGGCCTGCGAGAAAGACGGGTGCGCGATCGAAGTAGTCCGAGAGACCGCTCAGCATATTGCCCGGGTATTTGGCAATCTGGTCAATGTATTCAACCCGGAGGCCTGCATTATCGGCGGGGGTATTTCGGCAGCCGGGGCGGAATTACTGGAGCCTGTGACGGAGTACATCGCCGATTTCGCCTGGCCGCTTCCCCTCTCCGGTGTAAAGATCCATACCGCGGCGCTTCAAAACGAGGCGGGAATCCTGGGTGCAGCCGCCCAATGCCTGGAGCGTCTCGATCTTTGAGGATTACCCCGGCTGCCTGATACTCGCGGTCGCCCAGATAGTGGTCGGTCGGCTCTTCGGAGGCCGCGTATTCGAAGCCAATTCCGAAGTACGTCATAACCGCTCCCAGATAGGAAGCAGCGGTATCCAGGCTCGTATCACCGAGATAGAGCACGTGATGTTTGGATTTATCCATCCTGTTCTCTTTTGCCCCTGGGATGGACACCCGCCGGCAATTGTTTAGCCGATAGAATGCCTACAGATTCCTCGGGCTAGTGAGAATCCGGCAGAAGGCCCAGCTCTGAAAGGGCGGAGTGCAGAACCTTCCGCATATCCGCACTGATCGGGAGAAGTGGGGGTCGAGGCATACCGCCGACCAGTCCTACCATATCCAAAGCCGCCTTCAGAGCGGGAACACCGCCCTCCCGGGTCACTAAATTGTTCAGCCCGACGATTCGCACCTGAACATCCCTTGCCCGTTGGATCTCTCCCTGTTGAAACGCTCGATACAACTCTATGCAGGTTCCGGGCGCCACATTGGCCAACGCGACGACGCCCCCGACAGCCCCGAGAGATAGAGCGGGGAGGAGAAAACCCGCAGAACCGGCCAGCATCTGAAAATCAGGACCAACCTCCCCCAGGATCTCCGCCATCTTGTTCAGATTGCCGCTGGAGTCCTTCATGCCGATGATGTTCCCGTGCCGGGAAAGCGACACCACGGTTTGCGCGTCCAGATCGAGACCGGTGGATCCGGGCATATTGTAGATGATAACGGGAATAGGGGAGGCATCGGCGACGGCTGCGTAGTGCTGGATCAAAGACGCATCGTCCAGCCTGTTCTTGTAGTAGTGGGGATTGATGACCAGTACAGCATCTGCACCGGCCTCCGCGGCTGCCCGGGTCAGGTCAATCGTCTCTCGGGTAGCTTCACATCCGGTACCGGCAATCAGGAGTTTCCCAGGAGGAAGAGATTCCCGTGCCGCTTCAATTGTTTTCAGCTTCTCCTCCTGCCTCAGAAGGACAAACTCTCCGTTAGAGCCCAGAACCACGTATCCGCTCAGGTCATAACGATTCAATAACTCTATATTCTGCTTGAGGCCTGATAAGGAAACAGATCCGTCCCGGTCAAAGGGTGTCGGGATCGGAGGAAACACCCCCGCGAGCTTCACTGGACTTTCCTTTTCAACGGTTTTCAAAAACCGCACTCTCCAGATAAGTGGTAACCGAGATCCTACTTCTTAGATCTAACCTTCTTGATGATTTCAAGAGTCTTTTTTACATTGTCCCGGATAGCGTCAAAGTCACCCGCCTGAATCAGGTCTTTGCGGATCAGCTTGCTGCCTATACCCACACAGGCCACGCCCGCTTCGAACCAGGCCTTGAGTGAATCTTCGGTGCAGTCGACCCCTCCGGTAGGCATCATGCTGACCCAGGGACAGGGCCCGAGCACCGATTTGACGAAGGCCGGGCCTCCTACCTGGCCGCCGGGAAAGACCTTGATGATTTCGCAGCCCAGCTCTTCAGCCTCTGAGATCTCCGAAGCGCTGCCGCAACCCGGTGAGTAGGGTACTTTGCGGCGGTTGCAGATCCTGGCCACTTCCGGATTGAGAAGCGGACCAACCACAAAGTTCGCACCCCGAGCGATATACATGGCTGCCGTATACGGATCGACGATCGAACCCACACCAAGAATCAGGTCGGGCAGCTCGCAGCGGCAGTACAGCTCGAGCTGGGAAAAAACCTCCACGGCGTGATCACCCCGGTTGGTGAACTCGACAATCCTCAAGTCCCCATCGAGGCAGGCCTTCGCTACTTTCTTCGAAACTTCCAGGTCGGGATTGTAGAATACAGGAACAACACCGAGTTCCATCATCGTGTTGAGAACCTGCAGTCGTGAAAATCGTGCCATTTTTTGTAGCTCCTTTCGAGGGGATTCCTTTTTGTTTTTGCTCCCTGAGTTAACCTCTTGCGGCTGCCTCTGTCAAGGTCCGGACCAGTGAAGGCAGGGTGTAGAGGTGATGTACCCTGATCAGCCCTGGTATAATATGGTACCAAGGTGGAAGAAAGAAAAAGAAGCTGCCCTACAATAATCGGGCTACCTGATTCGTCTACACCAATGATATGGAGGCAGTACTAGTGCAACGCCTGGAGAAGGTGTACCGGACTGAAAGGAAGGCCCTGCTCGGTTTCATTCGCTCCCGAACCAAAAGCGAGGAAGAGGCGGAGGACCTGCTGCAGGATGTTTTCTTTCAGGCGATACGCAATGCCAGTGTGACCGAGCCGATCGAAAATATACTAGGTTGGCTGTACACCATCGCCAGAAACAAGATCATCGATCGCTACCGCAGGAAAAGGATCACGGTCTCCCTTCAACAGGAGAAGGAGGACAGTACTCTGGAGGAACTCCTCGAGGACAGTGGGATCGATATCGAAAAGGACCTGATCCGCACAGCGGTAATGGATGCCTTGATCGAAGCTTTGGAGGAGCTTCCCAAAGAACAGCGGGATGCCTTCATTCAGCAGGCGATCGAAGGGAAAACCTTCCGGGAAATATCCGAGGAAACGGGAACACCCCTGAACACATTGATCGCC
>CAZBXU010000143.1:0-9203 GCA_964495755.1 uncultured Spirochaetaceae bacterium | reverse complement strand
CGAGAACAGTTTCTGATACAATGTAATGAAGAAAATGAGAATGTATTTCATCGTTTCAGACCCACTCGCTCAAAGACAGCATTGAGCTGCCGATACCGATCGGAAAGATTGTGTTTACCGGGATAAAGAACAAACGCCAGATCGTATCCGTTTTTCAAGCTATCTTTAAGTTGACGATAGGCTTCCCGACAAAGTCTTTTCTCCCGGTTTCTCCCCACTGCATGTTTAAAACCACGCACCGGGCAAACAGCAATTCTGTTCCAATCCAAACCGTTTTCTATATAGTAGACCCGTAATCCTCTTTGCTCGCTTTTCGCTGCTTCAGTAAAAACCCTTCGTAGATTGGACCTTCCCCTCAACCTTTCTTTTCTAGTAAGGTTTTTTCTCATCCGTAACGGTGAGTTTCACGCGCCCCTTTCTCCTTCTGCGTTTGAGTATTTGACGCCCTCCTTTTGTGCTCATACGGACGCGAAAACCTAAACTCCGCCTCCTCTTAGTTCTGCTCGGCTGGTATGTACGTTTCATCGTATTTCGTTATCCTTTCGTTGTTTCACCAACGCGTAATTTTTAAGCTATTGGGATGAAAAAGAACATCCTACCTGAAAGCGTGAAAATACTTACGGTACAATACTATACTGATTTTCAATCAATGATGTCAACTGTAACCGATATTGGGCTTGAGGGCACCGGAGTGGACCGTAGGAGGCGATCAGTCTGCACGGTCCCTCTCGATATTTTTGAGAAAAAGTCGTTTCAAGTGCCCTTTCAGCTCATCTGAGCTCACAGCAGAAACGATTCGATCTACTTCGCTCACCTGCTCATTGCTTATCCCCTGGGGCTCTTTCTCAGGTTTTGCATCGGCAGGAGTCGTTTTTTGATAGGTCAGATTAACTTTGATTTTTACGTCCCTGATATTCAAGACCGGGTACTTTCTTTTCACGGTTCTCAGGATCTGAGGTTTTTTCATGAGCAGCAACTGCATCCAGCCGGGATGATCGACTTCGACGAATAAGTTCCGGTTTTTCACCTCATAGACCCGGGAATGCTCAGCCAGAGACTCACCCACGATCCACGACCAGCCTCCAAAAACCGAGGAGTAGGTCGTTCCTATCTCCCGGCCTTTTTCTTCGAGAATTCTTGCCAAGATCTCAGCGGCTTTTTTCACGTTGGAATTCTCCACCAACTACTCGGTATATCAGTGTATCAGCACTGCTGTACTTACGGAACTGCTCGTCGGGAAGGAAAGTAAAAAAAGCCTGTTCGAAGCTCGGCAGCTCCTTTATGAACTTTTCCCGTTTCGTCAAATCCAATTCCAGTAGAACATCATCGAGCAGCAGCACCGGTAGTTTCCCTGTCTTGCTTGAAAAAAAATTGGCCTGAGCAACCCGCAAAATCAAGGAGCAGAGTCTTATCTGTCCGGTGGAAGCAACATGCGAAAAGTCCCTACCTTGATGCATAAGAACGAAGCGATCCCTGTGTGGTCCAGTTGTCGTGATCTCCAACGCCAGATCACGGTTCTGCCTCTTGCCCAGGAACTCGACCACCTCTTCAACAGTGGCGCCGTTCTGCCATGAGGAGCGGTATCGAATGTATGTTTCGCCATCCAAACCGGAGATACTTGCAAAGAGGGGTGAGAAGGTGATATTGAACTCCTCGATGACTCCCTGTCTCCTATCTTGAATACGCAGACCTATTTCAGCAAGATTTCTTGTATAGGCGGACAGCAGACTCCGGTTTTTCTCCTTAAGAAGTACGTTCCGGGATTTCAACAACTTTCGGTAGCTGCGGAGAAGACTGACAAACAGAGGGTCGAATAGACTTAAGGTCTGGTTGAAAAAGCGTCGCCCCATCTCCGGAGGGCCGCTGACAAAGGAAAGGTCCTGGTGGGAGAAGAGTATGCAGGGAACATTCTCGATCAGGTCCATGCGGTCGGATACCAGTCGGCCGTCTACCTTGATTTCCTTTTTCCCCTGTTTGGACAGTTTCACCGCGATGTCTCGATCAATACCTCCCTGATTTTGATATCTTCCCCGCACCTGAGCCATTTCTTGACCTACGTTGATGAGACGGGCATCTCTCCTGGTACGAAAGGATGCTCCGTAGCAGAGTAGATAGATCGACTCGATGAAGTTGGTCTTTCCCTGACCGTTTTCTCCGACCAAGAAAACTTCAGGAGCCTCTATATCCAACTTGGCGTTGCGGATATTGCGGAAGTTATGGTATACGGCGGAAAGAAATGCCATGAAGAACGATGTGCGTTACAGGATCAACCGGCTGTAGATGTTTCAACCCACCTGCATGGGCATAACTATGTGGAAATAATCCTTATCCGGTACCGGCCGGAGGGTAATCGCCTTATCCGGTTCGGTAAACTCCAACCCGATCTTCTCTTCCCCCGATTCTCTAAGCGGTTCGAGCAGATACATGTAATTGGCTGCAATCGTCATTTCCGGGCCGTCGTACTCGCAAGGCACTTCCTCCACAGCACTACCGATCTCCCCCTCGGAAGAGTTGACGACAAGATTGGACGGTTCGATGCCCAGTTGGATACGCCGGGACTTCTCCTCTACCAGCAGGGACACCCTCCGCAATGCGGCCTGTAGACTCTCCCGCTCGACAACCAGTTTCTGCTCCTGCTTCTCCGGAATGACTCTCTGATAGTTGGGGAACTGAGCATCGATCAGATTGGAGGAGACTCGGTGCTGGTTGAATTGAACGAATATATTGTTGTCACCGATCGCTAAGGATAAATTTCCCTCCCCAGGAGCCAGCTTCTTGATAAGATGCAGAATCTTTGGAGGTATGATCACACCGTTGAACTCAGGAATCGATCCGTCAACCTTCTTACTGATGTAGCTGAGCCGTCTCCCGTCTGTAGCCACCATGATCAGCTGGTTGTCTACTTTTTCGAGGTAAACACCGTTCATGAAATAGCGGGTTTCGTCACTGGATACGGAAAACAAGGTTTTTGAAATCATATCGAGAAAATCGTTCTGGGGAAACTCGAAGTACGATTCGTCGGGAATCTCCTTGATTTCCGGATATTTATCCGAAGGTACACTCTTAAGGTTGAAGTTGATCTTCTGAAATACAGGACGAATAGAAACCATCAGGTTTTCGTTTAATTTGATTTCGATCTCCCCTTCCGGCAGCGAACGAAGGATTCCCAGAAACTTGTCGCAAAACACGGTAATGCTTCCCGGTGCTTTGCTCTCTACTTCAATCTGTGTTTGAAAACTTACCTTGAGATCTGTGGCTTTGATCGTCAACAGGTTGTCTTGAATACTTAGAAGAACGTTGGAAAGGATGGAGAGGGTATTTCGGGAAGATATGATTTCTTGGGCAATAGCAATCTCCTTGAGAAGAAGGTCCCTTTCACAAGCGAAATGCATTGTTTTTCTCCTTTATATTATATATATAGTTTAGTAGTAGTAGTAGTAGACACTGTGGAAATGTGTAAAACCTATCTAACTCCTTCTCTGCGATGGCAATAGTACTTGAGATAGAGTGCCGGATTTTTCCACAGTTTGTCGACATTTCCTTTTTATTTTCCAATTATGCACCTGTTGTCTACATAGTTACAACAACATATCCACCCTAAGGCCGATACTCTTTTATGGTCCGAATCAGATGTTGAATCGTCGGAGATAAAGTGGCATCGGTCTTCATCCGGTCTTCGATCCTCTGACAGGCATGCATGACCGTAGTATGATCCCGCCCACCAAACTCCAGGCCGACTTCCGTGGTGGAGTATTCCGTTAGGTCCCGCGAGATATACATCGCCACCTGTCGCGGAAAAACGATTGCCTTGCTTCTCCGTTTTCCTTTGAGATCATTCGAGGACAAGGCAAAATACTCTGCTACGGTGCGCTGGATCAGATCTATCGTCACATTGCGATAATCGCTATCCGTGAAGAAATCCTTCAGTTGACGTTGCGCGATTTCGAGGCTGATGGTTCTATTGACCAGTTCTGCGTAGGCGATGAGCTTGGTGAGGGCCTTTTCCAGGTCGCGGACGTTTGTTTTGATGTTCTGACAGATAAGCTCGATCACCGCGTCAGGAATCTCGATATTTTGCTCTTCGATCTTTTTCGTTAGTATGGCGATTCGCGTCTCGTAGTTGGGGGGTTGGAGATCCACATTGAGGCCCCTCTCGAATCTGCTTCGCAGCCTATCCGATAGTTTTTTCAACTCGGACACCGGACGATCGCAGGTAAAAATCATCTGTTTATTGGCATCGTAGAGGGCATTAAAGGTGTGGAACAGCTCCTCCTGGGTTTCAACCTTACCCGGAAGGAAATGAACGTCATCGATAAGAAGCATGTCACCCGAGCGGTACTTGTTTTTGAAGCGGTGAATGGTATTTTCTTTGATCGAAAGGATGAACTCGTTGGTGAAGGTCTCCGCTGTCACATAGGCGATCTTGATGTTTTCGAACTCTTTGTAGGAGAGATTGCCGATAGCCTGAAGAAGATGGGTCTTGCCAAGGCCGACCCCACCGTAGATCATACAGGGATTGTAGGCCTTTCCCGGGTTTTTCGAAATCGCATAGGAAGCCATGTAGGCGAAGTCGTTGTTGTCCCCTCGGACGAAGCGTTCGAAATTGTACTCCTGTTTGAGTTGTGGATGGGGGCGTTTCTTCTTCTTTGCAGAAGACTTCCCGGTGTCTTTTGCACTTTCGTCTCTCTTTTCCGATGCTTTTTGGGCCGCTGTTTTTTGTACCTTGAACGCCACGTGGAGAATCTGCCCGGATAATTCGAAGAGTTTGTCTTCGAGGGTTGGGAGGAATCTCTGAGAAACCTGGTCTTTGTAGAAACTCGAGGGCACGGCTATATGGATCTGAGAGTCTCCAGAGTTGATGTAATCCATGTTGCGAAACCACATCAGGAATTCCTGTTCGCTTATTTCTTCTCCAATTTGGTTGACCGCCTCCTTCCAGAACACTTCGTAGCCCGATTCTACGCCGCTCATACAACCCCCGATTTATACTCAAGTTATTAACATTTTATCCACAACAGATGGATTTGTTTACCACAGAACGAATTAGCGGAATGTACAAAAAATCATAATACCTCCTTGCTTAAATAAAATAATTCTATATATTATATAAAATTAAATGAAAATAAACAAAAAAAAAGAATATGATAATATCAGTGCGATCATTTCATATTTGTTAAGTAGAATTTTCGAAACACGAAAAGTTATCCACAGCTTAATAACAAGGGATCAATATGCAATTCTATCCCAGAATCGGCTGGAATGCAAGGGATCGTACCGTCTTATCTTTACTTTTCCTGTGAATTCCTTGTATAATTGTGATGACAGTTCATCGTTTAGCTAAGAAATATCGGTCGCTGAAAATATAGATTGTAGATTAGATTTAATCAGTACAGGAACAATTACATGAAGGATAGCTACAGCGCTCAACATATCCAAGTACTCAAGGGAATGGAACATGTCCGTAAACGGCCGAGTATGTATATCGGAACTACCGGCCCTGACGGTCTCCATCACCTTGCTTACGAGGTCGTCGACAATTCGATCGACGAAACACTTGCGGGATACTGCAGCACCATTTCCGTGGTTATTGAAAAGGGAAATGTGATCCGCGTAGAGGATAACGGCCGGGGTATTCCGGTGGATAATCATCCCGTGGAGAAGGTCAGCGCCCTTGAAGTTGTTATGACCAAGCTTCACGCAGGTGGTAAGTTCGACAAGTCAAACTACAAAGTGTCTGGAGGCTTGCATGGGATTGGGGTTTCAGTGGTGAACGCCCTATCGGAATGGTGCGAAGTCGAAGTTTGCCGCAATAATAAGACCTACTATCAGCGTTATCAACGCGGGATTCCAAAGAAGAAGGTAGCAGTAACCGGGAAGAGCGAGTCCTCCGGAACCAAGACCCGCTTCAAAGCAGACGGAGATATTTTCGAGAATATCAACTATAGCTTTGAAACCTTGTCCAACCGACTTAGAGAGCTTGCTTTTCTGAACAAGGGTGTCGAGATTTCAATTTACGACGAGCGAACAGAGAAGAAGAAAGCCCACAAGTTCAAATTCGATGGGGGGGTCCGGTCCTTCATCGAGTATATCAACAAGAACAAAAAGACGATTCATAAGGATCCGATCTACTTCGAGGCGGTCAAAGACGATGTCTGGGTTGAGATTGCCCTACAATACAACGAAGGGTACAACGAGACACTGTTTTCTTTTGCCAACAACATCAACACCCGCGAGGGTGGGACACACCTGATCGGTTTCAAGTCCGCCCTTACCCGTACGCTGAACGACGCAGCCAAGAGATTGAATTTGACCAAGAAGCTCGAAGAAAACCTGAGCGGTGATGACGTCCGCGAAGGGCTTTCCGCAGTAATCTCCGTGAAGATTCCGGAACCCCAGTTTGAGGGGCAGACCAAAGCCAAACTCGGCAACAGCGAAGTGAAGGGAATCGTTGAGTCGACGGTGAATGAAAAAATCACCGCATATTTTGAAGAGAATCCTTCAGTCGTTCGCAGCATCCTAGATAAGTGCGTCATGGCTGCCAAGGCACGGGCCGCAGCCCGGCATGCCCGAGAGCTCACCCGACGTAAGAGTTTTCTCGAATCAAGCGGACTTCCAGGAAAGCTGGCCGATTGCTCCGAGCAGGATCCGGCAAAGTGCGAACTGTATCTTGTGGAGGGGGATTCCGCCGGTGGAAGCGCCAAACTTGGCAGGGACCGTCAGTTTCAGGCGATCCTTCCGCTTTGGGGAAAGATGCTCAATGTTGAAAAAACCAGAATCGACAAAGTTCTGGCCAACGACAAGCTGTTGCCGATCATTTCGACTCTCGGTACCAGTGCGGGAAGTTCCTTCGATCTGAAGCGGTTGCGTTACCACAAAGTCATTATCATGGCGGATGCGGATGTGGACGGATCTCATATTAGGACATTGCTTTTAACCTTCTTCTTTCGTTATATGCAAGAACTCATCGAAAAGGGACACATGTATATCGCCATGCCTCCGTTGTACAAGATTGCCGTGGGTAAGGAAACCTTCTATGTCTACAACGATGCCGAGCGGGATAAAGTACTGAAAAAATACAGCAAAGGTTCCAAACAGGTGAATGTGCAACGGTACAAGGGCCTCGGAGAAATGAACCCGGACCAACTCTGGGATACAACCATGGATCCCGAGCAGCGGAATATTGTACGAATCACCCTTGAAGATACGGTAGAGGCAGACGAGATTTTCACAACCCTGATGGGAGATGCGGTGGAACCCCGACGTAAGTTTATCGAAGAAAACGCCCTGGCGGTCTCGAATCTGGATGTCTGAACTGTCCGTATAATGCGTTGAGAGAATTCAATCTATGAACAGGTAGAGGAGCTGAAGCAATGGTGAAAAGTACCGGCCAGGTGATCCCTGTTGCTATCGAGGACGAAGTAAGAGAATCCTATCTAAACTACGCGATGTCCGTAATTGTCAGCCGCGCCCTCCCGGATGTGAGGGACGGGCTGAAACCGGTGCATCGGCGCATTCTCTTCTCCATGTATGAAATGGGATTGCGTCATGACCGGCCCTACAAAAAGGCCGCTAGAATCGTGGGGGATATACTGGGCAAGTATCATCCTCATGGAGATCAGTCGATCTATGATGCCCTGGTACGGCTGGCCCAGGATTTTTCCATGCGCTATCCGGTTGTTGACGGACAGGGGAACTTCGGATCCGTAGACGGAGATCCACCCGCGGCTATGCGGTACACGGAGGCAAGAATGTCCCTCCTGGCTGAGGTCATGCTCAGGGATATCAACAAAGAGACTGTTGATTTCGGGCCGAACTACGACGACTCGATGCGGGAACCGCTGGTCCTTCCCGGGGCCCTTCCTTTTCTGTTGGTCAATGGAGCCAGCGGAATTGCCGTAGGTATGGCCACAAACATGCCGCCCCATAATCTGGTCGAGATCGCCGAGGCCATCGTTGCGGTGATCGGCAAACCAAAGTTGACTTTCAAGGAACTCTGTAAGATCGTCCGAGGACCGGATTTCCCGACGGGCGGGATGATATTTGGAACCCAGGGAATTCTCGATGCCTTTAGAACCGGACGGGGAAAGATCGTTGTACGGGCGCGTATCGCCTTAGAAACTTCGAAGACGGGGAAAGAGTGTCTCATCATCACGGAGATTCCCTATCAGGTTAACAAGTCGAATCTAATTGTTCGCATCGCCGATCTCGCGAAGGATCGCAAGATTGATGGGATCAGCGACCTGAGGGATGAGTCGGATCGCAACGGTATGCGTATCGTAATCGAGCTGCGCCGGGGCGCGATTCCCAAGGTCGTCTTGAACCAACTGTTCACTCACACCCAACTTCAACTGAACTTCGGTGTCATCAACCTGGCTCTGGTCGATGGCAGGCCCAAGGAATTGTCCCTTCGCGAAATGATCGACCTGTTCATTGCTCACAGGAAAGAGGTGGTCATTCGTAGAATCAAGTACGAGCTGCGAAAGGCGGAGGAACGCGCCCATATACTCGAAGGTTTGAAGATTGCCCTGGAGAATATCGATGAGGTTATTGCCATCATCAAGAAATCCCAGAACGTGAACACCGCTCGGCAGAACCTGATGCACCGGTTTAAGCTCTCCGAAGTTCAGGCTCAGGCTATTCTGGATATGCGTCTGCAGAAGCTGACCAGTCTGGAGACGAAGAAGATTCTGGAAGAGCTGCAGGAAGTTCTGGAGAAGATAAAGTACTACAAGAGCTTGCTGGCCAGCGATAAGAAGATACTCGATGTAGTCAAGGAAGAGACTGCAGAAATCGCCAAAACCTACGGAAATGAGCGGCGTACAGAGACCGTGCCCGAGGAAGTTCAGGAGTTTAACATCGAGGATCTGATTGCCAAAGAGGATATGGTGATCCTGATCTCGAACAAGGGATTGATTAAACGGGTGCCCGTATCGGCGTACCGGCGACAGGGACGGGGAGGCAAGGGCTCTTCCTCGACCCGACTAACCGATACAGATTTTGTGGAGCAGCTGTTCATCGCCTCCACCCATGACTACATCATGTTCATCACCAGTGAAGGAAAGGCATACTGGCTCAAGGTACACGAGATCCCTGAAGCGTCACGTGCCTCGCGGGGACAGAGTATCAAGACGCTTCTCTCCATATCCAACAACGAAGAGATCACCTCTGTTGTCTCCTTGAAGGATTTCAGCGACAATACCTAC
>CAZBXU010000142.1:0-9222 GCA_964495755.1 uncultured Spirochaetaceae bacterium | reverse complement strand
AAGGATAGCACGAAGGTTCCCGAGTTAGCCTTTATACCTTATTACCAGGCCGTAAATACTCTATAATACTACAGTACCCGGCGCACAGCCGCCGCAATGCTCAGTTACCTGAAGGGGGAAAGGATGAACAGAAAGCAAGTAGAAATGATCGATCTCGAAGAGGTTTCAAACGAGGAATTCGCCCCATACGGTCAGATTTGGGGGAGAGAGGAGGGAGAGCCGGTAGAGGTTTTGGAAAATTTGAAGTATTACTCGGACAACGCCGATTTAGGGCCGGCTGTTGAGATGGTAGATGCTGGGCTTCTGATATGCAACGAAAAAGGCAAGGATATACAATACTTCGAGAGGCATCCGGAGACATCGGAAAACTTCATTCCTATCGAAGGGGAATGCGTTTTGGTCATGGCCCCTCGAGATAACAAAGAGGCGAAGCCGGATGTTAGCAGAATAAAAGCATTTTACCTGAACGGTACCCTGGGTGTAGCCTTGCCTGCCGGAAATTGGCACTGGCCTCCCATACCTCTCGGGGACCGAGTGAAGCTGTTGCTCATCAGAAAAGGCACGAAATCCGACCCTTGCGACATTGTTGAACTGAAGGATATCGGGTTGGACGAGATCCGGGTGACTCTGTGAACAGCTGTTTGCTGTCCAAGCAACTCTCTGCTGTTGTAGGGCATGGCCGAGGGACACACGGTTGAAGGACATCTTGACATCCTTCAGGATTTGAGCTAAATTACTTCAAAACCTGTGATTTATTTCATCAAACGTTGAGATAATAGATGAGTCCAACCGGGAGCAGGAGAATTCAAACCAAGCCCATCAGCGACCATGAGACCATGAAGCGCAACAACCAGCTGACGATTCTCAGGGCGATTCAGGCTCTGGGACCGGTCTCGCGGGTACGACTGCAGAAGGAAACAACGCTGAGCTGGGGTACCATCACCTCCTCCACCAAGGAGCTGCTCGAGAAAAGAATCGTGAAAGAGATTGGACCCGTGAACACCGGTGTAGGCAGACGTCCGGTCGAGCTGGATATGAATACATCTGAGCACTTCGTGGTGGGAGTACGCCTGGGCAGCTCCTATATTCGGGCGATCATCCTCGATATCAAGGGGAACACAGCGGCGGAGTACAAGGATTTTGTGGACCCTCAGAGCAGCAAAGAAATCATTCTCAAACAGTTGCTCGAAAGCGTTGACACAATCCTCGGCAACGCCCGGGTCAGCCTGGAGAAAGTGGCAGGCATCGGTATTGCCGCACCCGGGGCGATAGACGCCCGTTCCGGCGTTTGTCTGTATGCCCCCCACCACCCGAACTGGAAAAATGTGCAGCTGAAACAATCGTTCGAACAGAGATTCGGCAAGCCTTGTTACGTGGACCATGTAAACAACTGTACAGCTCTCGGTCAGATGCTGTTTGGCCAGGGAAAGGGAATCGACAACTTCCTCTGCGTTCTCCTGGGAACCGGGATCAGCGCCGGGATCATGATCGACGGCGAAGTGTATCGGGGTGTGAACTGCGCCGCCGGCGAGTTCGGCCACATGTGTATCGATCCAAGGGGTCCGGATTGCGCGTGCGGCAGCAAGGGTTGTCTGGAGGGCTACGCTACCGGGCCGGCGTTGGCGAAGATGGGCAGAGAAACCGCCGAGAAAAAGCCGACTTCAAAAATAGCCGTGATAGCCGGCGGCAGGCTGGACAGCATCACAGGGGAGACCGTTTTCCAAGCTGCCGTTGAGGGAGATCCAGGGGCGGCGAAGATATTCGAAGACATGGGATTCTATCTCGGCATCGGGATCAGCAACCTGATCAACTTGTTCAATCCCGAATGCATCATTCTCTGCGGTCAGGTGTCGCAGGCGCATCGGTTTTTCCTCCCGTCTCTGGAAAAAACCTTAGAGGAACGCGCCTGGCACATCTCGAACAAGGAAATAAAAGTTTCTTCGACCGCCAACACACCGGTGCTCGGAGCAGCCGGGAACGTGCTTCAAGCGATATACAACGGCGGTCTTCTGTTCGATACTGCCCAGCAAGGGCGAATGCCGGATCCAAACAAACTGGCTGTGTAAGGTTTTGTCGAAAGGCTTTGTCGATATGAACGAGATGAAGGGGAAGTGCCATGGCTTATTATCTCGAAACCCGAGATTATTGCCCTCCCCTCAGGAACTTCGGGGCATACTGGATCGTCGATCCAGATAAAAAATACTAAGGAGGTTCACAATGAAAAGGTGTATCTCAATCCTCATCGTACTGGTATTACTGATGGTGTGTCTGCCGGTTTTCGCCAGCCCCAAGCCGGAGACAAAGGAAGAGCTGACCTTCCTCTACGTCCCGGGGGAGACGGATCCCTTCTACCTATCGATAGAGATGGGTGCGAGGGACAAGGCAAAGGAGCTCGGAGTAAACTTCATAGTAAGTGAGTATCCCAAAGCCTGGGGCCCGGAAGTTCAGGTTCCGGTCCTCGAAGCAGCGCTGGCCCGAGGTGATGTTGATCTGGTGATGATTGGACCGAGTTCAAGCGACGCCATGATCGCCCCATTGAAGAAGTTGTACGATGAGGGGATCGAGATCATAACCGTCGACACCTGGATAGGGGACGGTGATTATTCAAAACCCAGCGACTGGTCGTTCCCACTGGCCTATATCGGAACGGACAACAAACTCGGGGGAACCCAGATCGCCGAAAAACTGGCCGCTCTACTCGGGGAGAAGGGGCAGGTATACTGCAACACCACCAGCCCGGATGTTTCCTCTACCCAAGCGCGGTACGAGGGCTTCGCAGAAGGCATCAAGAAGTTTCCCAATATGGAGTTCGTCGGTGTGGACTACAATCTCGAGCAGGTGCAGCGGGCGCAGCAGCAGACCTTTGCCACCCTCCAGGCGAACCCGGACATCAAAGGCATCTTCGGTACGAACAACTGGAGCTCCCAGGGCGCGTACCAAGCCGTGGTTAATGCCGGGTTAACGGGCAGCGTGAAGCTTGCCGGTTGGGATGCAACGGAAGAGCTGATAAGCGCGCTCAAGGACGGAAAACTCGATCTTCTGCTGGCCCAGAAACCCAGAGAGATGGGATCCCTCTGCGTCGAGTGGGGCTACAAGCACTTCAAGAAAGGGGCGGAGATTCCCAAAAAAGTCATCCCCGGGTTCGAGTTCTTTACGCGGGACAATGTAGACGATCCAGACATGCAGAAGTGGATCTACGGGAAGTAGAATCGATTTTACGGAGAGGGTTAGCTCTACAGACGGGCAAACCCTCTCCGTTCACCCTGCCATCTGCTACTCAATCTGAACTGCTGACAGTACGGCTACTTGCAGCGAAGCGGGCACTTTCAGTACTGTACAGGGGAGTATAATTGGAGAGCATTATGAAACCAACGGTCTTTCTAACAGGTTCCTCAGGGCGCCTCGGCAAGCGGGTACTGAACAAACTTCTAGCCAGGGGATACAGGGTCAAGGCTCTGATACACAAGAACAAACCTGGCGGGATAATCGATGGGGATGTCGAGTTCGTCCATGGGGATATCCAGGACCTGAAGCAGATGGTCGCCGCGGCCGAAGGAGCGCAGATCATCTGTCATCTGGCCGCCACCTTCGATATGTTTCCTCCCGTTGTTTTCGAAAAGGACAACACCTCTTTGTTCGACAATATCATTCGAGGCACCTTCAATCTGCTCGAAGCGGCAAAAAGTTTGAAAGGCTTCAAGCTTTTTGTCTTTGCGAGCACAGACGCGGTGTACGCCACCGGGCCGATACGCTACGACAGCCCTATTACCGAAGGTACCGAGATCCATCCCATGCCCGGCCGGTTCTATGCTCTAGCCAAAGCTGTGGGGGAGAGTCTCTGCGAGAACTACGGGAAGACCTACGACCTGCCCTGGACGGTGATTCGGATCAACTGGGCCCTCGAGCAAAGCGAACTGCTAAGGATATTCAGATACGAGTTTTGGCAGGACGACCTTAGCCCCGAAGACAGAAAAAGGCTGGATCCGAAGCTCGGCGGCGGCAAGGGATTGTTCTGCCCTCTGTTCGCCGACGGAACACCGGCCGTGGATCAGATCGCCGATCCCGACGACACATCCGAAGGATTTGCTCTGGCCATAGACCATTTTGAGAAAGCAAAGAACAACGTCTTTAACATCGCCGCGCCGGAGCCCTTTCGCTACCAGGATTTCATCGAGCGGGTAGCCACTATATTGGCAATGGAGTACGACAGTGCCAGGCTCAGTGGCTACGAACCCTACTCGATCAGCAACGACAAGGCCCGAAAGCTTATCGGCTACAAACCTCAGCACACGATGTCCGCGATGATCGAGAAAGCATTGAAAGGTATCAATTGATATGGAGTTAAACAACAAACCACCGTACAGCCCCGATTCGGCGCCCAAGCTGGGGCTGGTGACCAACTCGATCAAGGAGTTCGACGACGCGGGCAAGGAACACAGCGAGAAGAATATCCGGGCGCTCTTCGAGGCGCTCAAGAATGAGGGAAGCATCAGCAAAGACTCCATCTACTATGGAAAACGCATCTTCGGCTATCACGAGGCCGGGGTTGTAGCGCAGGAGTTCGCCAAGGCAACGGTCGACGTGATTCTGATCTTCAACTCCGCTTTTCCCAATGGCTACGTATTCCCATTGATCGCCATGAATCCGTATTTGCAGAAGATCCCCATCATCATCGCCGCCGATGAAGAACCGAATCTCTCGATCGGAAGCTACGAATGGGCCACAAACAGTGTCTGCGGCAATGACATGAACAACTACGTGGCCAAATATATCGGCAGGTATGCCCGCTTCCTCGACGGTTCGCCCCAGTCGGCGGAACTTCAGAAAGAACTCAAGATCCTTCTCAACGCCTACCATACAGTCAAGTGTCTCCGTCACGATTACCTGGGACGCTTCGGAGATGCCCCTGGAGGATTTCACTCGGCATCGGGGGATCAGCTGTTGTTTTTCAAGACCTTCGGGACCGCGGTCAACACGGTGGACCTTCTCCGGGTACGAGAGGTCTACGACAGCATGGAAACCGAAGGGATCCTCGGTAGACGAAATTTCAGTGAAGAAGATATCCTGAAAACCCAGGACGAGATGAGCCGAGGCCGACTGAACCTGCTCAGTGATCAGAAAATGCTCTACCAGGGGGCACGCTTGTACCATGTCCTCAGAGCAATCATCAAGGCTGAGGGATTCACCTCGGCTGCCTTCAAGTGCTGGCCCGAGATCATGGGGGGTAGTTTCAGCATGTCCCCATGTTTTTCCATTTCCTGGGCCCTCTCCAAGGGGGATGTCACCGCTTTCGCCTGTGAATCCGACTGGCCCGGGGCGGTGATCCAGAGCATGGGAACCCTCCTGTCCGGTAAGCCTGCCGCCTTCCTCGACTTCGTCAACTGGAGCCGTGACAGCGACATTCTTCAGCTCGGCCATTGCGGCATCGGGATTCCCGGAACCATGGAACCGGAGGACCCCGCCTTGCTCGATCGAGCTAAAAAAGAGGGGCAACCTCCGGAAAAACTCAAAAGGCAGGTCTTGGCGGGCGAGGTTGCTGTGACCGATGCAGTGATCGAACACGGGGTGAGCCGGGAAGCCGGAGTGAACCTCGGTCCCAGCGTGATCGGTCAGTTCCAATACGGCGTGAAGACCGGTATCGATATGGTGCAAACTCCGGAGGGCGGACTGAAGATGCTGGTCTTTACCGGGGAGAGTTCTCCGGACACGGCCAGAAAGATCCTGTACTCCGGATCTGACCTCCACGTCAGTAACTACCAGAGGCTCTTCCAGTTGAAGAGGGAACACGGATTCTCCCACCATCTGGCCTTAGCCATAGGTGATATCGCCCGGGAGCTCAAAGAGCTTTGCGCCTACTACGGAATTGAATACATATCCCCGGACAGGTGAGATAGGCGGTACAAACATGACAGCATCCCTTCCCATGCCGGATTTTTTTATCTCTTTGACAGCGCTCCAGAAAGAACAGGGTCTTACATCGACCCTTCTCGGCATCGGACCGATGTCAAAACGCATCGTTCGGGTTGCCTTGCAGGCCGCCAACCGCAGGAACTTCCCGATCATGTTTATCGCCAGCAGAAACCAGGTGGATCTAAAGGGACTGGGCGGCGGCTATGTCTGTTCCTGGGATCAACAGTCTTTTGTAGAGACGATCGGGGAGTTGGCCGAACAAGTCCGGTTCTCAGGACTCTGTTATGTCTGCCGGGACCACGGCGGTCCTTGGCAGAGAGACTCAGAACGCCGGGAGAAGCTTTCTCCAGAGGCGGCCATGGAGATAGCCAAACGCTCCTACCTGGAGGACCTGCTGCGGGGTTTTGACCTTTTACATATCGACCCGACCAAAGACCCCCACGCAGAAGGTGTCAATGAATTGGAGACCGTGATTGAGAGGACCGCGGCCCTGATCGAATACGTCGAGAAAGAGCGTAGGAAACGGGGGCTCCCCGAGATCTCCTACGAAGTCGGTACAGAGGAGACCAGCGGCGGGCTGACCTCTCCGGAGGTGTACGAATCGTTTATCAAGAGGCTGAATGCAATCCTCGCCCGGAAGGGTTTGCCCCTGCCGGCTTTCATCGTGGGACAAACCGGCACCTTGGTGCGGTTGACCGAAAACGTGGGCAGCTTTGATGCCGGTGCAGCGCAAGCACTCTCTCAAGTTGCCGCAAGGAATGATGCCGGATTGAAGGAGCACAATGCTGATTACCTCGATAATTCCATCCTGCTACAGCATCCGCTGCTCGGTATAACCGCGGCCAACGTGGCACCGGAGTTCGGGGTTGAGGAGACCGCCGCCTATCTCGAGCTGGGCCTGGTCGAGGAAGCGGAACAGCGTAGAGGCCGCATCGTCTCGGTATCCAATATTGTCGAAATCCTTTCGAGAAAAGCGGTTTCCAGCCAGCGCTGGAGAAAGTGGATGGTAGGAAAGAGCCAAGACGCATCCATCGAAGATGTGGAAGACAATGAGGAGCTGCGGATGCAGATCACCCGGATCTGCGGTCATTACGTGTTCGATGACCCGGAGGTTCGGGAGAGCCTGGAGCGGCTGATTCAGAACCTGGCTGCTCTGGGGATTGATTCGGAGGGCTATGTGGATGACAGGATCGACAAGTCAATCGACCGCTACGTTACCTGTTTCAATCTTCAAGGCCTGACATCGAAACTGCTCGAGCACAACGATAGGCAATAGACCGATTAGACGCATTTTTCAATTGATTACCTGGAACTGAAGCGGCTCTGGATTTTCTAATCCGATTCAGGGCATACTGAGGACGATCTCATGAGCTCCGATGAACCTCTCTACAGCGTAATCGAATTCATCCTCAACAAGGCTACATCGGCCCAGCTGGAAATCATTGCCGAGGCTTTGAAACGCCGACAGAAACCGGGCAAAGAACTCGGGGGCATCAGCCCCCGCGGCATGGCGGAAAACATGGCCCAACAGGTAAAGGAGCAGCTGGGGGGTATGCTCGATGTGCACACCATATCCCGACAGATCGTCTCCGATCTGATTAGGCAGAAGGAGCCCAATATCAGCGACGAAGAGCTGGAGGTGCTCCTCAAGAATTGGCTGCCCGGCTCAGGGGCGCCCGAACCCGAGCAAACGGCGGAACAGGAAAAAATCCCTCCGGACTTATTAATCACCATGGTCAGCCAGTACGTGTCTGCAAGACGGGGCAACCTCTCCCCGCAGGAGCAAGGCGAGCTCCCCAAGAACTGGCAGTCCCGATATTGGGAATCCTTTCCCGAGCAGCTTCGTGCCCGGATCCGCGCCCATCTGAGCGGTCAGCTCAGCGAGGAAGATTTTTGGGATTCCGTCATCTCCTCCCTTAACCAGTAGTTCTACAAACGATGGATCAGTACTTCCGACGGAATACTGTAGGCATATCCTCCGTTGAATTCTTCTGGGGTTTGGGCACTCCTGTCGTGATGGAATCCACCTTTCTCCAGCTTTTCCTCCGCAACCTGGGGGCGAACAACTTTCTCATCGGCTTGATTCCCACTCTTTTGGCCGGAGGAGTCGCTGTGTTTTCCCTACTCTCAGGCATCCTGACGGGGCACCTGGAGCGCAAGCGACCGGCGGTGATCGCGGTGCACATCGCCGGAGCTTTGCCCCTGCTCTCCTTCGGGATATTGCTGGCCGTATCCGGATTTACCCCTTCTATCCTCTTCGTGTTCTACTGCTGCTACGCTTTGTTCTCCGTGGGCATCGGTTTCCTTTTCCCGGTGTGGCAAAACTACCTGGTCAAGATCTTCACCGAGCAGCGATCCATCTCGGCACTGGCCGTGATGTGGACGACCCAGAGCGTCGCGAAGATCCTGAGCAGCTACCTCATCCTCAGAATCGTGGAGAGATACTCCTTTTCAGCAGTCGGCTCCAGTATTATTTTCATCTCCGTCGGCGTCGTCTTTCTGGGAGGAAGCTTCCTCTTCCTCATCACCCGTGAGGTGCCGGAGTCTGTGCCAACGGGCGGGCCGCGGTGGAGCGCCGCGGACAGACGGCCCAGCATCATCCACGGCGTTCGATCGGTATTGCGAAACAGGAACTTTCTGCTCTTTCTCGGTACCGATCTCGAGTTCTTCGCCCTGATCGGAATCATTTCTTTCTACGCCAACTACGCCACGGAGCACTGCGGCATCGACCCGGCCATGGCCTCGGGCCTGTTCGTGGCCTTCAACTACCTCGGCGGGATCACGGTGAATGTCCTGTTGGGCTGGTTCCAGTTGTTCACCCTGAAGGGCAAGTACTGGATTACCAAGACTCTGGCCGTATCGGCCGTGCCCCTGATCTGTATCATCTGCAGGCCTTGGGCGTTTTTCCTGGCTAGTTATCTCTTCGGCGCGTCCCGCTCGACCCGGATGCTAGTGTACGCCCCGGCGGTGAAACGGCTCTCCGGGATGGACGATGTCACCCACTATTTCGCCGTAGCGCCGTTGTTCACCTTACCTTTGAGCGTAGGCATCCCCCTGATCAACGGGGCTGCCCTGGACCGTCTGGCCTATCTGGGGAGCTGGTCGTACAGGATCGTGTTCCTGGCCATGGCGCTGCTGTCCGTGGCAAGCCTGTTCATCCTCTCCAGGATCGACTCCGCGGCTCTGAAGCCCGGATCACGGAAACAAGAACCTGCTTGACCCGTCGGGAGGGAGAACTGGAAGACAAACCGGAACATTTTACCCGTATGCTGCAAGGCTTCAGTCCGGGTGAACGAGAAGTACGACTTTCGC
>CAZBXU010000141.1:8398-9345 GCA_964495755.1 uncultured Spirochaetaceae bacterium | reverse complement strand
TGATATAAAACTCTATCACCGACAGTCCTTCTTTGAAGTTACTGCGAATGGGCAGCTCGATGATTTCACCGGAAGGCTTGGCCATCAGACCCCGCATCCCCCCAAGTTGGCGTATCTGGCTGCGGGAACCCCGGGCACCGGAGTAAGCCATCAGGTGCACCGGGTTGAATCCGCCCCGATCCTTTCGCAGCTCGTTCATCAACTCGTTGGTGATGTGCTCGTTGGTCTGGCTCCACTCCTCGACAACGCGGTTATATCGCTCTTCATTTGTGATGTGTCCCTGCAGGTACTGGTTCTGGATTTCCTCTACCTGAGCGTTCGCCTTGGAAATTAAATCTTTCTTGGTATCCGGAATGATGATATCTTCCATTCCAATGGTCGCCCCGAACCGAGTGGCGTAGCGAAAGCCCAGATCCTTGATCGCATCGAGCATCTTAACCGTAACATTGGAGCCGTGCTCCTTGTAGCAGGAAGCGATCAGCGTACGGAGTTCCTTCTCCCCCAAGGAATGATTAATAAATCCGATCTCCGGCGGCAACTCCTCGTTGAGGATGATTCTGCCCGCCGTGGTTTCAATGTACTCACCGTTCTTTTTTACTTTGATGAGCGCCTGATAGTCCACCGAGCGAGCATCGACGGCCATCAAGACTTCCTCGGTACTGCTGAAGTACTTGCCCTCCCCCTTGGCGCCAGCTTTTTCCATGGTCAGATAATTAATGCCCAGCACCATATCCTGGGTGGGAATGACGATCGGATAGCCGTTGGCCGGGTTTAGCAGATTCCGCGAGGACAGCATCAAGGTCCAGCACTCGATCTGGGCCGCCGGCGTCAGGGGGACATGAACCGCCATTTGGTCGCCATCGAAATCGGCATTGAAGGCGTGGCAGACCAGAGGATGCAGCTTGATCGCCTTGCCTTCCACCAACACCGGTTCGAAGGCCTGAATA
>CAZBXU010000141.1:0-8388 GCA_964495755.1 uncultured Spirochaetaceae bacterium | reverse complement strand
GTCGGAGCCCGGTTCAACAACACGGGGTGTTCCGATACCACCTCTTCGAGCACGGCCCAAACTTCGGGAGTCTCCGTCTCCACAAGGGTCTTGGCCTTCTTGATATTGTACACCACGTCCTTCTCCACCAGCTTGCGCATGATGAAGGGTTTGAACAGCTCGAGGGCCATTTTTGTGGGAAGTCCGCATTGATGCAGCTTGAGCTCCGGACCCACCACGATCACCGAACGGCCTGAATAGTCGACCCGCTTGCCCAACAGGTTCTGGCGGAAGCGCCCCTGTTTTCCTTTGAGCATGTCCGAGAGCGATTTTAGCGGGCGGTTGGCGGCACCTTTCACGACCCGCTTTTTCTTGGAGTTGTCGAAAAGGGCATCGACGGCCTCCTGGAGCATCCGCTTCTCGTTGCGGATGATGATATCCGGAGCGTTCAATGCCAGCAGGCGCTTCAGCCGGTTGTTCCGGTTGATCACCCGGCGATACAGGTCGTTCAGATCCGAGGTCGCGAAGCGCCCGCCGTCCAGCTGTACCATCGGCCGAAGCTCCGGTGGAATTACCGGGATAACATCCAGAATCATCCACTCCGGACGATTTCCGGAATCACGGAACTGCTCGACGATCTCGATACGCTTGAGAAGGCGCTTGTCGCTCTTTCGACCCTTCTCCTGCATCTTCACCCGCAGTTCGGCGGATAGTGCGTCCAGGTCGAGATTCTCCAGCAGAGTACGGATCGCCTCGGCGCCGATTCCAGCGGTGAAGGCCATACCGTATCGCTCCTGGCTCTCGAGGAACTCCTCTTCGGACAACAGCTGCATCTTTTTCAGATCGGTGTCGCCAGGATCGATGACTATATACTTTTCGTAGTACAGGATCGAGCGCAACGCCACGATCGCCAGGTCAAGGAGTAACCCCATTCGGGAGGGAACGGAGCGGTAGTACCAGATGTGAGATACCGGCGAAGCCAGCTCGATGTGGCCCATCCTCTCGCGGCGCACCCGAAAGTGGGTTACTTCGACTCCACAACGGTCACAGATCACACCCTTGTAACGGATCGATTTGAACTTCCCGCAGTAGCACTCCCACTCCTTGGTCGTTCCGAAGATCCGTTCGCAGAACAACCCGTCTTTTTCAGGCCGCAGCGTTCTGTAGTTGATCGTTTCCGGCTTCTTCACCTCGCCGTACGACCAGGCACGAATCTGGTCCGGAGAGGCCAGTTTGATCATAATACTATCGAAATTCTGCATTTCTCGCATGAATTTGTCCCTCCCCTTCAATCTTCCTTATCAATTGCAATCGAAGATTGTGATATTATTAGAAACGGCTTCCCTGCCGGTTGATCAGTTCCTCATCCCTCTCTGTCAGCGCGATTTGCTTGCCCTTGTTGTCGTAGATCGATACGTCGAGGGCCAAACCGCGCAGCTCTTGCACTAAAACGTTGAAAGATTCCGGAATACCGGCCTGGGTGAACGATTCATTTTTCACAATGCTCTCGTAAATCTTGGCCCGCCCCGACATGTCATCCGACTTGATGGTCAGCAACTCCTGAAGAGTGTTGGCCGCTCCATAGGCCTCCAGAGCCCACACTTCCATCTCCCCGAGCCGTTGACCTCCAAATTGGGCCTTTCCTCCCAAGGGCTGCTGAGTGACCAGGGAATATGGGCCCGTTGACCGAGCGTGCATCTTGTCATCGACCAGATGATGCAGTTTCATCATGTAGATTTGGCCCACAGTAACGGGATTCTCGAAAGGCTCGCCGGTCAAGCCATCAAACAGTTCGACCTTGGAGTTGACGGGCAACTCGGCGGCTTTGAGCTTCTCCTCGATCATCTCGTTGGAAGCGGACTCGAACACGGGAGTGGCATACCATTCTCCCAACTTCGCCCCTGCCCAGCCGAGCTCGGTCTCCATGATTTGACCGAGGTTCATACGCGATGGTACCCCCAAAGGATTGAGTACCAGCTCTACAGGTGTTCCGTCCTCCATGAAGGGCATGTCCTCTTCCGGGAGAATCCGGGCAATCACACCCTTGTTCCCGTGACGGCCGGCCATCTTATCTCCCTCCTGAAGCTTTCGCTTGGTGGCGATAAGGATTTTTACCACCTCCTCCACTCCAGGATTGAGCTCGTCTCCTTCGGACCGTTTCAGCCTCTGAACATCAATGATAGTCCCCTCGATGCCGTGGGGCACCTTCAGGCTGGTGTCACGAACATCCTTGGCCTTCTCGCCGAATATTGAGTTCAATAGCTTGAACTCTGGGGTCGAATCGGTCTCGCTCTTCGGCGTCACCTTGCCCACCAGGATGGATCCCGACTTGACCTCTGCGCCGATGTGGATGATGCCCTCTTCGTCCAAATGTTCCATGGAGTCGTCGCTGGCATTGGGAATGTCTCTGGTGATCTTCTCCGGCCCCAGCTTGGTCTCCCTGACCTCGATCGAGAACTCTTTGATGTGTATCGAAGTGAAGCGGTTTTCTCGAACGAGTTTTTCGGAAATCAGGATTGCGTCTTCGTAGTTGTAGCCGTTCCAGGGCATGAAAGCCACCAGAACGTTGACCCCGAGGGCCAGCTCTCCGTTGTAGGTGGCCGGTCCGTCGGCAATCACCTCCCGCTCCTTGACCTTCTGCCCGAGAGCTACGATCGGTTTCTGGTTGAAGCAGGTATCCTGGTTGGTCCTCTGAAACTTGATCAGCGGGTAGACGTCTAGTTCCTCCGCCTTGCCCTTATCCGGCTTGATGGCAATCTGCTCGGAAGTCACATACTCCACCCTCCCAGCCCGTTTTACAGCCACCACCACACCCGAATCGAAGGCGGTTTTTCGCTCCATCCCGGTACCAACCCGGGGAGGCTCCGGCTGCAGCAGAGGCACGGCCTGCCGCTGCATGTTCGAACCCATCAGGGCCCTGTTGGCGTCATCGTGCTCCAGAAAGGGAATCAGAGAAGTAGAGACGGAAATGATCTGCTTGGGTGAGACATCCATATAGCGGATGTCCTTGGCCTTCCGGGTTGTATAATCCCCCCCCTTACGGGCCGGGATGAGTTTCTCCTGAAACTTCCCCTTACCGTCGATTTTACTTGTGGCCTGGGCGATGAAATATTTTTCCTCGTCGATAGCCGATAGGTATTCGATCTCCCTGGTCACCACCCCATCGACGACTTTACGGTATGGGGTCTCAAGAAAACCGTACTCGTTCACCCGAGTGTAATTTGCCAGGGATACGATCAGACCGATATTCGGTCCTTCCGGTGTCTCTATGGGGCACATTCGCCCGTAGTGGGTGTAGTGAACATCCCGCACCTCGAACCCGGCTCTGTCCCTGGAAAGGCCCCCCGGTCCCAGGGCGTTCAGCCTGCGCTTGTGGGTCAGCTCGGCCAGAGGGTTCACCTGGTCCATGAACTGGGAAAGCTGGCTGGATCCGAAAAACTCCTTGACCGCAGCCACGATTGGTTTAATGGAGATCAGGTCCTGCGGACGGATCGTATCGGCTTCCTTGAGAGACATCCGCTCTTTGGCGATACGCTCCATGCGGGTAAAGGCGACTTTCAGATGATTGGTGAGCAATTCTCCCGCCGACCGGATTCTACGGTTGCCCAGATGGTCGATATCATCCACGTTCCGTTCCCCGATATAAACCTGGATCAGAAAAATCGCCGTGTTGATGATGTCCTCGGGGATCAGGGTGTGGGTCTTGTAGGGTTGCTCGTAATCGAACTTCTTGTTCAGCTTGTACCGACCTACCCGGCCAAGATCGTAGCGTCGCGGAGTAAAGAACATACTCTGCAGATCCTTCTCCGCACTCTCCAGAGTAATCGGCTCCCCCGGTTTGAGCACGCCGTAGACCCGGCTGATCGCTTCCTCTTTTGTGGGTTCGTCCTTCTCAGGATTGTCCCTGGAGTAGATGACCTCTTCCCGATCGAAACAGTTGAGAATGATCGGAGAGTGAAGAGAGTTTTCATTCTGGAAATCGATCACTTCAATCTTTGTGATTCCCGAGTGAATCAGCTCCTCCACATCGTGGGGGTGGATCTTATCGCCCGCACGGTACAGATTCTTCGTCTCCCCTCCCTCCTCTTTGTGCACTGCCCGGGCAAATACCATTCCAAGGACCTGCTCTTTGTCCTGCCTGCTTTCCGAGAGGGTCACTTCCTTGGTCCGGTAGAAAAGGTCAATTATCTTCTCCCTCGTGTCGAATCCCAAGGCCCGAAGAAACACAGTAGCCAGGATCTTCTTTTTCCTGTCGATCTTGGCATGGATAAGCTCTTTCTTCTGATCGATCTCGAACTCCAGCCAGGAGCCGCGATAGGGTATGATGCGCGAGGAGAAGGCCCCTTTGTCGTGACTGAAGATCACACCTGGAGACCGATGGATCTGGCTCACCACAACACGTTCTGCGCCGTTGATGATAAAGGTCCCTCGAGGGGTCATCAGGGGGATATCCCCCATGTAGATCTCCTTCTGCCGGATTTCCCCTGTGTTGAGAAAGATCAGATTAATCTTGGCTTTTATCGGGATCGCGTAGGTCAACCCCTTGGTCTTGCATTCCTGCTCTCCGAATACAACGGCCTCCTCATCGAGCGTATAGCCACTGTATTCGAGAACCATGTCCCCGTTGGGGCTCTCTATCGGGAAAATTGCCTGAAACACATCTTCCAGGCCCTGCCGCTGCAATGACTTTCCATCTACCAGCTGTGCTCGCTGCAGGAAACGCTCGAACGACAAGAGCTGTATAGCAATCAGACTAGGCATCTCCATCGCTTCTTCCGAGCCCTGACCTATATAGATCCTTTTAATCATTTCAGGAACCATGCTTCCCCCTATCTCTTAAGAATCTAGAATACCACACCACCGGCAGACAGAGCCTCCCCGATGGCATGGCAGATGAGTTTTTGAGGATGAGTGTAAAAAGATACGATTATGTAACCTCAACCGTGGCGCCAGCTGTCTCCAGCTGCTCTTTGATTTTCTGAGCCTCTTCTTTACTGATGGCTTCTTTCACTGCTTTGCCACCAGCTTCGACAAGCTCTTTCGCTTCCTTGAGCCCAAGACTGGTAATGGCCCGGACTTCTTTGATTACGGGAATCTTCTTCCCATCTGCGAAACTCTTCAAAACGACGGTAAACTCCGTCTGCTCTTCCACCGCCGCACCGTCGCCGCCGGCTGCCGGAGCTGCCGCAACCGCCACAGGCGCCGCAGCGCTGACACCAAACTTATCTTCCATCGCCTTTACAAGTTCCGACACCTCGAGCACCGTCATGTTTGCGATCGCCTCGAGGATTTCATCCTTTTTTAGTGTTGCCATTTACCTTCTCCTTATCTCTTTGGTTTTTTTCAGCAGCAGCAGTAGCTGGAACACGGGAAGACTAATGCTGCCTCTATTATTTATCCTTGCTGTCGGCTACAGCCTGCAAGGTTCGTACCAGTTTCGTTAAACCTGAGTCCATGACTAAAACGAGATTTGTCAACGGCGCGTTCATCGTACCCATCAGTATAGCATACAGCTCGCCTCTGCCGGGAAGCCTGCTGATGGCTTTCACCTCCTCGGAGGAGACAACTTTCCCGTCGATCAAGCCCCCTTTGATCTTGAGGGTGGAATCCCTGGTGAACTCAAACAGAACCTTGGCGATCGGACCGATATCGGCCCGTGCCAGTGCTACCGCCGTGGGATCGATCAGGAAATCCTCCTCAAAGGGAAATCCCAGCTCAGCGAGGGCCAGCCGGGCGTAGTTGTTTTTCACCACCCGGTATTCGGCCTCTTTTTCCTGCAGGGACCTGCGCAGGTTGGTGATCTGGGTTACGTTGAGACCGCGAAAATCGGTAAAGATCACGTCTCGGGAACTTTCCATTAGGTCTCTGATCTTCTTGATGCCTTCGGTTTTATAAGGCTGTATCTTTTGCGTTTTCTCTGCCATAGCTTAAGCCTTTTCCTTGGGATTCACCATGACCCCGGGGCCCATGGTAGAGGATACGGCGATCGACTTGATGAACTCCCCCTTGATATCTGGGGGCTTTTTTCGCTGTACTTCGTCAATGAGGATATGGGCGTTTTCAGCGATTTTTTCCTTGTCCATAGACACCTTGCCGATCGGTAGATGAACAACCCCCGTTTTGTCCCCCCGAAACTCAACCCGCCCCTTCTTCAGCTCCTCGATCGCCTCTTTGATGTCGAAGGTGACGGTCTTCGTTTTCGGATTGGGCATCATTCCCCGACGACCGAGGATTGGGCCGAGTTTGCCTACATCTTTCATCATATCCGGTGTAGCCACGGCCACATCGAAATCGAGCCATCCCCCCCGGATCTTCTCGATAAGGTCGGTGTCACCGACGTATACGGCTCCAGCCTCCTTGGCCTCTTCCGCCTTCTCCCCCTTGGCGAAAACCAGTATCTTCTTTTCCGCCCGGAAGCCGTTGGGCAGCACAAGGGTGTCCCGAATCGAGTGTTTGGTCTTTACATTCAACTTAAGGGCAATCTCGACCGTCTCGTCAAACTTGGCGTAGGCCAAGCTCTTGACTAGGTCCAGCGCCTGATCCAGGCTGTACTGCTCCCGGACGTTGTACTTCTCAAGGGCTTGGCGATACTTCTTTCCCTGTTTCATTACAGCCCCTCCACGGTCACGCCCATGCTGCGGGCTGTCCCGGCGATAATCCGCATCGCCCCCTCGATGTCGGTGGCGTTCAGATCCACCATTTTTTGCTCTGCAATAGCGCGTACCTGAGCTGCGTTGATCGTCGCCACTTTGTCCTTGTTCGGCACCGAAGATCCCTTCTCCAAACCGCAGGCTTTCTTGATCAGCACCGCCGCCGGGGGGGTCTTGGTAATGAAGGTAAAGCTCTTATCCGCATACACAGTGACCACAACCGGAATGAGGAGCCCCGGCTCCACGCTCTTGGTGCGATCGTTGAACTGTTGAACGAACTGGGGTGCCGATACCCCATGGGGACCCAAAGCCGGGCCCACCGGCGGTGCGGGTGTTGCTTTGCCCGCTGGTACCTGCAGCTTGATGAGGGCTGCAATTCTCTTTTTTGCCATCTTAAGTCCTCCGTTCGTGGTGATAGCGTCTGTCGAAGTTTTTCAGAACAGACTCCCATCGCGAGGGCGAAAAGCTAGATCTTCTCTACCTGCAGAAAATCCAGCTCTACCGGTGTTGACCTGCCAAAGATGCCGACCATGACCCGAAGTTTCCCTTTTTCCAGATTTACTTCTTCGATAGTCCCGGTAAAGGAATCAAAGGGACCGTCTGAAATCCGTACGGCCTCACCTTCGGTGAAGGTTTGTTTGGGTTTCAGGACCTTCTCGCTCTTGATCTCGCCGGCGCGTTGCAGCACTTCCCGAGCTTCCTCGGGACTGATGGACTTGGGTCTCTGCGTTCTGGTGAACCCTACAAATCCTGTCACCCCAGGAATCTGGCGAATCGTGGAGCAGACCTGTTTCCAATTGCTGTCCGGGAGATCCATCTCGACAATGATGTACCCGGGCAGGAACTTCTTTGAACTTACTCGCCGCTTGCCATCCCTTACCTCAACTACCTCCTCCGCCGGCACCTTAACGTTGAACACATATTCCGACAAAGAGCCCTCTTCTATGAGTTTGTTGATGTGCTTCTGCACTTTGTTTTCGTATCCCGAATAGGTATGAACTACATACCAACCTTTTGCCATCTCTTATCCTTCTTCAGTAATTCGATCTTTTTGCAGGCTCTAGAAAATAAGATCGATCCCCGTGAAGATTAAAAAGTCCAACAGCCCCAAAACGAGAGCAATGAGAAGAACAGAAACAAGAACAACCTTGGTCGAAGAGGCCACCTCTTCGCGGCTGGGCCAGGTGACTTTCTTGAGTTCGGCAAAACTTTCTTTGAAGAATCGGATTATCTTCTTCATTCCTTTTCCCCTCTGTAAACCACGGTTGGATAAGGTAGCAGGCCAGGCAGGACTCGAACCTGCAACATCCGGTTTTGGAGACCGGCGCTCTAGCCAATTGGAGCTACTGGCCTACGAAGGTTAATTACTTTATCTTGGTTTCCCTGTGCAGGGTATGCTTTCTGTCGAACTTGCAGTACTTCCTGAACTCCAATTTTCCCTGGATGTTCCTCTTGTTCTTACTGGTAGTATAATTCCTCCGGTTACACTCGGTACACTGAAGAGCAACGAGCTCAACCGATTTCCCTTTTGCCTTCGCCATGCGGTCCTATCCTTCCCAATATTGGTAGTACAATATAGTAAAATTCCCCTACTTGTGTCAATGGCATAACTCTCGCATTGCCTCCGACACGACGCTCGCCCGTACACACGACGCGTCAGCCAAGCGTCCCGGAGAAAAGACCGGGGAAACTGAAACTTTCAAGAGCCTCCGATCGGATTTGAACCGATGACCCCCTCCTTACCATGGAGGTGCTCTAC
>CAZBXU010000140.1:3585-9393 GCA_964495755.1 uncultured Spirochaetaceae bacterium | reverse complement strand
GTTCGGTCGGTGATCAGGTCCACCATGAAGTTCTCAAGACCGCGAAGAAACCAGGACATCTCAAAGATGCCGAGCATGGCGAAATCTCCGACCACGGCGTACTCGGTTTCCGTAGCCAATCGCCGCGCTTCCTCCGCCATTGCACTGGTTGATGAGATCTGTTCCGGTTCGGGGAAGGGATAATCTTTGAGTGCCTGCAGATCAGCATCCGAAAGGGGAGAACGAACGAGGTCATAGTAATAACCATCCGTAGGCATGCGCCGCAGGATCCCCCATTCATCCGTATAAGAACTGCCCTGCTCATCTCGAGTCGGTTGAGGTTCACCGCTTTCCGGCGGCCCCGGCCGAACAACTCGGAAATCAACCTCGAACATCCGCAGGATCGTTTCGTCGATGATGGCTGTTTGCCCGGCCAGGTTTTCCAACTTGATCGGCAAGCTCAATCCTAAATGCTCTAGCAGCTTCCGATAGGCCTGAACCGTGATTGTCGAAACGTAGGTGGAGCCCAGATCGATGGGAACCCGGTCGGGTTCCTCGAAGTTGAATGCTTTCCTGACTCTTTCGCGCGAAGTCATGACATTTGATTCAGATAATGAGCTTCTTTAGCGATTCTGCTAGTTGTGCCGGGGCCAGGCCGAACTTCTCGATCAGCTGTTGATAGGTGCCGGAGTGGATGAACTGGGGCTTGCCTTGTTTGTCGAGAGCATTAATAGCCAGAAACCGAGAAGAGTCGAAGGCTTTACCGCGTGTGAATAACAGCTTCTGATACTCGGACAGAATGTAGCCGTTGTTTTGCTCGGCTACAACTACCGGTTTGCCCGATTCGTGGAACTCAAGCAGGAGCTTCTCATCGATGGAGGGCATATCCACAACCTTTATATTTATCCCGGACTGTTCTAGAGCTCCGGCTGCTGCCAGGACCTCGTGAATCCCGCGCCCGCTTGAAACGAGAACCGCCCTGTCCTCCGGGCTTTCTTTGAGTACGTACCCTCTACCGTAAGTGAAGACAAAATCCCGGTCGTAGATCACTCCCGAGGGAGACCGCATGATGCGAACGTATACCAACCCCTTGTTTCCCTCCATGATCCACTTCATGATCCCTAATAACTGATAGGGACAGGACACGTCGATGATCTTCAGGTGTGCTATTCCTTTGAAGATCTCCGTATCATCATTTCCCATGTGGGTGGCCCCGTTGGTCTTGGTCTCGAAGTTGGGCGCCGTTGCCAGAAAAGTAAGGTCCAGGCCGTGACCCTCTGTTAGCCAACCGTTCGCCGCGGCCATGGTTTCCAGCCTCTCCTGCTGGTTTATGGCGATCCGGCGGAAAACATTGAAGTTGAAAAAGGGGCAGAAGGTACTCACCCAGACGTTGTAGCCGAGAACCGCATAGGCCTCTCCGATACACATCATGTTGGCCTCGGCCACCCCGGTGTTGTGGGCTCGTCTCCTGTCCACCATACCGACCCCGGCCTGCAGGCCGCTGGTAGTGCTCAGGTCTGCATCCACGGAAGCCACTCGCCGGTCCCCGGCAAAAACATTCATACCCATAGTGATGATGCTGCTGGCCGCATATTCTTTGCTGCGATCCAGCTCCGGCAGCTGCTCGGGCGTGTAACGGATCTTCTTGTCCCGCGGCGGTGCAGGCCGTGTCCGGACCGGCACTTGTATTGGCATCACCGCTTCGGCTCTGCCTTTTTTTGTAACCACCTCTAGATTCATGGCCCGGGCTGCCTTGAGCAATCGGGCCTGTATCGCTGCCCCATCCTCCTCCGCGCCCAGGCGATCGAATAACTCGACGAACTCCTGAGCCCGGCTGTCCCTCAGATCTCGCTGCAGTGACAACTCTTGAGCGGCGATCTTGTCGGGTAGTTCCACCTTGTGCTTGATCATGACCTCCGACAGCCCTCCCATCCCTTTTTTGTTCCTAGAGATGATGACTGTCGGTCGTCCGTCCCGGGGTCCGTATTTGAACTCTTTCAGGGCTTCCCAGATCGGCCCGTACTGCATCCCGTCAATGTCGAAAACCCGGTAGCCGAAGGAGTCGAACCATTTGTCCACGTCTGGCATCGGAAAAGCCGGTTTTGTCGGATCATCCAGCTGCCCTTCATTCTTGTCAACGATCACACAGAGGTTATCCAGCCTTTTGACGGATGAGAACATTACACCTTCCCAGATCGTCCCCTCCTGAAGCTCTCCATCCCCGGTCACAGTGAACACGTCAAAATTAGGGCTGTCCTTCCCAACAATAGCCATACCTTGAGCGACCGACAGCCCTTGGCCCATTGGTCCGGTGGGAATATGAATCCCCGGAAGCAGAGGACCGGGATGCCCGTTTAAAATGCTATCCAGCGAACGGGAGTTCTTGAGTAACGACTTGTCGAAGTAACCCAGATCCGCGTAGATCGATGCCAAAGCGGCCACCGCGTGACCCTTGCTCAAGACGAAGAGGTCCTGACCGAGCCGGGTAGGATTCACCACGTCAGCCTGGATGATTCCTCCGTAATAGATCGTCACCAAGGGAACAGTGGCCGACATGGCTCCCCCGATGTGGATCCCCTTGTCTACTGAGTCGCGACCCTGCTCCAAAGTCATGATGCGAATATCAGAATCCTTGATCTCCAGCAGCTTCAGCATTCCCCGGTGTTCCAAATGATCGTTTAGACGGCGGTCTTTGTTCATGAGCACTTCCTCACTCGTTCGTATCGCTTTTCAATTTAAAAGCAGTTCGAGGGTGTAATTCAACCTAACCTATTCACAAAGGCTTGTTTCAACTCCTCGTCTGGGATTGAGACAACGTCCACCAGATCGATAAAACCTGGATACGCCAGGACTGGCTCTATCACCTCTTCGGGCAGGACTTCGATGATTTCTGCGAAGCTCCGATGTACGATAGAGGAAATCTGCTCTAGTGTTTGTATAGCAGCTTGCTGGGGCTCTTTACGGTGAGGTGGGTAGCCGCAACCCTGTTCAACGCTGAATATACGATCGAAAATAAAACGCAAATTTATGTCGGCGGCCCAGCCGTACCCCTGGTTGAGAGCCAGGGAGATACAGTTGCCCCCATTTATCTGAGTAAACAGCCAGGCATCAAGGGCGGTAAGAATGTGGCCGCAAAACACTCCGGGATACTGCATGCATGAGTTCAGATATCCCTGCCCGGTGCCGCATCCTCCAACAACGAAATCAACCCGCCTGAGATTCAATAATATGGCCGTCATCAGTCCGGTCTGGATGTAGAGAATCTCCGGTTTTTCTCCGTTTTTCTTCATACCCACATTGAACAGTTCGTGATCGCGTCCCTCCAATGCTGCCATGATGTCGGAGTTTCTGTCGGCCGTGCTGGTTTCATTGATTATTGCGATTTTCATTGCGCTCGTTCTCTCTTTCTGTTTAGATATACCTTTCGTACAAAAATAAACATATCAAATCCAGTTAATACACCACGGCTTCATGGTTGACAGGTATCGACCGGCAAACTCTCCCATTCAGGAGTCACCCAGCCGCTAGATCTTGACCTTTCCCGCGGTAAGGAAGCTCCATACGGTATCCAGCAGTCCCATGCCCGGCTTGTAGGGTCTGCCGGAGAGGTACAGCTGCTCCACTACCAGTTCGCGAAGGTTTTCCCGATCCAGGGCGAGAGGGTTTTTGTTTAGAACGGCCATGTCGGCGATTTTCCCCTGCTCCAGAGTGCCGCGCTCCTGCTCGTCGAAGCTCATCCAGGCAACTTCATAGGTGAACATTCGTAGAGCCTCGGGGATGGTTAGGGATTGGCCTGGATCGTAGGGATGGTTGCATGCACCGTAGATGCCGGTGATTGGGTCCGGGGGTGTAACCGGGGCATCGGATCCGCCGCTCACGTGAATACCGAGATCCACCATGGTTCGAATCGGTGAGCTTGGTTTCACCCTGTCTCCCAGGATTTCTTCTAAATACTCCGGTGGTTCGAGAGGGCTTATTAAAACCGCAGGCTGGAGGGTGATCCCGATTCCCAGGCCGGCACATTTATCGAGATTTTCAGGGGAAATCAGGCAGGCGTGAATGAGAGTGTGCCTATGGTCTTCCCTGGGATGATCCTGCAGCGCCGCTTCCAGGGCCTTTATAGCCTGGTCAATCGCCGCATCACCGATGGTATGGAACTCGATCTGAAGACCCGCTCTGTTTGCCTGCTTGGTGAACTCAATCACCTCCTCATCCTTGTAGAACAGCAAGCCCTTGTTGGCAGGATCGTGGGTGTAGGGCTTGCGCAATGCGGCATCACAGCGGCCGAAACATCCGTCCAGCGCGGTGGCGAAGCAGCCTCCGATCCGCGGCAGTTTTCGCCGCAGCACCTTGTCCACGTCCATGGTTTGAAAGAACAGACGGGTGTTGAAGCGGTTTCTCTTGGCCCGAGCCTTGGCGATCAGGCTGACCATGGTGACATCCAGGTCCTTGGGGAATCCTATTCCCTCGACCGGATGAATCATGCCGATGCCCCTTTCAGCCAACATATCGAATACCTTGATGATGCCCTTTACGAGCTTCAGAGGAGGAATCGTATCGGCCATATAGTCCGATGCCGCATAAAATGCCTGATGCAGGACATGACCCGTTTCGGCATGAAAACCGTGGATCTGTCTGGTCGTTTCCGGAAACATCTCCAGCATTTTGCTGTTGATGATAGCGGAATGACCGTCATACCCGACTAGAAATACGGGGCGATCGTCTACAAACCTATCCAGCTCCTCCCGGGTAATCAGGCGTTTCTCCGCCACGCTGTGACTCGATACGCCGAAACCGGCAAGGACTTTCGCTTTCCTGTCTTTCGCAGAAAAATCTCTGATCATTCCTCCCATTTCTTCAAAATTTCTGGCTTCCCGTACGTCAAAAAAAACGGCAGCGAAGAGAGCCCAGTTCGAGAAATGCAGATGTCCGTCGCCAAAGGAGGGCAGAAGCGCCCGTTCTCCGAGCTCGATCCTCTCTCCCGCCCGGGCGAACTCCTCCGGAAGTTCATCTCCGACGTAGAGGATGCGGTCGTTTTTTTCAACCAGGTACTCGAAAACATGATTGTCCCGGTCGCAGGTGACGATGCTGCCGTGAAAGATTTTCATAGGCTATGAGCATATACCCGCCGAACCGCGCGGTCAAGTGAGAGGGGCGCTGCCTGGGAACAGCCCGCTGTGCCCAGGTAAGGGACTCTTGGCAGAAGCGGGAATACCTGGTATAAATCCTGAGAGGATTAATCATGTATTTCAAACTCATCGCCTGCGATGTTCTTACCCGCGAAGTCTGTCACTGTATCGCCTGCTCGTCCCACACAGTGGATGTCGAGTTCACCGAAAAAGGGGCTCACGAAGACAGCGACCGGCTGCGAATCCTGCTCCAGCAGAGAATCGACAAAACCGCAGAAAAAGGCACCCCTTACGATGCAATCCTGCTGGCCTATGGATTGTGCGGCAACGCCACGGCCCAGCTCGCGGCCCGCAATATCCGACTCGTTCTACCCCGAGCGCACGACTGCTGTACCATCTATTTGGGCTCCCGCCGGCGCTTCAAAGAGCTTTTCTCCGACAACCCCAGTCGCCCCTTCAGCTCCGCCGGATATATGGAACGGGGAGACTCCTACCTGCACGACGGCGACACCGGCCGGCTTCTCGGTCTGGACAGGAGCCACGAGGATTTCGTCGCTCAGTACGGGGAAGAAAACGCAAAATTCATAATGGAAACACTCACCCTTTCCCGGGACGCAAACACGGACAACACGGTCATCTACATCGACGTCCCCGAGACTTCCCAGGAGGAGTACGCCTCGCTGTGCAAGCAGAACGCGGA
>CAZBXU010000140.1:0-3485 GCA_964495755.1 uncultured Spirochaetaceae bacterium | reverse complement strand
GCCGGGACAGCAGATCCGGGCCGTCTACGACTGGGAAGAAATTCTCCGGGTGGGTGAGTAGCTCAAGTCGGCAGTAAGAAAAATCGATGAATCTACTTCAGGCTGTTCAAGACCAATTCGGGAAACAACAGCACTCTATCGATGTCGCTGGGTTTGATTACGAAAGGCTCCACATCTGCGGCGAGTTTTCGAAGATCTAGCTCTTTGCATCTGTCGATAAGGCGTTCTCTCACTTCGGAGAGGCTGCCGGCACCGATTTTCGCTTCCAGATAGTCGAGGTTAGCCTTCGTTTTGCCCAAGAGGAATGATGTATCGTAAAAATCACGGCCCATAGGACGTGGACGGGTCAGTACACAAAAGTACTTCTGGGAAAGCAGAATATCAAGGGGTACAGTTAGGATGCGGCAGAAAACGTCGAACTTGTTGAGAATTGCAGGTTGCTTATCGTACAAGAAACCTTGAGGCTCGCTATCTACCTGTATCAGGAGCTTCTGAGTCCGGTGTCCCGTGAGACCACTCTCATGAAGTATCGAGGGAAACCTGTAGTAAGCGTGATAGGCTCCTTTTATCGTTATTTTCAGCTCGATTGTATACCCTTCGAGTCTCAGTTCATTTTCGACCCACGACGCCAGGTTCTGGAACTCAAGCGGAGATAGGTCGTTGTTATCGAAATCGAGATTCTCAGAGAACCGGGGGCTTCCGTGAATAAGATGAATGCATGTTCCGCCCATAAATGACAATCTGGATGCATAGGAGGATCTGAAAACCGCCTCCAGGATTTTGTACTGCAGGTATTCGCGAAGAATACTCGTGCGGAACTTCCGGATACCCTCGGGGTAGAAGGACTGTATCTGTTCGAGACTAAGCATGCTTCGTCCACTCAAGAAAACGGTTTATTCTCTGTGACAAGATCGCCGATCCGAATCTATCAAGCAGATGCCGCAGACTTGCCTCGTCCAATTGGTCCGATAATGCGTTTCGATCTACACGCAGAGAGTCGTAGGCTTTCGGATTATTTATCTCCGGATTGAGATAGAAGAAATCCAGTAATGTCTTCTCGACGGTTGCAATCTTTGCCGCTTCAGATGTCAGCATATATCCAAAAAAGAGACGCGGGGAAACGGTGCGGAAAGTAAAGTGCGCCAGCGAAGTTCCAAACCGGTATGTTCTGCGGGTACTGACGGATGTCACGCCGTAAACGACTTCCGGAATAAGCTGGTAATGCGCCATTGCCGTTTCCAGTGAGATGTATGATGGTCTGTATAGCTTGTTGGCGATTCGGAAAAGCATCGATTCGTCGATATCGACATCGCTAAATATGTACAGGCCTTTGGATATTTTTCGGATATATCCTTTGCCTTGCCATTCGTTGAGACGGCGACGATCGAAATTGGAATCGACGGTTCGGATATCGGCCGTTGAGAACACGGGGAAATCATTCAACGTCGATTTAAACTGTATGAAGTTCATGATGTTTCGGATATGTGTTATTTACAACAACAATACGAAATATAGCCAGCAACCGTAGGGATGTCAATACACCATGGGCGAAAGCCAAAATCTCGATGGCTGCTGTCCTCCCATTTCTACTCTAACCCGAGCTTGCGGCCGAGAACCTGCGTTACGAACCGGTCGGCGAAGTTTTCCCTGGAAACCAACGTCTTAATCCGGGCATGTGTTTCCTCCTCGCACCCGGCATTGCGGGCCGCCTTCATGCTCTCATCGTATGCCATCCAAACGTCCATACCGGTGATATCTGTACCCGTAGCCTTCGGCGAGCCAGCGCAGGGCCGCCATACCCGCTTCCAGGGCAAATTGAGGCTCGGTTCCGGCATGGTCACGTGCCGCCCGGGCGAGGGTTCTGGGATCGCAGGGAGAACGGTTCGCCAGCTCGATTGCGGCATCGTACAAACCCGCGGACCTGGCCGCGGCGAACCATTTACCTTCATCCCCCGGTGTGCTCTCGACGAGATCCTCGAGGATTTCCTCAGGTGTCTTTTGGGGATACTTCTTGGCGATCGCTCGGAAGGTGGCGAGGTATGTCGTCTTCTGATTCGCATCGACCGCATACCGTTCATACGCCTCTTCGGCCATTCCGCAGGAGAGGAGAATCTCTTCGCAGGTCCGGGCAATCGAAACGGGGCTTGTGTACGCGTCCCGCGACTGTTCGGTATATTCGAGGGCTTCGGCTTTCACTCCCCATCTCCTGTTGTGCCAGAAGGTTTTTTTCGGAATCTTGAGAAGCGCCATCATCTCCTCGTAGCGCCCGGCTTTATATAGCGCGCTGAAGCATACCGTGGTTCCTTTGAAATAAGCGCCGGGACCAGAATCCGGGCTGAATACTATACGGACGGTGCCGATGAACTCATCCGCCCAGCGGGATGCGCACTTCTGTGTCACACAGAGTTCACCCCAGTATTCGGGTAATAGCTCAATGTAGGGTATCTCGTCGTCTTGGACGGCGTCCCAGAGCTTCTCCATCCATCTGTCACGCAGTTTGTCCTCCGCGGGTGCTTTGGCGATGATCGGAATGAGCGCCTCGATGGCTTTATTTACAGCGTTTCCCAGAGAACCGGAAGAACTGTCGACATGTTCGAGAGCTGGCGAAACCTTACACAGGAACAACACGGCCCCCTCGGCACCGAGAACAGGATCTTTGCGTGCAGCCTTCTTGATTTCGGAGACCGCTTCCTTTAATCGTGATACCGCGAGGGAGCTTCCCCGCCACCCGTAGGCGTTGCGTCGGAAGCGGGAAGTAAATGCCCATGAATGTTTTCCAGCTACGCTCATACCATTGGACCGACACTGATTGCCGATAGGATACAGCTTCCTCCACTATTGCAATTGTGCAGTAGATCTTACCTCGCCCCCGTCGTCTTCAGAATGCAGTGCAGCAGCACGTTGGTTCCGGCTTCGCAGTGCTCCCAGGTCGTGTTTTCCACCTCTACGTGGCTTCGGCCTCCGATCGAGGGAACGAAGATCATCGCCGTAGGGCAGATCTGGTTCATGTAGCTGGCGTCATGGCCGGCGCCGCTGACCATGTGCAGGTAGGAGTAGCCCAGTTCCCCGGCGCTCTCCATGACCCGCTCGACCAGTTTCTCGTCGAAGGGAGCGTGCTCCACGCGCCAGGTCTCCTCGATGCGGATCGGGCAGCCCCTTCGGTTGGCGATGTCCTGGAAATCCTTCTTGACCAGTTCCCAGGCCTTGAGGGCGTGCTCATCATCCCAGGAACGGATATCTACGGTGACGTGCACCTTGTCCGGGATGATGTTGCGAGAGTTGGGGTAGTTCTGGATCTCTCCCACCGTGGCCACCATGTTGCCGCCCATGCGATCGGGCAGCTCGTTTACTTTCAGGATCATCTCCGCAGTGGCGCAGAGAGCGTCGTGGCGTCCCTCCATCGGGGTGGGGCCGACCTGGTTGGCCTCTCCCTCCAGGTAGATGTCGTACCAGTGCAGGCAGAGGATCCCCTTGGGGGCGCCGAT
>CAZBXU010000139.1:0-9506 GCA_964495755.1 uncultured Spirochaetaceae bacterium | reverse complement strand
GAACAGCCTTTTGGAGAGATGATAACTGTCTGATAACCAGCCCCCTTCAAAAGTAACAATACACCATTTCCCCGTTCTGTAAAAGTACTAGGAGTTTTCACTATTCATCCGTTCGAAGAGCTTGATCTCATGCGTATTGCCTTTTCCATGCGAGCGATTTCATCCTCCGAAAGGGTATCAAAGCGGCTTGCACGTTTGCAGCTTGAGAGTCGGCCATTATTCTGCAGGCAGAACCGGATGAAGAGATCGATCTGCCGGTCGGGCATGTCCACGATCTCCTGGATAGCCCTCTTGGTCTCGTCGTAGTTCGCTAAAAACGCCAATTCTTCGACGAGTTCCGTAACGATGGTCTGCTCGATGAACCGGAATAGTGCCTCCGCCTGGGGCGTCATATCGACGTAGCTGTACCACCGGGCCGTATCGTTGCCAACGATCATGCGGCCCTCTTCGTCGAGCGAATATTCCACCAGGGCCATGAGCGGTCGAGAAAACGCCTCCAGGGAAGCGTTGTAGTCGCCAAGGTTCTTCAGCATGGATGCCGACACGGGAAACATGATTCCCTCGGGCGTAAAGCCTTGGCGGGCAAGAACATTGTGGATCAGGAATCGATGGATTCGACCATTGCCGTCCTCGAACGGATGCAGGAAAACGAATCCATAAGCCACGGCGGCGGTATGAGCCACTGCGGACACGCCCCCCCGGTCCATGCGCTTGTGAGAGGCGATCAAGCCTTCCATCAGGGCGGGCAGGTCTTCCGGCTTCGGACACGCGAAATGGATCTTCTCTTTCTGCCAGGTGACCGTCTCGCCGACATAGTTCTGGTTCGTCCGGTAGCCGGATTCGGAAAATCGTGGATCGACAATGCGATTCTGCAGGTCGATCAATTTCGCTTTTTCGCAGAAGTCTTCATGCTCAGCCAGTTGAAGCAGCGCGACGAAGCGCTCGGTTCGGGTCGAGTTGAGCTTGATGTGTTCGATCTTGAAGGATGATTTTGTTTCCTTGGAGTAGAGATAACTCAATGCCCGTTTCAACAATTCCGGCGAGTAGCCGGACACGACCTTTCGGCACCGCTCGGGAAGGTCGGTCGCTTCAAACCCTTGAAGGATATCGGTGCGGCGAATTGTCGGACAGAACCGGCCATCGCCTAGCAAGTTGTCGTTGATTCGCTGACGGCGAACTTGGCGGGCCGGGGTGACCGTGTAGTATTGATCCGGATCGAGCAGGTCGATGTAGTTTCCCCGTTTCACTGGCTCCTTGTTCTCCGGGCCGGAGATCCACTGCGCACCCTGGTGTCCTACGCGCGGACCAATGTCAAGATCGTAGCCGGCTACGGAGGATTTTCCGGGCCTATGGACGGGGCAACTCACCAGGCGATCATGGATCTGGCCGTGGTACGTGCACTTCCGAACATGACGGTTGTGGTAGCCAGTGATCACTATCAAGTGCGTTCATTGCTTCCTCTGGTGGCCGATCTGGACGGACCGGTTTATCTGCGCCTCAGCAGAGCCGAAGTTGTCGATGTTCACGAGGAAAACACCCGTTTTGAAATCGGAAAGGCTACGCCCCTGAAAACCGGCGGGGAGGTAACCCTGATCACCCACGGGCCGATCCTGGGTCGAGTGTTGGCTGCCGCTTCGATTTTGGGGGACAGGGGAATTCCCGCTTCGGTCCTGGAGGTCCACACCTTGAAGCCCCTGGACGGAGAGGCGATCCTGGCGGAGGCGGCCCGCACCCGGGCCGTGGTCACCGTGGAAGAGCATAATATCATCGGCGGGCTCGGTTCGGCGGTGTCGGAGCTGTTGTCCGAGAATCTGCCCACGCCATTGCGGCGGATCGGCATCCGGGACTGCTACGGGGAAACCGGACCGTATGAGAAGCTCCTCGATCTGTACGGAATGGGCGTTCAGGACATCGTGACTGCTGCCGAAGAAGTACTGCGACGGCGGGGTTCGGCGGTATAGCACCATGGTTGACAGCCGTATATAATATATTCTAACCTACGATTAGATCGATCGGATCGATCGACGGTATCAGCAAATTCGCCGAGTGAAGAGACCTAATCCGCTCCCGGAACGGTTCTTCACCGATAGGGTATGCCTGGAAACGGGCATGCCTCCCGTATTTGGAAAGGCGAGAAAAGGATCTCTACCATCCTTGTTTCTTGCCTTCAATAAATATCCTTATTGGAGGTAAAGGTATGAAAAAGGCAATTGGAATCGCTCTGGCTCTCTGTCTGGTCGCGGTGCTCCTGTCCGCCGAGTCGGGAAGGCTGCGTCTGGCCACGACCACAAGCACCGAGAACAGCGGGCTGCTGGCTGAGCTCATTCCCCCGTTCGAGGACAGGACCGGGCTCAAGGTCGATGTGATCGCTGTGGGAACCGGCAAGGCTCTGGCTCTTGGCGAGAACGGGGACGTGGATTTGGTCTTGGTTCATGCCCGGGCTTCGGAGGACGCCTTTGTGGCCGCAGGTCACGGGGTGAATCGCCGGGATGTGATGCACAACGATTTCATCATTCTAGGACCCTCCCGAGACCCGGCGGGAGTGCGGGATATGGGTAGTGCCGCTGAAGCCCTCAAGACTATCGCCGACCACCGGCTGTCCTTCGTTTCTCGGGGGGATGATTCGGGAACCCACAAGAAGGAAATATCCCTGTGGATCCAGGCGGGTCTTTCACCGAACGGGAAATGGTACAAGGAGGTAGGTCAGGGCATGGGAGCGGTGATCACCATGAGCGACGATATGCAGGCCTATACTCTGGCCGACCGGGGAACCTACCTCTCCATGAAGAGTAAGATCGCCCTTCAGGTAATGGTGGAGGGAGATCCGGAGCTGTTCAATCCGTACGGCGTCATCGCGGTCAATCCGGCGAAACATCCCCATGTAAACTACGACGGGGCTATGCGTTTCATCGCCTGGATCACCTCCCCGGAGGGACAGAACATGATTGGCGCCTTCCAGAAGGAAGGACAAGTTCTGTTCTATCCCGATGCACTGAAATAGGGTCGGAGAGCGGGCGGCGTGATTGATTCTCTCGTGCAGGCAGGCAAGTTGCTTTTCAGCGGTGACCGGGAGGTCTACTACATCACCCTGACTTCCCTCAAGTTCTCCCTGTCCTCGGTAACCATTGCCGCCCTGTTCAGTTTGCCTCTCGGTTTCGTTCTAGGCTTCAGGAAGTTTCGGGCCAGGAAGCTGGTCATCGCCGTGCTCAACACCCTGATGGCCCTGCCTACCGTGGTGGTAGGTCTCTTGGTTTACTCCTTTCTCTCCCGTTCCGGTCCCCTTGGAGGACTGGGCTGGCTGTTCCGGCCGCAGGCGGTGATCGTCGGTCAGACAATTCTTTGTTTTCCGATCATCGCCTCCATGGTTTACAGCGCTCTCAGCAAGACCGATCTGCGGCTTCCGGAAACGCTGATCACCTTGGGCGCTTCCCAGAGGCAGGTTTTTTGGATGACCCTGCGGGAAGCAAGGGTTGCCATCATCTCCGCACTCCTGGCCGGCTTCGGCAGGGTCATCGGGGAAGTCGGAGTGTCCATGATGCTGGGCGGGAATATCCGCTGGTATACCCGGACCATCACTACGGCCATTGCCCTGGAAACGAGCAAGGGGGAGTTTGAGCTGGGATTAGCTTTAGGGATTATCCTGCTCGTCCTTGCCTTCCTGGTCAATCTTACCCTGCACGGGATGGTACGATATGAGCGATAAGAACATTCCGCTGTTTCGTCTGCACGACTTGCGCTATGGCTATGGCAGCCAACCCGCCCTGGAGATCTCATCCCTCGATCTTGAGGAGGGACAGATCCATGCCGTTGCCGGACCGAATGGCAGCGGCAAGACCACTGTCCTGAAACTTCTCAACGGGCTGCTCGAGCCTACAGGGGGAGAGATCCTGTTCCGCGGGGAACCGATAAATCGACGCGGGTACGCCTGCATACGCGGCGAATCGGTGCTGGTACACCAGGATCCCTACCTGTTCGACGGAACCGTGGCCCAGAACCTGGCCTTCGGGTTGAAGATAAGAAAGCTTTCCTCCCGACTGATTCAAAGGCGGATAGAGCAGAAGCTGTCTCTGGTAGGCCTGCCGGGATTCGAACATCGAAGATCCCGGGCTCTGTCGGGGGGGGAGAAGCAGCGGGTGGCCATTGCCAGAGCTCTGGCCCTGGAGCCCGGGATCCTTTTCCTCGATGAACCCACGGCCAATGTGGACACAGCCTCGATCGAGTTGCTGGAGCGGCTGATTCTCCGCCTGGCCGATGCGGGTACAACGATCATCTTCAGCTCTCACCATCTGGCCTTTGCCTACCGGCTGGGGACCCGTCTGGTGTTCCTGGCAGAGGGAGCTGTCGTACCCGGGCGCGAGAATATATTCAAGGGTGCAGTTGAGAAAACAGACGACAGGTTTAGCTACTTTCAGATGGGAACTCAGACCCTGCACTGTCCTGCGCAGGAGGGCCGATTCACCACCGCGGTTCTTCCTCTGAATGATGTGATCCTATCCCAAGAGAGGATCCACACCAGTGCACAAAACCAGTTTCTTGGGAGGGTAATGAAAGTCGAGAAGACGAATCACACGGTGCGGGTAAGTCTGGACTGCGGTTTTCCCGTGCAGGCTCTGATTACCGAATACTCCGTTGATACTTTGAAGGTCGTGCCTGGCGAGCAGTTTTATGTTACCTTTAAGGCGTCGGCGATCCGTCTCTACTAAAGGCAGAGGGAGAGGTAAATGTTGGATCCGGATGCAGCACTGAAGATTCTCGATGAAGTTGAGCTTACTCCCCAGGTGGAAGTGGTGCCTATAGCAGAGGCCCTTGGTCGTGTTCTGGCTCAAGCAGTGCGCGCCCGGGTTGATTCACCTCCCTTTCCCAAGGCGGCCATGGACGGTTTTGCCCTTCAGTCGGTGGATTCCTCCGACCGCTATCAAATCGTGGAGGTAATCGCCGCAGGGGATGTACCGCAGGAGGAGATCGGAACCGGACGGTGCAGCAAGATCATGACCGGGGCTATGATGCCCGAGGGAGCGGACAAGATCGTCCGGGTCGAGTTCACCGAGGAGGTCGATGGCTGGGTCCGGGTTGTGAAGCCGGAACCGTACGCCAATATCATTGTCCGCGGGGAGAACCTGAAAGCCGGAGATCCGCTGCTGAAAGTAAAGGTGCTTTCAGCTCAGGACATCGGAGTGCTCGCCTCCCAAGGATTTGAGGCGGTACCCGTAGCGATTATGCCGCTGGTGGGGATCATTACTACAGGCAGTGAGCTGCGCGGTGTCGGGGAGGAGCTCAAGGCCGGAGAAATTTACAACTCCAACGGTCCTCAGCTCTGTGCCCAGGTTGCGGCCATGAAGGCGCGCAGGCGGTACTACGGTGTGGTGCCGGATGATCCGGACAAGCTCAACGCGATGGTAGAGCTCGCTCTTCGGGACTGCGATGTACTGCTTCTCTCCGGTGGAGTTTCGATGGGAGATTTCGATTTCGTCCCCGATGTGTTGAAAAGCCTGGGTGCGGAGATCCATTTCCACAAGTTGGCGGTAAAGCCGGGCAAGCCGACTCTGTTTGCCCGCAAAGGTCGATCTTTCGTGTTCGGACTCCCGGGCAATCCCGTATCCACCTTCATCATCTTCGAGGTATTTGTGAAGACCTTCCTCTACCGGTGGATGGGTCTCTCCTACCGGCCGCGTGTGCTCACCGGCGTTCTGGCCGAGCCGCTCAACCGCCGGAATGGGGAGCGCCTGGAGTATCGACCGGTGAAGCTGGAAGGAAACCGGATTCATCCCCTCGACTACCACGGGTCTTCTCACCTCAGCGCGCTGCGCGAAGCGGAAGGGTTGATTCGAATCGAGAGGGGAACGACCCGTATAGAACAAGGAAGCGAGCTCGATGTACGACTCTTATAATCGGGAAATCACCTACCTGCGCATCTCCGTGACCGATAAGTGCAATTTGCGCTGCCGTTACTGCATGCCTGAGGAGGGAGTGCCGGTGCGGCGGCACGAAGAGTTCTTGAGCTTCGAGGAGATCACCGCGGTGGTTCGGGCTGCGGTGAAGCTGGGGGTGACCAAAGTGCGCCTGACCGGCGGGGAACCTCTCGTGAAGCGGGGAATCGTGAACCTGGTGCGGATGGTTCGCTCCGTAGAGGGGCTGCGGCATCTGGCCATGACCACCAACGGCACCCTGCTGGCCCGCTTTGCCGGAGAGCTTAAAGCGGCCGGGCTGGACAGCGTAAACGTGTCCCTGGATACGCTGGATCCGGAGCGCTATCGCCATCTCACCCGGGGGGGAGAGATCCAGTGGGTCCTGCGGGGTATCGAAGCGGCCCTGCGGGAAAAGATTCCTGCAAAGATCAACATGGTCGTGTTGGACGATACACCGGAACAGGAAATCGATGAGCTGCGGCGTTTTTGCTCTGAGAGAGGACTGAGACTGCAGCTGATCAACCACTTCGCCTTAGGGGCGGAGAAGACGGACAACTATAACTACGAAAGGCCCCCCCGCTGCGAGGAGTGCAACAGGATCCGTCTGCTTGCCGACGGATCTCTCAAGCCCTGCCTGCACTCCGACGAGGAAATCCCGATCGACATGGCGGATATTGAGGGCAGTTTACGCAAGACCATTGCCCACAAACCCGAGCGCGGATCGACCTGCACGGGAAGGAGCATGATGGAGATTGGAGGATAGGCGTATGGAAAGCAAGGACAAGCAGTTCAGTCATGTCGATGAGTCGGGCAAAGCCCGGATGGTCGATGTATCTGCCAAACCGCGGGTGCGGCGAACGGCCCGGGCGGCCGGAAAGATCTTCCTGTCAACGGATACGGTTCGCAGAATCAGGGAAAACCTGATCGCCAAGGGAGATGTTCTGGCGACCGCCAAGATCGCCGGCATTGCCGCTGCCAAACGCACCACGGATTTGATTCCCCTCTGCCACAACATCGCCGTCGACTGGATCGATCTGGAATTCGAGCTTCAGGAAGCGGCGATCGAGATCCGGGGCACCGCCGTTTGCACGGACAAGACCGGCATCGAGATGGAGGCGCTAACGGCGGTGTCCGTCGCCGCCCTGACGATTTACGACATGTGCAAAGCCGTTGACAGCGGTATGAGGATCGGGGAGATCCGCCTGCTCGAGAAAACCAAGGAAGCTCTGGGAGGGCCGGGAAGTGCCTAAATCTTTTTTAATTCTCTCGATCAATATTTCTGAAAGCAGGGGGGTGCAGAAGACACCTATGGAGAAGGCGGTGTTTCGCCCCGACCACGGCATCGAGGGGGATGCCCATGCCGGGCCCTGGCACCGCCAGGTATCGCTTTTGGCCAACGAGGATATCGAGACCATGCGGGGCAAGGGCATCGAGATCCGCTGCGGAGATTTTGCCGAGAACATCACCACCGAAGGAGTCGAGCTGGCCGCCCTGCCCATAGGGACACGCCTGCATCTGGGCGAGGTGGTCCTCGAGGTGACCCAGATCGGCAAAGAGTGTCACCACGACTGCGCGATCTATCAGGCCGTGGGAGACTGCGTCATGCCCCGGCAGGGCATCTTCACCAAGGTGATTCAGGGAGGAACGATCAACAGTGACAGTGTGTGTTATTACGATCTCTGACCGGGCTTCCCGCGGGCAATACGAGGACCGTTCCGGTCCGCAGATCGTGTCGATCCTTCGGGAAGCCTTTTCCGGCACCGAGATCCGCCGTGAGATTGTTCCCGATGAGATTCAGTCCATCCACGACGCCTTCGATCGTCACACCGACGCCGACTTCATCCTGACCACCGGCGGGACCGGGATCTCTTCCCGGGATGTTACCCCCGAGGCGACCCGCGGGTACTGCGAGCGGGAGCTGCCGGGAATTGCCGAGGCCTTGCGCGCCGAATCCTACAAGGAAACTCCCACGGCGGTTCTTTCCAGGGGGATTGCCGGGGTTCGAGGGAACACGATCATCGTCAACTTCCCGGGATCTGTCAAGGCGGTGCGTCTGTGCACCCGTGCCCTCATCCCGATCATGGAACACGCTCTCAGTATGCTCCGCGGGGAAGGGCACTGAAGGCGGCGAATGGGTCGAAGAAATTAATTAGGAGGTTTTTATGAAGCGGGCGTTGATTCTGTGTGTTATCTGTATTCTGGTGATCATTCTGGCCGGGTGTGCTCCCGGGCCCAACAAGCTCGTAGATACCGCCGATCCGGAGGGTGAGGTCGCCGGATTCTGGCTGGGGTTGTGGCAGGGCATCATTGCTCCGGTCACCTTCATCATCTCCCTGTTCTCCGACAAAGTGGACATATACGAAGTGCACAACAACGGTGGGTGGTACAACTTCGGTTTTCTGCTGGGGGTGATCATCATATTCGGCGGAAGCGGCGGAGGGGCGGCCCGGGGACGCCGTCGATACGACTGATCCCGGGTCGAACCCTCGATTTCGCGTCCAGCAGGACTAGAACCTGCCTCGGGCGCCATAGACAGGTAGTGAGCACTTTTCTTATCTAAGAGGGTCTATTGACTCTTTGGGTTGTGTCCCTGGATTGAATCACCAATCCCGACCGTGATTTAATGCAGTTATTTGGTATTTCCTGCTAAAACTTACCGCAATTCCGTCTGGGTCGTTTCGAATGACGGTACCTTGTATTCGTATCCTTATTTGTTTATTTCCATCCAATAGCTTCTGTAACTTCTCCATTGATAAAATTAACTCGATATCTAGACTGGCGTCTTTTTCGATTGGATGCTCAGTGATGAAAAATGCGCCGTGGCTTGAAATATCCTTTGTTTCTGCTTGCAGACTTATTTTCTTACCACCTTTAGCCACGACCTCCATTCGTGCTGTGGCTTGCATTTCTAGGCGCTCTATCTTTCTTCTTTCCTTCATTTTCTGATCCTGGAAGGGTAACACGATGATATGCATTTGTACAGAAAATGCGCATTAATATCGATAATTATATTGAGGTTTCTATTATATGAGAAAAGGAAAACTGCCTGTAAATACGCCCGAAGATAGAGAGAAACTTAAAGAAACGGTGAAAGCCGCCGAAGACATGATAGCGTTGTTGAAGCAATTCAGAGTTCCTATTAATAACAATACTATTCGTGCGGTCAATAAAGCGCGAAAGTATCTAAATGATAGGAATCCACGGGCAGACTGTGAGACCCGCCCGTAGCAGAACGCGGGATTACGTTATATCGCGTCCAGCAGGACTCGAACCTGCGACCCACAGCTTAGAAGGCTGTTGCTCTATCCAGCTGAGCTATGGACGCCCGGCTGCCGCGATGTGCTCCCCAAGCTTGCAGGCAAGGCCTTAGAAATCGCGGCAGATGAGATTCGGGATGAGAGGACTTGAACCTCCGATCTCCTGCTCCCAAAGCAGGCGCCCTAACCGCTAGGCTACATCCCGACAGCTTCCTAATGATACTGAGATTACCGTTCTCGGGTCAAGATTGCTCGGTGCACCGCGTTGGGTGAACCGTGTGTAGGTTGCGGGATGAATTGGGACTGGCGGAAATGAGGCGAGGGCACGTGAGCTCCGCTAGTA
>CAZBXU010000138.1:0-9760 GCA_964495755.1 uncultured Spirochaetaceae bacterium | reverse complement strand
GGGAATAGCTCAGTGGTAGAGCTCCACCTTGCCAAGGTGGATGTCGCGGGTTCAAATCCCGTTTCCCGCTCTTAATACTTGCCAGGCGACCTGGAGCTCAAATCCGGGTCGCCTTTTATTTAAACATCAACCGGAAGGCTCAGGCCGGATGAGGGCAAAAACAACGCGTTACTAGGTGAGATCAGTTCCATAGACCCCGCGGGTCTGAAAAGAGGAGAGGGAGAGTTCCGTGATCAAAAGAAAAAAGATAGAAGAGCTGGACAACTCGAGTGTCAAGCTCACCATCAGCGTAAAGAAGGATTTTATTCAGAAACGGTACGACGAGCTGGTGGCGGAGTACTGTAAAACTGTCCGTATCGATGGGTTTCGCAAGGGAAAAGTCCCGGCGAATATACTGCTGCGCAAGTTCGGCGATGCCATCCTGGGTGAAACGACCGAACAGGTTATACGCAGCAGCCTCGACAAGGTTTTTGAAAAGATCGAGCAGAAACCGATTGCAACCTCGACGCCCGAAATGGATACAAAAAAAGATCTCGAGTTGGGCAAGGACTACACCTACTCGGTGACCTTCGACACCTACCCGAGGATCGAACTTCCCGAGAATAAAGGTCAAAGCTTCGAAGAGCTTCAGGTAAAGATAAGCGATGAAGACATGGCCCGGGAACTCAAGGCGCTTCAGGAACAGAACTCCATCGTAATCGATAAAAAGGACGATACGGTTCTGACGGGGGATATTGTCAATATCGATTATGCCGAGCTCGACGAAAAGGATGAAGAGATAGCGGCTTCAAAACGCGAAGGATTCGTCTTCGAAGTGGGAAGCGGCTATAACCTCTACAAGATCGACGCCGAGCTGGTGGGAATGAAAACCGGCGAGGAGAAGATAGTCACTAAGGATTTCGGGGAGGATTTCGAGTTCAAGGAACTGGCCGGAAGGTCTGTAAAGCTCAAGATTCAACTGATCGCAGTCAAGGAGAAGCAGCTTCCGGAAATCAACGACGAGCTGGCTCAGGATATCAGTGACAAGTACGAAAACCTGGAAGATTTGAAAAAGGATATCTTCGAAAGGCTCGAGGAGCACGCCAAGCAGAAGATCCGGGAGCACAACATCTCCCAGATCCTCGAGAAAATAGCCGATCAGACCACGATTGCCCTTCCAAAATCCATGGTGGAAAGCGAGCTTCAGGATCAGTGGCTTCGCTTCATCTCCCGCCTTGGGGGGGAAGAAAAGCCGGTCCTGCAGCAGTTGGAAGCCGAGGGCAGAAACAAAGAGCAGATTCTCGATGAATGGCGCGCCGGGGCAGAGAAAAAGCTCAAGCTGCAGCTGGTTGTGAACGAAATGGTTAAACAGGAGGGTATTGAGCTCGAGGATAAGGATATCGAGGAACGGATCCGGAAAGAAGCGGACGCTCAAAACATCAGCTTCGAGGAAGCCAAGGAAACGATGAGCCGCAACAACTACCTGGAGTTCCTCAAGCACGACCTGAAGAATGAGAAGCTCTACGATATACTTCTAGACGGCGGGACCCGGGGAAAGGGCAAAAGGGTGAAATTTCTGGACTTGGTACAGGGAAACTATTAAATTACTGAATATGATCGAGAAAGCAAGCAACCTCGTACCTATAGTTATCGAACAAACCGGAAGGGGCGAACGCTCTTATGATATATTTTCCCGGCTCCTCAAAGACCGGATCGTGTTCATCGACGGTGAAATCGTCGATCTGAACGCCGATCTGATAGTAGCTCAGCTGCTGTTTCTGGAGTCCCAAGACCCGGAGAAAGACATCCATCTGTACATCAACTCTCCCGGTGGGACCGTAACGGCCGGACTGGCCATCTATGATACGATCCAGTATATCAAACCGGATGTACAGACCATCTGCCTCGGCCAGGCCGCCTCCTTGGGGGCGCTGCTTCTTACCTGCGGGACTCTGGGGAAACGCTTCGTACTGCCCTCCTCCCGTATCCTGATCCACCAACCATGGGGAGGGGTTGCAGGCCAGGCTGCGGACATCGGGATTCAGGCCCGAGAAATCGTGCGCATCAAAAGGCTCATCATCCAGTATTTTGCCCGCCATACCGAGAAGAGCGAAGACGTGATTGCTCAAGACCTGGAAAGGGATTACTATATGTCTGCCGACGAAGCGGTTGAGTACAAGTTGGTGGATAAGATTCTGGAACGGCCGGAGAACAATGAGCAAACTAGCAAAAAATGAAGGCCTTAAAGTCTGCTCCTTCTGCGGCAAGAGCGCAGACACGGCACGCCGGCTGATCGCCGGACCCGGGGTGTACATCTGCGACGAATGCGTCGTTGTCTGCAAGAAGATCCTAGATGAGGAGGACGAGCTTCTCGCTGCAGAGTTTAAAGAGGATATTCCCACTCCCAAAGAGATCAAGGAGTACCTCGATCAGTACGTGATCGGTCAAGAGCAGGCCAAGAAAGTCCTCTCCGTAGCGGTATACAATCACTACAAACGAATCGCCATGGGGCACAAGCTGGATCCGGATGTGGAGATGGAGAAGTCGAATATCCTGATGATCGGCCCCACCGGTACGGGGAAGACCCTCCTGGCTCGTACCCTGGCCAGCAAGTTGAAAGTTCCCTTCTCCATCGCCGACGCAACTACTCTTACGGAGGCGGGATACGTCGGTGAGGACGTAGAAAACATCCTGCTCAAACTCATCCAGAATGCCGGCAACAACATCGCCGCAGCGGAGAAAGGGATCGTCTACATCGACGAGATCGACAAGATCTCCAGAAAGATGGAAAACGTCTCTATCACGAGAGATGTGTCGGGAGAGGGTGTGCAGCAGGCACTGTTGAAGATCATCGAAGGCACGGTAGCTTCGGTTCCTCCCCAGGGCGGGCGCAAGCACCCCAACCAGGAGATGCTGAAGATCGATACGAAGAATATCCTGTTCATCTGCGGCGGCGCCTTCGTCGGGCTGGACAATATCGTCGACTCCCGAGTATCGAAACATCCGATGGGCTTCGGCGCTGATGTCAAAGCCACCCACGAGCGCGACTTAGTCGAGTTGTACTCCCACCTCCATCCGGACGACCTGATACGCTTCGGCCTGATCCCCGAGTTCGTGGGCCGGATGCCCATCAATGTAACCCTGGAAGAGCTGAGCCTCGATGTGCTCATACGCATCATCACCGAACCCCGCAATGCGATCGTCAAGCAGTACCAGGCTGCGATGAAGCTGGACGACGTTGACCTTGTCTTCGAGGATGAAGCCATCGGAGCCATCGCCAAAAAAGCCAGCAATATCAAAACCGGTGCCCGGGGCTTGAGAGCCATCGTGGAGAAGGTGATGGTAGGCATCATGTATGACATCCCCTCTATCAAGGGAAAGAAACGCGTCGTTGTGACTCCGGAAGTTGTCGAAAAATCTGTAGATCCTGAAATCACGCTGGTAGACGAAAAGAAAACTGCATGAAGATCTTTCCCTCAAGGACTGAGCTCTGCCTCGTGCCTTTGCGGGATATGGTCATCTTCCCCAACATGGTGGTTCCCTTCTTCGTCGGCCGGAAGAAATCTATCCGTGCGGTTCAAGAGGCCATGGGAAAGGGAAAGGTCCTCTTCCTCGCTACCCAGAAGCAGAACAAGGACGAGGAGCCGAACCAGGAAGATATCTATCCGACAGGAACGGTGGCCCGTATCCTACAGATGCTCAAGCTTCCCGACGGCACGATTCGTCTCCTGGTCGAGGGAAACGAGCGGGCGAACATCGTCCGCTACCTGGAGTCTCAAGCCTACTTCAAGGTTCAGGTTCGGGCCATAGAGGAAAGCCCGGCCTTGGATGCCGGCGTTGACGCCTTGATGCGTACCGTGATCAAGGAGTTTAACCGCTACAGTGCCCTGTACAAGAAAATTCCGAAGGAGATCCTGGCGGGAATCGACAAGGTGGAAACCCCGCACAAGCTGGTCAATATGATCGGCTCCAACATCCCGATAAAGGTAGAGAAAAAGATAGAGCTTCTCTCCCAGGTCGATATTCGACAGCGCCTGGAGAATCTGGTCACAACTCTGATCATGGAGACCCAGGTACTGGAGATCGAACAGAAGATCACCTCGAAGGTGCGGAAAAAACTGGAAAAGACCCAAAAGGAGTATTTTCTTCAGGAACAACTCAAGGAAATTCACAAAGAACTGGGCTCGGACAAAGAGGATCCCACCGGCGCCAAAGAGCTCGAGATCAAGCTGAAAGACAAGGATTTACCGGAGGAGATATTTCAGAAGTGCGAGAAAGAGCTGAAACGCCTGGCCAGGATGCAGCCGATTTCCCCCGAATCGGCGGTGCTGCGAACCTACCTGGAGTGGATCGTCGATCTTCCCTGGAACGAGAGCACTAAGGAGATCCGGGACATCGAATACGCCCGCAAAATCCTCGACGAGGATCACTACGATCTGAAAAAGGTAAAAGAGAGGGTCCTGGATTTCATAGCCGTACGCCTCTTGAATCGGGACCGAGTCAAGGGTCCCATTCTCTGCTTCGTCGGCCCGCCGGGGACAGGCAAAACCTCTTTGGGCAAATCCGTAGCCCGGGCTCTAGGGCGGAACTTTGTGCGCATCTCCCTCGGAGGCGTGAAGGATGAAGCGGAGATCCGGGGCCACCGCAAGACCTACGTGGGCGCTCTTCCGGGGAAAATTCTCCAGTCGATGCGGAAAGCAGGAAGCCGAAATCCCGTGTTTCTTCTAGACGAGGTGGACAAGATGAGCTCGGATTTTCGAGGTGACCCGGCCTCCGGCCTGCTGGAGGTGCTCGATCCGGAACAGAACTCGACCTTCATGGATCACTACCTGGAAGTACAGTACGACCTATCGCATGTGATGTTCATCACTACGGCCAACTCGGTCCACAACATCCCCTATCCTTTGCAGGACCGCATGGAGATCATCCGCATCCCCGGCTATAGCGAATTCGAAAAGCTAAAGATAGCTCAAGCTTTTCTCATTCCCAAGCAGATCAAGCAAAACGGTCTGGAATGGGCAAAGATCAACTTCCAGGAACCGGCGATCCTCAAGATCATCCGCAGCTACACCATGGAATCCGGTGTCCGCAGCCTGGAACGACAGATCGCCACGATCCTTCGCAAGATCGCCCGCAAAGCGGTGAAGAAAGGGGTGCTGCTCGAGGAAGAACCGGGGGAGGGATCCCAAGAGGTGGACTCCCAGCGGGCAAAAAACAGCTTTTCCACAACCGTTACCCCTAAACGCGTGGTGGGGTATCTGGGAAACGAATCCTACCAGGAGAAGATACTCGACCCCAAGGAAAAACCGGGATTGGTCTACGGGCTGGCCTGGACCGAGTTGGGAGGCAGGCTCCTGCCTGTGGAAGTCGCTCTGCTGGAGGGCAAGGGCGAGCTTATCCTAACGGGAAGTCTCGGAGAGGTAATGAAGGAGAGTGCCCAGACTTCCCTCTCCTTTTTGCGGGCCAACGCCGATATCCTTGGTATCAAACCGGGTTTCAACAAGAATCGGGATATCCACGTTCACGTACCGGAAGGTTCCATCCCCAAGGATGGACCCTCCGCAGGAATTACCATCACCACAGCCATGCTCTCCGTCCTCCGGGAAACGGCGGTTCAGAAGGGCTTCGCCATGACCGGTGAGATCACGTTGACCGGCAGGCTACTTCCCATAGGCGGGATCAAGGAGAAGGTACTTGCGGCTCACCGCAACCGCATGACCGACGTGCTGATGCCGGAGATGAACCGAAAAGACATGGAGGATCTGCCCAGAGAAGTCCGCAGCTCTATAAAGTTCCACTTCGCCGAAACGATCCTCGACGCCCTGCTCATCCTTTTTCCCGAGAGAAAGAGCAAACCTTTCAAGTCTTCCGCCCGAGCTGCTTCGTAAGCGAAGACAGCAAAGATCACTGACGAAGGATACCGATGCTGAGCGCCGGAATCCCCGTTAAAAAAAGCCGGGAATGATTGTCATGGCAGGTTCGCAGGGGTGCCTTCCGGACGTCTAGGCCTCTCGCTTCAGCTCATCGGCGATAGCCTTAGCCCAGGAAGTGACGGCATCCCAGTCTCGTGAGTCGCCGAGCGGTGCGTTTACTTTGTTGATCATCCATTTTTCGACTCCGCTAAGTTTTGCTGGATCCACAGCACCGTTTAAAACAGTGACCCCCCGAGGCGGAATGCGGTCGGCGACAGATTGGAGCGCCTTGGGGAAGCGCCAGCCATTCGTCAATTTTACCGGATCTCCCTTTCCCGTGGGCCCGCTGGAAAACAACCACACCAATCGTTCGGCCAGGACTTTCTCGTTGGCCTTCAAAAACCTCGCCGCTTCCTTGCGCCAGCGGCCTATATACACCGCGCTGCCTAATACAACCGCACTGTAGGAGTTCAGGTCGCTAACCCGACTCACAGGCAACACGTCGGTTGGAAAACCTGCTTGAACAAGCACTTCTCCAATTTTATCGGCAATCTTCGCCGTCGCACCGTACTTGGTGGCGTAGGCCACCAGGACTTTCTTGTCCATTTCATCCTCCATTTTGCGTGGCAAGCGGTTGTAGCCGCCGCTTATCGCGAAGCTGAGTAGCATCTATGGCGTTTATTTAGCAGTGTGCTCCAAGTAGTCACACGAGCTTTCGCTTTCATTTGGATGCACCTCCATCACTAATCTGATTCTACCTATCTGAGTGCTGAGTGCTAAGTAGGAAAAAGGCTATATTCCCGCCACTTACTACCGTCTGTTCTTCAACGTTCAAACAAGAATGCATAACCAATCCCCGCAATCCACTCGCATCATTTCGAGAATGAACGATGATCTATCTTCGTATGGGATTTCGTGCAATGTATAGGTCGACAGAACCAGGTCAAAGAATTTATCCTTGAATGGCAATTGTGCCGCACTACATAAACGTAAATCTGCATGATCGCCCAGTCTCCGCCGCGCTACCCGCAGTATTGCCGGCGATACGTCAACACCATACACATCCAGATCCGTACCGGTTCCGTACCCGATATCCAGTACCTTGATCCCTGGGATCGGGGGCGCAAGTCTCTGTCGTTCCCGCTTCAAGGCAACATTGAGCGATCTAATTACAAGATCATATATTGCCGCGGAATTCCTGTACGGATCCTTGCGCATTTCACCGCCAATCCTGCTCTGCTGACTCGAATGCGTTTGCAGCTCCAGGCCGAAGCGTCCTCATGATGGGGTGGTGTGACTAAAGGATAAACTTGCCTGCCTTATAGATCAGTTTCCCATCGACAGATATTGTTCCTCCATCCCGCATGTCGCACAAGAAGTCCCAGTGGATACCACTTTCGTTCGCTCCCCCCGTTTCAGGGAAGCCGGTTCCTAGGGCAAGGTGGACGGTTCCACCGATCTTCTCGTCGAAGAGCATGTTCTTGGTGAAGACCGAGATCTGGTAATTCGTGCCGACGCCGAACTCGCCGACTCGCCTCGCTCCTTCGTCTGTATCGAGCATTGCCATTAAATGATCTTGGTGTTTTTCGGCCTCCGCCTCAATCACTCGCCCCCCCTCGAGGCGGAGGCGAACTCTGCCGACATCCACGCCTTTGTAGATCGACGGAAAGGAGGATTCCATCCATCCGTTAACGGAGTCTTCCACGGGGCAGGTGAAGATCTCGCCATCCGGCATATTGTACTCACCGTCACCGCTGATGAAGGTCCTGCCTTCAATGGAAAAGACCAGGTCAATGTGAGGGCCGTTTACGGTGACAGTGCGTTTGCCGGCAAGCTTCTCAACCAGCGCGGATTGGCTTTCAGCGATGTGTTTCCAGTTAGCGATCGGATCATCCTGGTCGGCGTATGTGCTGGCGAAAAAGAAATCAGCGAATTCGGTACGGCTCATCTCGGCATCCTGGGCATACGCCGAAGTCGGTACCGTAGAAATTACCCAGCGTAGAGAGCCTTCTGCAGCCCTCTTGATATAGAGGCTGCGAAGATCGGCGCGAGCGTGAGCGTGAAGACCGATTCTCGAGCTGTCTGCCCTGGAGAGACGACGGGTATTGGTCGCGGCCATGATCACGATATCACAGTCCCAAGAGCGGATCATCTGCTCAGCCCACGGCTCGCTATACTCCAGTTGTTCGTCGTTCGCCTCCTCGTAGAGGATCCGATCGAAACCCTCGGTGTTTCGCATTTCGAGATAGGGGACTGGGTATGCCCCAACCCGCAATACTTCTCGAAGAACAGCTTCCATGAGAGGTATGGCTTCCGGTGAGAATGGATACCCGGTAAGTCCCACAAGTTGCCGAGGTTTTACTTTGGTGCTGTATCTTACAAGGATCTCAGCGAGACGATCGAGGCGGGGATCGTCCATCGGCCCTCTCCTTCAGAGACGTCGGCGCTTCACCAAGCCGAGCTGCCGCGACTCAACAAATGGGTTCCTAATAGTCTACTCCAGGCAATCGTTTCCCGCCAGCATACTTTGAAACAATCTGTTCACTTTGACGAGGCTGCTGGATACCGATGGTCACTCGGGCTACCGTTGGTTGCCAGGGTTGTGTAATTTAGAAATGTAGCCCATAACGACTGATTATAACGACTGAGCGCACCTGCATTTTGGAGCGTAGCAGAAAAATGTCAGTTGGAACAATTTGTTATGCCGTCTTTATCAGAGTTTTATAAAAGATTCTCCTTAAAATAGAACTCCAAAGTGTCGATTTATCATTTCCAAATAGTTATATTTTGCATAAAAAATGGAAATATGCTGATAATCTCATATTTATTTATACCTATGTTCTTTAGTATCTTTTTTATCTCATAAGGCCTGTAGGAGGCTCTTACAGATTTTAAAAACCCATTTTGCTTGGGTATCCAATATAGCCACCATACTCTTTTCAAATCATAAATCATCAATACACCATCATCATTTAGTAATCTCAGTAAATTATTAATCACTTTTTTTGGATTTTTCCAATGGTGTAAAGAAAATGTAGAATAGATCAAGTCATACTTTCCTAGCTTTTGCAAAACACTTTCATCCTCAATATTTGCCGCAATAAATTGTATTTGCGAATTTAGTTTTTTTGTATCAATGCTTTCGTTCGCAACTGAAACCATATCTGACGAAATTTCTACGGCTGTAATATTTACGTCTTTATTGTTTTCTGCAATTATTGCTGACAATATTCCAGAACCCGCACCAATTTCTAAGTAACTTCCCTTAATATTGAAAGTATTTAGTTTATTCAAAAATCCTCTAAATCTCATTTTTGATGATTTTTCAGATTTTTCTGCATATTTTCTCACATTTTCAATACCAGAAAAATATTCTTCTTGGTGACCTTCAACAATTCTTTTAAACATATTCATTCCTTTCTAAGACAGTCTTTCACTTAGCATAACGAAAAGCTGACTTACACCCTCGTACCGACCGAAGGGATCGAGAGAGCGTCAAGTTAAGCGAAATGTTCGGCAGATTCTTATCCTCCGGCTTCGGGTAGAGGTCCCCAACATCAATCTAGACCAATAGTTCTCCTCGGAATACCGTAATAACCTTACCACACAGAAGTACCTTGTCTTGGCTTAACCGGCAGCGGATGACTCCTGTTCTTCTAGATGCTTGAAATCCGGTCAGTTCATTTTTCCTCATTTTCTCAGCCCAAAAGGGTGTCAGATAGCAGTGCGCTGATCCTGTAACTGGATCCTCATCTATCCCTACCGCGGGAGCAAAGAATCTTGATACAAAATCGTAGTCTTTGGCAGTTGCTATGCTAGTACGCCGTCTCAGAAGTTCTGTCGTCTTTATTGGCAGATTAAAATCTAAC